>JAGRNW010000044.1 GCA_020440555.1 Chlamydiia bacterium
AAAAAGCCTTCCTTGCGACGGGCCGTAGAAGAGAAAGGCATGCTTTTTGTTGCGTAAGCAACCCAAAACTCAGGTTATTATGGATACAGGTTCATGGTATTAAGTCTGCTGTAGCAAAATGGGGACTTGCCAAAAACCAATTTTTGAAGTGGAATGGGTATAAAGCCTTCGGTCACGCTCTTTAATTAAGTTGTCTCGGCAGAGGCCAAACAATCGATCCAAATAGGGGAAGTCCAAGCTAGATGCCCATCCTCTTGAGTAACTTGAAGATAGTAATAAACAAATGGAGATAAACCCTTCTCTCGTTTTAATGTAAACTGATCTAGAGGCTCCATATCATCGTAAGTATAATCACAATAAGAAACTTGAGGGTAAAGGGTATGAATCACTTCACCATTTCGGATAATCTCAATTGATCTAATGGTATCTTCTCCAGCTACATACCCAGAAATATGCCGATTCACAGAAAGACCCGGTTTTTTGGCTGTCGATAATTCTCCTCCCATCGGATGACCTGCAATATAAAAACCAACAATGATCTTGGCCCCCGTTGTGGCATAACAATTCCGTTTAAAAAGAGCATCCATTATCGATTCACGGTTATGCTTGGGAGAGATCACCCCTGTAAAACCTGGGGTATACTGAACTTGCTCACTATCGTAAAAATCAGAGTAAATTCCACGATCGTCCAAACCACCCGCAATAAATCCAAAACGATGACCTGCCTTTAAAGCCTTTTCAACGGAGCCCGCATCATCCTCTTCGACCCCCCCCCTCCCAAGAGAAGTAATCGGGCGAGGATTGCCCTCCTTCGCAGTTTTAAGGGAACACCCCCAAGCATTATAAATTTCAACAACACGTTCATATTCCGAATTAAAGTTTTTGAAATCAAAAACAGTCCCTTTTCCCATGGTGAAAGAGGGAATTGAAATAAAATCTTTTGGTGTGTGGGTTTTGTAAATTTTGCCCAGTGAAGAACTTTTAGTCTCTTTTTGTCTTAAAAGAGGCCTATTATCTTTGATATAGACAATCAAACGAATTCCTTCAGTTTTATCTTCCCCTTGGTATTGAAAACCCAAAAAGGTTATAAAACGGTCCTCTTCATTAAAATCAGCAATATTTTGAGAAATTAATTTCCAAATATCGTTGGATGTCTCTTCTGTAGAATCGAAACAGGACGAAGTATAAAAATTCAGATGCCTATCATCTCGAAAGTGACGGAGACAATTCTCTATATTTTCGGTCGAGTCCACCCTTTCTGACTCACCATGAAAAAGACCCCAAAAAAGATTGCGATCATTCTCAGAGAAACATTTAATAGGAGAAGAAAAATAGTTTGCACCCGTCTTAAGATTCTTGAGTTGGATTCTGTAAACTCCGGTTTCATTAAAGTAGAGGTTGGGAAGAATCACGAAACCTGTTTCAGGGACAAAAAGTTTCCAGTTGAGATTTTCCCGCAAGTGTTCATAAGTGAGCTCGATCAGTGTATCTTCAGGAGCGCTATTTGTTAAGTTACCATATTCGTCTTCAAAACGGACAGTAATATCAAATCGTTTGTTTTTGGCTACAAAAGAGGGGGTCAGTATCCGAATTGCGTACAGATTTCCACCCTTGATATCGATGCCGAAGGTTTCGGGCTCCTCATAATTTCCCTTTCCCTTAGAATCGATATAAAGCAGGAAGGGGCGTCGTCTTTGAATGGTCAGTTGACAACGATTTCCTAATCTCTCAAGATCTTTTGCTTTTGGAGGGGCTCCCATTACAATAGTGACCTTACCCCCAATTTTTAAGGGGGAGGGAAGAGTGAATTCATATTGAGGAATATAGCTTTCAGGAACTTCCACTTCCTCGGCCTCAAGAAGGGTACCATCTTCCAAGGTAGCATAAATGACATCGGCCCCCTCTTCAAGATGGCTTGTGGGGACATCCCAATCAATGTCACGTCCACAACTTTGAATGTCAAATTTCAACTTTGCTCCCTTGGGAAGGGGAGTATTGGTTGAATAGTGGAATCTCCAAGTAGATGTTACCCCAGCACGAGCCACATGGGGCTCTGCGATGCAAATAGACCGTCGCATAGCTTCCTAAAGTGAAAAAGTGCTACCATACAAAAAAACTTCTTTTTCTTCAATCGGTGGCTTCATCTTGTTCGATAGCTTGAGTGGCTTGAGCGGGATGATCAAACACAGTAAAATAGGGTAAAAATCCAGTGATATATAACACATTTTCGATAGGCTTGGGAACAGAAGCCAAATAAATATGTCCTCCCAATTTTTCCACTTCTTTGTGGCAATGAACTAAGACGCGAACGCCAGCCGAAGAAATATATTCCAAAGCACTAAAATCGAGAACAATTTTTTTGGAGCCTTCATGAATAGTCGCCATAATCTGTTCATCCACTTCAGCAGAAGTGTTACTATCTAACCTCCCTTCAATAGAAAATAGAGTGACTTTTCCTCTTTTTTTCTCCGTAACTTTCATGAGCTGCTCCGCAGTTTAAAAATCATTAATTAACTTATCTTACAAAAAATCTTTTTAATTTGAGTTTTGAATTTTACTTCTTCATCTTTAGGAAGTTCGCTTGCGTTTTTTGTCTTCATGCTATTCATCGTAAAAGATTTTTTGCGTAAGGTGAGTTCATAATCCTCGATGTTGGTCGTTGTCAACTTATTTTCTATAAAGCATAGGAAACTGCCCGCGCCTGTCTCAAAACAGTGATTTTAATCTTTCCTGGATGCGAAATTTTTTCTTCAATCTTTTTTGCAAGATTTCTTGCTAATACAATTGATTTTGCATCGTCAATTTGAGAAGGACTGACGATCACTCTTAATTCTTTACCAGCTTGAACAGCATGAGCGGCGATCACCCCTTCAAAGGAAAGAGAGAGTTCCTCAAGTTGTTTCATTCTTGTAAATGTTTTTTCAAGGGGAACACTGCGTGCTCCTGAGCGTCCACCCGATAAAGCGTCAGCCATAGCAACAAGATATCCCTCGATGGTTGTACTTTCCATCTCTCCATGATGAGCACCGATTCCATTAGCCACTTTGGAATCCTCTCCACATTTTAAGGCAAAATCGTGTCCAGCGATTGCATGAGAGACTTCTTTCCCTAAAGGGAGAGCCTTTCCAATATCATGTAAGAGTCCTATGCGTTTAGCGAGGGGAGCATCGAGATTGAGTTCAAGAGCCATAAGCCCCATCAACTGAGAAACTTCGATAGAATGTTTTAGAACATTTTGTCCAACACTGGTTCTGAATTTGAGTTTTCCAAGGAGCATAATAAGATCGGAATGAAGAGAGAAGACACAGGCTTCAAAGGCAGCCTCTTCTCCATAGGAAACAAGTTGCTTTTCAATTCCTTCTTGGCATTCAAGAACGACTTCCTCGATTCGTGTGGGGTGGATTCTGCCATCTCCGATTAATTTTTGTAGAGCTTGTTTAGCCACTTCCTTTCGGATGGGATCAAATCCGGAAATTACAATAGTTCCAGGGGTATCGTCCATGATCAGGTTTACTCCGCATAATTGTTCAAGCAAACGGATATTTCTTCCCTCACGTCCAATAATTCGTCCTTTAACAGCATCATTGGGTAATAAGACAGGAGTGATTAAAAGTTCTGAAACGCACGATATGGAAAGTCTCGAAATGGCTGTAGCTACAATTTGTTTTGCTTTTGACTCACATGTTTCTCTACTTTGACGAATTGATTGTTGAATTCGATTGGCTTGCTCAACTTCAAGACTTTTTTCAAGGCGTTCAAAAAGAGCGAGTTGGGCTTCAGAGGAATCAAAACCAGCGAGTTGTTGAAGAGCAGAAATTAAGTTCTCCTCTTGCGTAGCGAGCTCTTTTTTTTTTTCCTCCAGTTGTTTGGAATGGGTAGCAAATTTTCTTAGATCTTCCTCAAGGGCCGCTGTTCGATGATCAACAAGAACGATCCGCTTTTCGAGCACTCTTTCACGCTCTTTGATGCGTCCCTCCTCCTTCTGCATTTTTCTTACAAAAATTTGCCACTTTTTTTCGTTCTCTTTTTCTGCAGCAAACGCTTCTTTTTGAAGTTTAAGATCTAACTCTTGTTCAATTTTTTTGGCCTGTCTCTCAGCTTCTTTAATAATTCTATTTCCAATAGCAAAGAATCCCCCCTTTTTGAGAGTGAAGTATCCCCAAAAAAGGACCAATCCAACCGTCAGACCAAAAAGAAAAGGCATTAAGGCGATCATGCACGTCTCTCTTTTGTTCTCGAGATGATTCTGACCTTTTCGACGCTCCTTTCCGTTGAACTCAAGATCTCCATATCAAATTCATCATGGTGAACTTTTTGACCGTTGGAGGGAATAGTGCCGAAACGGTGGAAAAGGTAACCGCCAATTGTATCATAATCCCCTTCTTGAGGAATACTTATCCCCAAGATCTCCTCAGCATCGATAATGCTCATCCGGGCGTCGACAATCCAACTTCCCCCTCCCGGTAAAGGGGTATAAAGAACTTCATCATTTACATCATATTCATCAGTGATCTCTCCCACAATTTCTTCGAGAAGATCCTCGATAGTCACAACTCCTTCTGTTCCCCCATATTCATCAACCACGATCGCCATATGCATTCCGCGTGAACGAAATTCTTGTAGAAGTCCGGAAACTTTTTTTGTTTCAGGAGTATAAAAAGGACGCTTAATGAGAGGCTCAATCACTCCGTTTAAAAGAGAGGGATCTTTTTTCCCCGATTCGCAATCCATATAAAGCTCAAGAATATCTTTAAACATCAAAACACCGACAATATTGTCAATCGTTTCTTTGTAGATAGGAATTCTGCTATACCCCTCTTCTTGCAACTCCTTAGCAGCTTCTCGGATGGAACTGGTCGCTGGAAGGCAAAAAAGATCGATTCTGGGGACCATGACCTCGCGAACAATTCTGTCTTTAAATTTGACAACAGAACCCAGAAGTTTTTTGTCCATTTCCGAAAGATATCCTTGAACATCAGCCTTTTGCAAAATCTCCACAATAGTTTCCTTCATCTCATCAATTGAATCTCCCCCTTCTTTTTTTTCATGAATATGGGAAGCATTTTCTTCCATTTTTATGAAGATAAATGTGAAAGGGAGAGATAGATAAAGAAACCATGAACTCATCCAAAGGGAGATTTTGAGCCCTTTTTCACTGTTTTTAAATGCGATTAAAAAAGGAAAAAAATCGATAAATAGGAAAGCGATTCCCAAATAAAAAAGGCAAAAGATAACAAAAGCAGGAAAATTAGGGAGAAAATAAAGGAGGCCAAGATAAGCAAAAAGAGTATAGACTCCGGTGGCAAAAGTGAGAGAGAGTTTTGAACCAAAAACTAACATTTCATAGCTTCGCATGGGAAAAATGAGTCTATGGAGGGGAAGGTAGATTTTTTTTCCATGAGCCTCTTCGATACATTCCTGGGTTCTGTATTCACCAAGATGGGTAAGGGAGAAGTAGGTGATTGCAATGAAGAAAGCCCAGAGAAGGCTGGCAAATTGAAAGATGAACCAAAGGGCGAGCAATTCTCCTCCTATGACTAAGGATATACTTAGGTTATACTCATGTGAGTATATCAAATCTACTGTTTGAGGAGGAGTCCCTCTTTAATGAGACGTTCCATATGAAGTTGTTCTCGCTCCTGCATTTTCTTTTGTGCTCCCTCTTCCTGATCATCATGACCAAGCAAATGAAGGAGTCCATGTACTAAATAAAGGGTCGTCTCAAAATAGACGTTTTCACCCAACTCTTCACTTAAGGTAAGAACAAAATCCAGAGCAGTCTTGGGGCAAATGAAAATCTCCCCTAAAACGTTATAACCCTTTTCACCCGGACCATCTAAAGGGAAAGAAATACAATCTGTTGGAGTGGGGTCATTAAAAAATTCACTGTGTAATTTTGAAATTTCTTTTTTAGTTACAAAATAAACAGCAATCTCATCAGTATGCGCCCCCTCAATGACAAGAACACTTTTGACAACAGGCTTTACGGACGCCTTAGAAATCACTAAATCCTGTTGCTGATCAAAAACAAGAACTTTCACGGAAAAGAGGCTGTTAAAACGTTACGGGCGTTTTAGGGAGACCCGTGACTTTTTTGTTGGTCTCTTTATTCCAGCGGCCAAGCTTCTTTAGTACATCAACACGTTCAAATCGTTTGAGCACATTCCGTTTTTTTCCACCTTTGACAGACTTACCATAACTTTGATGCCTTGACATACTTATTTTACCTTTGCAATAAAGATTTGATTTTTAGTCTTTTCCCTATCTAGAGCATTTTCGTGAAGACGATATCCCTCTGGTAGGTTGTCCCTTTTTGGACCTGTTTTAAGAGAGGGACTTCTATGTTTGCGAGGGGAGATAGCCCGGCGCTCTTGTTTTTTGCCAATACGAGTCATAAGAAAACCTTAAATTTCATCCAACAACTCCGACCAAGGTACGAGGATTTTGGAAAAAAAGCAATCATTTTTCTTGCGGCGGAGGAGGGACAGGGAAACTTTCATTTGCAGTGAGGACTCCGCATGAAATAATGTATTTGAAAGCATCATCGATTTTCATGTCAATTTTTTGAACTATATTCCTATCATACATGATCAAGTAGCCTGAAGTGGGGTTGGGAGTTGTAGGAACAAAAACCGAGATCAATTCTTTTCCAGTTGCCTCCTCACACAAAATAGGCGCCTTGGAACTTACAAGCCCAATGCAATATCCACCAATAGTAGGAAAAGGGACTAAGACGACCTCTTTGAAAGAACGAGACTGAGTTCCAAAAATCGTTTTTATGATTTGCTGAGACGTCTTATACACCGATTTAATAAATGGAATGCGGTGCATGATATAATCGTAGAATTGAAGGAGATACTTAAATACGAGCAGACGGGTTAAAAAACCGAGAAAAACAATTAAAAAGAAAATAGAAAACAAAAGAACTATTTGAAGTGAGACATGAACAAGCACTTTGAGGCGTGGGTACCAATTAAATTGTTCGAAAAATTGTTCAAAAACTCCCACAAAAGGATCAGTGAGAAAATTAATAATAAATGCAACGATAGCAACCGTCACTGCCAGGGGGAGGAGGATGACAAGGCCTGTTAAGAAATATTTTTTAATCATGGTGTTGCTAATTTTAAAACTTCCATTGTTATGCTAAAGAGTGATCCTGTCAAGAGCATTTGGCAAGCTCAAAATGGGCTTCGCCAGTGATTAAATTTACACCCTTTAAAGTGACTATAATGGAGTCCCCTGAAGTGAAAACTTCATGAAAATGGGACCCAATGAGAGATTTTTTTTTCTCATTAAAGGTATAAAAATCCCTCCCTATTTTAGAGACATGGATAAATCCTTCAATTAATAACTCATCGAGTTCAAAAGCAAAACCCATTGGTTTCACTGTTGTCACAGTTGCTTTCCACGGTTGACGGGGTGTCTCTTTTTGTCTTTTCAAAAGAAGTCGAAGTTTTTTTAAACGAATCATACTATTTTCGGCTTTGGCTGAGAGGCGTTCTTGTTCCGAGCATTTGAAGGCAATCTCTTCGAGATTGTGTCCATTGTCATTAAATAATACTCGGTGGACAATCAAATCGATATATCGACGAATAGGAGAAGTGAAATGGGTATAATGATCGAGCATCAATCCATAATGGCCAATGTTTTCGCATGAATACGAGGCGAGTTTCATACTTCGAATGAATGAGGTAGCTAAAAACTGTCCGTGTGGGGAACCTCGGGCTTGATCAAATAAAGTTTGTAACTCTTCCATTGTGGGAATTTCGGAAACTTTGAATCCAAAAAGAGAGGCGAGGTAGGCAAATTCTTTCAGATTTTCAACAGAGGGCTCATCGTGGATTCGATAGGTGAGAGGTTTTCCCATTTTTGATAGATGAGTGGCAACAATCTCATTGGTTTTGAGCATAAACTCTTCAACAAGTTGATGAGTGATATCGTACTCAACAAGTTTAAGTCCTTCGGGTTTTCCTTTCTCGTCAACTAGAATCTGAACATCAGGAAGAGCAAATTCAATGCTTCCCCGTTGATAGCGTTCTTTTTTAAGAAGTCGACATAATTCAACAAATAATTTTAGATGTTTAAAATAAGGGCTTTTCTTTTTTCTATCTAATACAAGTTTAGCCTCTTCGTACGAAAAACGCTTTCGACTATGGATGACTGAACGGACAATCTCATAATCTAAAATTTTCCCATCGCTTGATAGTTTCATTAAAACAGAAACAGCCAATCGATCGACTTTAGGTTTGAGGCTACAGAGCTCGTTGGAAAGCGCTTCCGGAAGCATGGGGATACAAACTCCGGGAAAATAGATGGAATTACAACGTTCCCTGGCTTCCTTATCTAAAAAAGAATCACGCTTCACATAATGGGATACATCAGCAATATGCACTCCAAGATGGTAAATCCCCGTTTTATCCTTTGTGATCGAAAGAGCGTCATCAAAGTCTTTGGCTGTCTCCGGATCAATGGTCATACATACCAGATTCCTGAGATCTTTTCGATTTTGACACTCATTTTCTGATACCGAGATTCCAAGGGCATTTGCCTCTTCGATAGCTTGTAATTCAAAAGAATCAGGGAGGTTGTATTCTTCTATACAGGCAATCAAATCGACAGAAGGGTCAGAGATAGATCCCAAAACTCTCATAATCTTTCCCTTTGGTCCCTCGCCTTTAGAGGTCCAAGAAGTGACATGAATAACGACGCGATCTCCGGGTTTTAAAGAAGATGTAGAGTTTACCGTAACAGGAGTTCTAGTTCCCAACAAAGGAGTGTAGGCCAAGGCTTTTTTCTTTCCTATCAAATGCGTGATGGTTCCAGCAATATGAGACCGTCCTCTTTTGATGATATGACAAACCTTTCCCTCGGGCCCCTTTTCATTAGGTTTTTCTGAGACGAGGATTTCTACCACATCCCCTTCGACGGCCCCGCCGAGGAGAAAGGGAGGAATGAAAATCTGTTCAATAGAGCGATCTTCAGGTTCGACGAAGCCAAACCCTCTGGGGTGGACTCGAATAGTTCCGATCACAATTTTTTCACTTTTGCTTGATTTCATTTCTTTATCATAGCAAAGAAAAGGAATTTTTCAATCTATCCATTTTTTTAAAAATTTCTTATCTAAACATTAATACTGATTCAATATAATATGGTTATTTCATGAGAAAAGAGGAAAAAAGGAAAAAAATATGACTTTTGGTGAGATTTCAAATAAAGATATTTATAAAATTGATGTTAAAACTAAGAAAAATGTGGATTTTTTGAACAAAAAAATTCGGAATCAGGTGATTTGCGCAATCGTAGCGGCGATTTTTGTCACAATCATTGCAATAGGACTTGCTGGCGGTGGAGGCTGTATGATGTATATGGCGGGTTTCAATACTCTTCCTGTATTTATTACAGGCGCTGTTTTTGGAGGGGCTGGCGTGATTTTTTTCGGTTTAGATGCAACGATGATTGGTGTAGCCATTTATAATGTGGTTAAGGTGTGCAGAGAGCGCAAGCGGTATTTGGAATTAAAACTGCCGAAACATGAATCGCTTCACCTATTGATAGAAAATGGTGGCAATGTTCAAATTTTTAAACATCTCTATAACAAGTCTAAATTTTTTCCAGAAGAATCTTCGGAAGAAGATGAAAGTAATAAATTGAAAGAAGATGAAAATAATAAAATTGTGACTTTTGAAGACTATTTACTTGTTCTGTCCGAATCATCATTCAAAGAAAACAGTGACATATCATCACAGATTGACGCTGTTGTTGAAGTTACTGAAAAATTATCTTTAGTTTCTGAAAAAGATTATAAAAAACTGAGTTTTAAATTTCTTCGATCTTTATTTTTGAAAATTAGTGAAAAAGATGATTTTTCTGATAAAAAAACAATCTTAGATCTTCTTGCCAAAGTGCTTGTTTTCAAACTTTTGATCGTTGAGGAAGATGAGGAAATAGATGAACAAATCGTTGAGGAAGATGAGGAAATAAATGAACAACTCGTGAAGAGTTTGGCAAAGCAGATTGATGGAATAGAGATAGAGCGTGTAAAGAGGGAGATTGACGATTCAGAAAATGTGAATCTTGCATTTCTTATACCATTGTTCAAAGAAATTGGAGAATTGAATGATGATTCAGATAAGAAAAAGAAAGTGTTGGACTTATTTGCCGAAGTCATCATTTCCAAACTTTTGGTCACTGAGGAAGGTGAGAAAATAGATGAACAACTCGTGAAGAGTTTAGCTAAGCAGATTGGAGGAATAGAACGTGTAGAGAGGAAGATTTACGATTCAGAAAATGTGAATCTTGTATTCCTTATACAATTGTTCACGGAAATTGGAGAATTGGGCGATTCAGATCCGAAGGAGTCGGTATTGGATTCGTTTGCTGAAGTCATCATTTCCAAACTTTCGGTTAAAAAAGGAGACTACTATACGAGTAAAAATCAGAAGAAACTTTTCGAGAAACTTGCGGCCCATATTGCTGTTTTAGATAAAATGAGTGAAGAAGTTTATAAATCAGAAATGATCAGTTCTGATTTTCTCCAGTCGTTACTTTTTGCCATTGCAAAATTTGATTATGTTTCCACTTCTTCATCGAAGTATTTTTCTGAGAAAGAATCTATGATAAAAAAACTTACTCTCATCGTTATCAAAAAATTGGAGCAAGAGGATTTCGGTAAGATGCTAAATTACTTGAATGATTTTGAAGATAATAGGTATTTAATATTTGATACTTGGATTCAGTCCGACCCGAATTCTGGATTAAAAATACTTACAGAATATAAAAAACAATGGATTCTTGAGAAGAATTTAGCAATTCAGGAAATCATAAAAAGCACAGCGATAATTATAATGATTTGTCTTAAAAAACATAATCAGCAGGAATTAGATCAATTATGGAAAGAAAATAAAAACGAAATGTTGGTTTCGATCATTAGTTCTTTGATACGCGATCCAACACAGCTTAGTAAAAAGGTTAATTTAAAAAATGAATTTAAAGAATTTCTTGAATATATGATTGAGAAAAAGTGCTTTAAGGAAAATTATCAAAAAACAACTCAAAATTTTCGATGGCGAGACTGGACAAATAAAAAAAATGAATTTGGTGTCTCTATAGTGGTCCCCAAAAACTGGACAGGTGATTAAGTAAGGCCAACCTGATAAAATATACTTAATTTTAGAGGTTTAGGCATGAAAAAGAGACGTAAACATGATGCGGCTTTCAAAGCAAAAGTAGCACTTGAAGCTGTTATGAATGACCGCACAGTCAACGAGATTGCAGTCAAATATCAAGTTCACCCCTGCCAAGTCAGCCAATGGAAAAAAGAGCTGCTTAGCGGTGCTAATTCGGTGTTTGAGCAAGGCAAGAAAGCTGCAGTGGATGATAGGCATCACAGGGAAGTAT
>JAGRNW010000045.1 GCA_020440555.1 Chlamydiia bacterium
GGTCGCTACCTCTTTCGTTTTTCATACACATGAAGATTTTGGAATTTCTTCTTTATACCCATTCCACTTCAAGAATTGGGATTTTGGCTGTGCCAAAAACCAATTCTTGAAGTGGAATGGGTATAGATCTCTTTTTGCGTATGTGAATTACCTAATGTGTTATTAATCTTTCATAGAAAGAAGAAATTCTGCATTACTATTTGTCTTTCTGAGACGAGACAGCAGCAAATTCATCGCATCGATCGGTGTTAAATCAGCTATCGCCCCGCGCAAAGTGTAGATCTTTTCCAACTCGCTTGGATGATAGAGAAGTTCTTCTTTACGTGTTCCACTTTTGATGAGATCGATTGCAGGATAAAGCCGCCTATCTGCCAAACGTCTATCGAGAACGAGCTCCATATTACCCGTTCCCTTAAATTCTTCGAAAATCACTTCATCCATTCGAGAACCCGTCTCAATCAAAGCCGTTGCAACAATAGTGAGCGATCCACCATGTTCAATATTACGCGCTGCACCAAAAAAACGCTTGGGTTTATGCAAGGCATTTGCATCCACCCCTCCTGTTAAAATTTTTCCACTATGAGGAACCACTGTGTTGTAAGCCCGAGCAAGACGAGTGATCGAATCGAGCAAAATCACAACGTCCTTGCCCGTTTCCACAAGTCGTTTCGATTTTTCAATCACCATCTCAGCAATCTGGACATGTCTTTCTGGCGGTTCATCAAAAGTAGAAGCCACCACCTCACCTTTAACCATGCGAATATTATCGGTCACCTCCTCAGGACGCTCTCCTATGAGAAGCATGATCAAATGCACTTCTGGATTGTTAATGGCAATGCTATGAGCAATATTTTGAAGAAGAACTGATTTTCCGCTTCTTGGAGGGGCCACAATCAAACCACGCTGCCCTTTTCCAATGGGAGCTGTGAGATCAAACACACGAGTTGAGAAACGTTCTTTATTCGTTTCCATCACCAATCGTTCGTTAGGATAAAGAGGAGTGAGGTTCTCAAATAAGACCCGCTCACGAATTTTTTCCGGAGAGGCATCATTAATAGTATCCACACGCAGAAGAGCGAAGTACTTCTCTTTCTCCTTAGGAGCTCGGATTGTCCCAGAAAGAGTATCCCCTTTTTTTAAACCAAACCGCCGAATCTGAGCAGGTGACACATAAATATCTTCCGCGGAGGGGAAATAATTGTAGGTCGTTGAACGCAAAAAACCAAAGCCATCAGGAAGAACTTCTAAAACTCCTTCACCGTAGAGCACCTCTCCTGGCCTTTCTGAAAGCGTTTTCACCAAATCAAAGACCAATTGAGATCGTGTCAATGAACCCAAATTATTCACACCTATTTGTTTAGCATACTGGGTCAGTTCATCTATCGTCATCCGTTGCAGGGTTGCAATATTCACCATCTCTTCTTTGGCAACCACGTTGGATTCAACCGGAGGTTTCGAAATATTTTTTTCTGGTCGGTTCTTGGATCGTCCCCCTCTAGAGGGCTCTTCCCCGGAAGGCTCTCCCGTTGCTTCAACCGATTCCTGGGTAATATGATTATCCATAATGGTCACAATTGCTCCTAATAGTTAGTCAGTTGATGATATAAATTTGATGTTTTAACAAAAAGTTCTTCGAGAGTCCCGTTATTATCAAGAATATAATCAGCCCTTTGCATTTTTTCTTCTTGGGTTAAATGACGACTTGACCGCTTTTCAAAATCCGCCTGCTTGATCAGATTACACCGTCTGTTACGCAACTTTTCATCAGCCACCACTACTACCGTCTTATCAAACAAACGATCAAAACCTACCTCAAAAAGAAGGGGCACTTCAACAACAAACAGAGAGGGCAAGGGAGTTTTATTCAAAGTCTCCTGAATCTTCCTTTCTAGCTCTTGATAAACCTCTGGATGAAGAACTTCTTCTAGCTGAAATAATAAATCCGGAGAGTTAAACACACGTTTTGCAATTTTTTCTCGATTGAACTTGCCATCCTCGACCACATCGGCTCCGACAATCTTCAAAATTCTTTTGCCTATATTTGTATCGGGAACCAATAGAGCATGGACAACTTGATCCGTAAAAACAACCTGGGCACCTAAATTTTTTAACATTCGACAAACTGATGTCTTCCCAGACGCGATGCCGCCCGTTATTCCTACCGTTCTCAAATCTAACATTTTCCCCAATTTTTGCCAACAGATAGATCCACGAGAAGAGGAATTTTTAATTCAAAAACTCCTTCCATCTCATCTTTCACCATGGATTTGAGGGAAGGCAGCTCTTCATCAGGGGCCTCAAAAATCAGCTCATCATGAATTTGTAGAACCATTTTGCTCTTCATTTTGTCACGAGTTAGATTGCGATCGATTTTAAGCATGGCTAGTTTGATCATATCGGCGGCGCTTCCTTGCAAGGGTGTATTGATGGCTAATCGTTCAGCCATCATCCGAATTTGACTATTTCCACTGTTGATCTCTGGTATCTTTCGCTCCCGACCAATCATTGTCACCGCTCGCCCCGTTTTGCGAACGTGTTCAATACAGGTTATCATATACTCCTTAACCTGAGGATAACGTTCAAGGTAGGCCTCGATAAAGTTAGCTGCTTTCCTGACATCAATCTTAAGCTCCTGAGAAAGCCCATAAGCCTGTTGTCCATAAATAATTCCAAAATTAATGGCTTTAGCCATATGTCTTTGCTGTGATGTCACTGCACTTAGAGAGATGTTAAACATTTGAGAAGCGGTGGCGACATGAATGTCCTCTCCCTTTTTAAAAGCATCGATCAATTTGGGATCCTCACTTAAATGAGCCAACAAACGAAGTTCGACCTGCGAGTAATCGGCTGAAAGAAAACTCCATCCTTTTGCCTCAGGACGAAAAGCTTCTCTGATTTTTTTGCCGAGCGTTCCACGTACTGGAATATTTTGTAGGTTGGGATCTTGGCAAGAAAGACGTCCTGTGGCAACCACAAATTGATTAAAAGTAGGATGAATCCGTCCCGTTCTAGGATTCACATCATAGGGAAGAGCATCAACGTAGGTAGACCTGAGTTTATCCAGAGCTCTGTATTGAATAACTTTCTCAGCAATTGGAAATTCAACAGATAGAGCTTCAAGAACATCAGCGCGTGTGGAAAGACCTGTCGTTGTTTTTTTGATAGGTTTAATTTTTAATTTTTCAAAAAGAACATGAGAAAGTTGTTTAGGCGAACTGATATTGAAGGTTTCACCAGCAAGTCGATAAATTTGATCTTCAAGAATGGCGATCTCTTTTCCAATCTCGATAGACATTTTCTCAAGATGAGAAATGTCAAGATACACTCCTGTCCTCTCCATTTTTTGTAAAACCCTAGACAGAGGAAGTTCAAGTTCATAAAGAAGGGGGGCCAACTTTCTTTTTTCCAATTCTTTTTCAAAGATTTTTTTTAATCTTGAAGTATAATCGACATCTTCACTGCAATAATCACAAACCCTCTGAATAGGCACTTGATCCATTGTGATTTGTTTTTTTCCTGATCCAATCAGCGATTTAATTGAAATCTTCACTTTTCCAAAAAATTCAAGACTCAAATGGTCAAGAGAGTGTTGACGAGCAGCCGAGTTAAGAATATAGGAGGCCAAAATGGTGTCGAAACAAAGGTTTGTCACCAAGATTCCTATATTTTCAAGAACGTGACAATCATACTTTACATGATGCCCATAGAAAGAGAGTTTCTGATCTTCAAACAGAGGTTTCAACCCCTTTAATACTTTTTCAAAACCCAACTTTCCATTGAGAGGAACATAAAAGGCTTCCCCCGGCTTAAATCCAAATCCAACTCCAACGGGTAATGCTTGCAGGGGGCGAAAGTCCGTTGTCTCAAGATCAAAACAAATCTCTTTTTGATCTTTGAGATTCTGTAACAATTTTTCAAAGCTTTTCTCATCATCAACAAGATGGGCCTTGGTTTCTTCAGTTTTTTTGGTCCAGCACCTTGCATCAAGCTCTCGAATAAAAGCGTTAAAACCCATTTCAAGATAAAATTCTCGAAGAGCCTCCAAATTCTCTTCTTTTGAAGCAAACCACCTTTTATCTTGAGGAAAAGGAATATCCGTATGAATGGTCGCAAGACGACGGCTTAATAACGCTTGATCGGCTTGTTCTCGAAGAATTTCTTGTTTTTTGACTCCCTTCACTTTATGAGGATTTTTAAGAATTTCATCGAGCGAACCAAATTCTTTAAGAAGAGCAGCACCCGTTTTGGGCCCAAACCCATAAAGACCTGGAATGTTGTCTGAAGTATCCCCCATCATGGCAAGGAGATCAACAATCTTCGAAGGGGGAACTCCATGAATTTGTTCTACCATTTTGTCGTCGACAATTTGATTATTTTTCCACGTGTTGAGAATATAAATTTTCTCTCCAACAAGTTGACATAGATCTTTATCACTTGTACACAGATAAACCAAAAACCCCTCGGCAACAGCTTTTGTTGCAATACTCCCCATAGTATCATCGGCTTCAACTCCTGCCACTTCAACAGTAGGGATTCCAGATAAATCGCAAAACTTTTTGACAAGTGCCATCTGCTCAGGCAGATCAGCATCGGCCTTCCTTCTATTAGCTTTATACTTTTCGTAGATCTCTATTCGCTGTTTTTTATTCTCGGGCCCATCAAAGACTGCCACAACATGTTCCGGATGAAAATCCTTAAAAATCTTTTGAACAGAACGGATGAACCCAAAAAGAGCATGCGTTGAATGTCCTTGAGAGTTAGTCATATTAGGAAGGGCGTGATAAGCACGAAAAACATAACCAGAAACATCAAGAATAAAAAGTTTTTTGCTCATTGAATCTATACCCATTCCACTTCAAGCCCGGGACCTTGGCGCAGTCGAAATCCCAATTCTTGAAGTGAAATAAGTATAAGAAAAAGGAAGTTCCTCGTGTATTTGATCAGAATTTGAAAGTTTTAGCGTATGGTTAAATTCCCCTGTGACAAAGGGAGACTTTTTAGAAAACAACTCTTTCCATACATTTTTTTTCTCAAAACAAACGACTTGATACTCTCCAGTGATTCCCGCAGCTTTGACAAGTTCACTCAGAGCGACCTCTCGAGAAACACCAGCTTCATCGATAAACCCATCTTTGGCCGCAACAGGCGCAGGGAGAACCTCCGCACCATAGATTTCCACCAAATTCTCTTCGCTGATCTGAGGACGAGATGCGCACACAATCTTCACAAAATCTTCATAATAATAATTAATGAGCTTTTGATAATGGCCCGATTCCCCTTCTTCCCATGGGCGAAAAGCATTCATTGAATCTTTTCCTTTTCCAGCGTAAAGCGTCTGACTCTCAACGCCAATTTTCTTCAAAGCATCAGAGATATTGAGAAAAGGAGGATAAGAAATCACACCTACCGATCCCACAACGCTCACATTTGAAGCATACAACTGATCGGCAGCACAGGAAATATAATAACCACCAGAGGCACAAATTCCATCTATGTACGCGTAAATCGGGACCCCAAACCGCTTTTTATAAGAAAGCAAATGATGATAAATCTGATCGGAAGCGATCACTCCCCCGCCGGGTGAGTTGATCATAAGTAAAATTCCCTTCACCCGTTCATGTTTAAATTCTTTTTCCCTAGAACTTAAAAGAATTTCTTCAATTTTATCTCCTGTCAAGGAGTCAGCCCCAATGACTCCTTTGATAGGAACCTGCAAAATGACCGGCACGTCCATCGAAAGCTGCTTTCGATTCCCGTTGGCGTCAGGAAGTAATTTCACTTTTTTACCATAGTGATCAGAGTCCCCAAGAGAATAGAAGACTCCGATACCTACAAAAAGAAAGATAAAAGCAAAAAGGACTCCTAGTGAGCCAAAGAAAGCAAAGAAGAACGAGCGAGTTAAACCAGAAAAAAATGAAAAACGCATATTGACCTCATAAGAAAATGCAGTCTAATCAGACAGGTCTGTTTTTGAAAACACAAAAACGAATAACTCGACAAGAGGCTGTTTTTTCTATATTCTGAGCAACTGTATGACGGAAAGACATTCAAAATTCAAAGTTGCCCCTCATTCCAAAGAATCAGAAATGATGGTGTTGGGTTGCATGTTAACTAGTATTAACAGTTTAAACATTGCTGCTGACACTTTGGATGAAAATGATTTTTATTTTGCGGAACACAAACTCATTTTTGATGTTTTAAAAAAGGCCTATAAAAATGATAAACCTGCCGATGTACATCTGGTTTGTGAGGAACTGAAAAGGCAAGATCGACTCGATTCTGTTGGGGGTGCCGCCTATGTGGCAACCTGCGCCGGATATGCCGGAACATCAGCTTTCATTGAAGAATACGTAGAACTCGTCAAAGAAAAAGCCATTCTAAGACGGATGATTTTAGCGGCCCAAACCGTTGAAAAAACAGCTCTTTCGGAACCTGATGATGTCCATGGAGCTCTAGATGATGCCCAGAAGATGTTTTTTCAAATCAGCCAAACGGCTAATCCTGGTGCTGGAATTTTATTGGAAGATCTTCTCTCTGGAGTCAAATCAACCTCAGGACAGCCTTACCTTAAAGAGGTTCAGGATCGGCAGGAACGCTATCAAGAACTAGGTGATGACGATCCCAAAATCACTGGAATTCCTTCCCGTTATTTTGATCTTGATAAAATGCTTAATGGATTTAACAATTCTAACCTAATTATTTTAGCTGGTCGCCCAGCCATGGGGAAAACAGCTCTCGCCATTAACATTGCTGAAAATGTTTGCTTTAAAAATGGAATGCCCGTTGGGATTTTTTCGCTAGAGATGACAGCCGAACAGATTCTTCATAGAATTATCTGCTCCCAATCTGAGGTGGAGTCGGACAAAATTCAAACGGGAGCCTTAACGGGAAATGACTTTCAACGCATTGTCTCTGCCGTAGGTGAGATGCAAAAACACACGATGTTGATTGATGATCAACCGGGCCTTAAAATCACTGATCTAAGAGCAAGAGCCCGCCGCATGAAAGAGAGTTATGGAATCCGTCTTTTAATTGTTGACTATCTTCAACTTCTTTCAGGATCGGGTTCCATTCGTAATATAGAAAGTCGGCAAGCGGAAATTTCTGAAATCTCCCGGATGCTCAAAACGTTGGCCCGTGAGCTCAATATTCCCATAATTTGTCCTAGTCAGCTCTCGCGCAAGGTAGAAGAGCGGAATGGTCACAGGCCAATGATGAGCGATCTACGTGAAAGTGGTTCAATTGAGCAAGATGCCGATATTGTTATGTTTTTGCTGAGACGGGAATACTACGATCCTAACGATAAACCCGGAATGGCTGAATTAATTGTAGGAAAAAACCGGCACGGCGCAGTAGGTAGTGTAAATTTAACTTTTATCAGAGAATTGGGGCAGTTTCGCAACTACACACCTATTCATGTGGCGGTTCCTCAGGAGGAGGAGTCCTCTTTTGCCTCTCTGTAACCTAAATGCCCCCTGCATTTTTTACACTTTTTCGAGACACAGACTTATGAGAAAAAACTTGACCCTCGAGTGTAATTCTTTACTTTTTTTAAGCGAAGATGCATCCTGTATGGTCAATCATAAGGAGCTACTATGTCCTCTGTAAAGAAAAAACGACGGGCCAAGATTGCCAAGCACAAGCGAAAAAAACGACGCCGCCGTGACCGTCATAAAAATAAATAACCTAGCTTTATCAAGGCTTGATTTTGGTCCATGTGGAACTATCCTCAGTCTTTTGATGTGATTGTTGTCGGGGGAGGTCATGCCGGCTGTGAAGCTGCTTTGGCTGCTGCTAGAATGGGTTGCTCAACCCTTCTCATGACTATGAATCTTGATACTTTGGCCAAAATGAGCTGTAATCCCGCTATTGGAGGGATCGCGAAGGGGCATATGGTCAGAGAGATCGATGCTCTTGGCGGAGAAATGGGGAAAGTCATCGACAAAACAGGGATTCAATTTCGAATGCTGAACCGGACTAAAGGAGCTGCTGTCTGGGCACCTCGGGCTCAAGCTGATAAAGTAGCTTATCAGTTTGAAATGAAACGACGTCTCGAACAAACAAAAAATCTCTTTATTAAGCAGGGAACAACAGAGACTTTTGAAGTTAGTTATGGATGTGTCACTGGAGTGACTACCAAAGAAGGAATTTTTTATCCAGGTAGAACAGTGATTCTTTCTGCTGGGACCTTTATGCGCGGCTTGATGCATATGGGAGAGAATCAAGCACAAGGAGGACGCGCAGGCGATCGTGCTGCCTTGGGTTTGTCCGGTTGCCTGCAACAACACGGTTTTTCTCTTAAACGTTTAAAAACAGGAACCCCTCCCCGTATCCATAAAAGGAGCATTGATTTTTCCAAGGTGGAAGAACAGCCTGGCGAAGAAGGGGTTTTTTTCTCTTTTGATCAAAAAGCATCCCGCCTTCCCCAAATCTCTTGTTATATCACTTATACAACCATTGAAACTAAAAAGATCATCACCGCCAATCTCAATCGTTCTCCCATGTACTCAGGAAAAATTCAGGGTGTAGGTCCAAGGTATTGCCCATCCATCGAGGACAAGGTGGTCCGTTTTGCAGACAAAGAACGGCATCAAATTTTTCTAGAACCTGAGGGACTTGAAACTGATGAAATTTATGTCAACGGAGTCTCCTCTTCTCTCCCCCTAGAGGTTCAGGAAAAAATGCTGCACTCAATTACAGGCCTTGAGCAAGCCGAAATGATGCGTCCTGCCTATGCTGTTGAATATGACGCCATAACAAGCGGTCAGATTGGAGCTACCTTGGAGACAAAGAAGATCAAAGGTCTTTTTCTGGCGGGCCAGATTAATGGAACATCAGGATATGAAGAAGCTGCAGCTCAGGGTCTTGTCGCAGGAATCAATGCCGCAGCCTTCATTCAAAACAAAGATTGTCTTATTTTAGACAGATCTCAAAGTTATATCGGGGTGATGATCGATGATCTTGTCACCAAAACAATTGATGAACCCTACCGCATGTTCACAAGTCGAGCCGAACACCGTTTACTTCTCCGGCAAGATAATGCTGATCTTCGGCTACGTTTCATTGGCTTTGAGTACGGGCTGATTGATCAAGCTCGGCATGATAAAACTATGAAAAAAAAAGAGGTCATTGAAAAAGAGGTAAGTCGTCTAAAAAAAACTTTTATTTCAATTAATGGTCATTCTTTCTCTCTTTCTCAATACCTTTGTCGCAACGAAGTGAGTTACTCATCGGCGCTCAGTCATTTTTCCGATAAAATGCAAGATTTTGGTGAAGAGATCAACACTCAAATCGAAACAGAATGCAAATACGCTGGATATATCGAACGACAAAAAACTGATATTAAAAATTATCAGGAGATTGAACGCATCAAAATTCCTGAAAATTTTAGATTTCAGAATATTTTAGGACTAAGAAATGAGGCAAAAGAAAAACTTATTCTTTTTAAACCCCAAACACTGGGACAAGCTTCTAGAATCAGTGGCGTAAGCCCGGCCGATATTCAGGTATTGAGAGTTTCCTTGCATAAAATAAAATGCATTAGTCAAGTGGATATTCTGGAGGATGAATAACATTAAATATCTTTTTATAAAGCCCTTCGTTAATATTGCTACTCAGCTTTTGCATCATACCTTCTAGATCAGACTCGTCCCTTATAGCTTCCATAAGCGTTCTCCCGTCTCCTTTTTCCGTTGTGGAATTAATCACAATAGAGAAAGTGGCGACAGTTCGCTGATCTTTATTGGGTTCCGATGAATCAAAAGGGGCTCTCGCAACAGAATAAAAGGAACAAACATCTCTTCTCCGATCGATTTTAAACCAAGCATTGTTAGGAGACATGGCAATTTCTTTACCCTCTGTGTGAATTTGTACCAATTGCCTTTTAAACATCCCCACGGATAACCATCGTTCTTGAAAATAACTAATAGTCGTCACCCCACTCGTGTCAAAGAGGCCAATGTCTGCAAACGTTACGACTCCTGCTTCAGAGGCAATGAGTTGTTTTCCCTCCGAAACCGCCTTAATCGCTTGCTCTTGTTCAATTTTTTCAATAACCGAGTGGGTCAACCCTTTAAATAACCAGGGATGAAGGATATAATTCAAAACTGACTGCCCCAATCCTCTTCCATCATAAACAATTAGATAAACATCCACGAGATCATAGGATTTTATTCTATCTTTCAATAACTTCTTTGCTTGAGGAAAGACATGTAGACTTTGAAGCTTTAACTTTAAAACCATCACAAGCGGTGCAATGCGATAATCTTTTTCATAGCATCCAATGAGGGGCAGCGCAAGCAGCATATTGGTAACGGAGGTGTGCTCTAACTCCAGCTTGGAGGATTTAATCACATCATAACAGCGAGGCTCTGAAACAACTACAACTGGGAGTTCTGTTTTTTCAGAAATTTCTGGCACAGAAACCTGAGTTTTTGGTTTTACTTTCTCATTTTCAGGAAGTTGGACTGCATCTCTCGCGCCATTCACTTCGTCTAAAAATTCCAAACTCTGCGGTGCAAACTCCTTTGAATTTGAGGAAAACAACACAAAACTCAGGTTAGAAAGCTTTCTCTCTCCTGTAGGCTGATACTTCTTAGCTTTTGACACCCTCTCACAAGAAGGCTGTTTGCTGATATCGAAACAACTTGAAGCATTAATTTCTGTTTGCGTCAGACATCTCGGAGTTTGATTTCGCCCGCTTTCTTTAACTTGTGGAAATTGAACCGCTTCAGGACCGTATATTACTCCTGTCTTTTTTTTGCGCTTTCTGATCAATTTATGTTTCCTCTTGCGTAACTTTCTGGAAGAAGGATCGAACCTTTCTAATTCTGACGTCGAATCTTGAATGTGAAGATTTTTCACCTCTTCCGCACGCGCGCTGTCATCTGCTTTTTTTATCTGATTCGCAATAGGCTGTTCTTTTCGTATGTTCTCATCAAATGGCACAATCTGCGGCACATCATTTTTTGGATCTGAGGAAGGTAATTCGAAGTTCAAATTAGAAGAAGTTTTATTTTCTTGACGCTTTAGATAGACTGTTGATGATTCAAAGCTTGAAGTCTCTCGTTTAATGACCACTTCAGGGTCCATTTTTTGAAAGCACAAAAAAATAACAAAAGAGGTGAGACTCACAATTGTGACACCACCCCAGATGCCCATCAGGAAAACAGCAACGGAAGGAGCCAAAAGAGGCACTCCAAAAGAACAAATAGCAGCAGCTACACAAATAGCGCCTCCTCCTCCCCCTAAGATCCCCGCTGCAACAAGCCCCATCACTTTCACATAGGAAGGGCATTCAATCATCCCTAACTTCACACGCAGTTTAACACTTTTGGCAGACACCTCTCCT
>JAGRNW010000046.1 GCA_020440555.1 Chlamydiia bacterium
TGCTCTCTTCTTCGGAAACTTTGCTCTCTTCTTCGGAGGTATGAACATTTACAACATAATTTACATGTTTATTCTCAATATTGTAAGTATTTTTTGAGTCCTTTAATTGCTTATTTTCTTTACATTGCAAAATGATGGCTATCACAGACCAAGTGACGAGCGGAATCAAAGAGGTCATCGCCACACTTCCCCCAGTGACGCTCACGCAAAATAAAACAGTACCTGGTGAAGTTAAAGCGGCACCTGTCGCTCCCAAAGCAACAAAAATCACAACCGCTATATAACCAACCTTACGGACTGTATTCAAAGCCCAATGTTCCTGGTAAGGAGGCACATTTGAAAAAGAAAGTTTATCCGGATCAATACCTTTTGACATATTTTCTACCTAAACTTTGCAAATGACTCTAAAGCAAAATTATGATTTACAAAGATTAAGCTTTGATTAAGTCGTAAAATTAAAGTTTTCAATTATCATAAATATGCGTGCATCAAAAAAGAGTTTTAAGTTATACAGAACAATAAAATCTCTTTAAGGAGGTCGTGTATGATAACGGGAGAAGGAAGCTGGCTAAGAAGTAGCTATAAAGGACTTGTTATAGGAGAGAATATTTTCGCCAGCTTTTTACTTTTATTAATTCGTTTGTATTGGGGATGGATGTTAATTTTCACTGGTTTCGGAAAATGGCTGCATCTAGAGGCCACAGGGGAATTTTTTGCATCACTAGAGATTCCACTCCCCTATATTGTCGCTGGAATTGTAGGGGCTATAGAGTTTATTGGTGGAATTTCTATACTTTTGGGGCTTTTTGCTCGGATTTTAACTATTCCTCTAATTGTGATCTTTGTTTTCGCTTATTTTCTTGCTCATGGCGAAGCAGTAGCAAAGGTTTTCTCCAATCCTGATCTACTCACAAAACAAGAACCTTTTTTGTTTCTATTTGTGACGTTAATTATTCTATGCTTTGGCTCTGGATTTATTTCATTCGATTATTGGATTGAAAGAAAAAACTTTGGCAAAGCCCTTTGAGTTTCTACTGAGGCGGGGGTTAATTTAGCCCCGCCTTTTTTTAAATATTCATTCTTCTTGATGCTTTTTTGGGAACCACTTTGTGTTGGTCTGTATTCAATAAACTAAACGAATCCATGAACTCATCATAATCTTTTTTCATATCTATGCTGTCCCGATAGACTGTGAATACTTGATAAAGTGTATTATGAACCAGAATTAACTTCCCTTGAAAATAAATATCCTCATTTTTAACCAAAAATTCAATAGCATCAAATCCATCCACTTTCCCCATCTCCATTTTTATGACTTCAGAGCCTGGAAGGGCAGAAAGCATCCCACTAAACCCATCTTGAAGATTAATCTCAGGCTTCGACATATCTATTTCTGAAGGATAGTGCCAAACAGAAACCACATAAACTACGGACTCGCTCGGCTCACTCACATAAGTGTCATAGCGAATTGAAAGATTAGTATTGGGCACATCGATCGACTGCTCAACATGTTCTGGTTTTACAGGCATCATGACAGAAAAACTATTATCCTCTGATCTATAGATCTCCCATTTAATCACCTGTTTTGTCTGTTTTTTCTGAGCGTTGTTTTGGGCAATTTCTGGAAAAAGAGAAGAGAGAGCAATTAAATCGGGGAAGACAAATAAACTCACACTCAACAAAGATAATACTATTTTAAAAACGAAAATTTTCATAATAAATCCATAAAAATTCTAATCAATAGTTTACTTAATAGTATCTCTTTTCGAATTAATTCTAAATAATTTTTACAATTATTCTAGTTGTGTTTTATTTTTCTTTAGTATAAGATTTTACTTTTGTTGATGGAAATTTAGCTAAAATGCCTCAACCTCAAATAGTTGGAATCATCCCCGCTAGAATGGAGAGCTCACGGTTTCCCGGAAAAATGCTCACTGATATTCTTGGGAAATCTTTGATTCAAAGAACTTATGAAAATGCCTGTCGCTCAAAATTTTTAGATCATGTCGTTGTAGCAACAGATGATCCCAGAATTTATGCCCACCTGGCACAGCTAGGAGGAGAGGTCGTATTAACTTCAGCCGACTGTCAAACGGGAACAGACCGAGTGGCTGAGGCAGCACGAACCTACTTTCCTTATAGTCAGATTATTGTAAATATTCAAGGAGATGAGCCCTGTTTAGATCCCCAAGTGATTGATCGATTGATTGAAAGAATGGCGCAAAACAAAGAGTATGAAATGGTCACAGCAGCGGCGCTTATTCATGACGAGGAACGGATCGATAGCCCTCATGTTGTGAAGACACTCTTTGATCAAAATGGACGAGCCCTGTATTTTAGCCGCAACCGACTTCCCTTTCCTTATAAAAGAGAAGGGAAGTATTATAGGCACATTGGAATTTATGCTTATCGCTCTTCCCTTCTAGGATTTTTAAGCAGGCTAAGTGCCACCCCATTGCAATTAACGGAAGATTTAGAGCAGCTTAAAGTACTTGAATCTGGATACCCCATCTATGTAGAGGTTGTAGATGATCAGGCAATTGGTGTAGACACTCTGCAAGATTTAGAGGTAATTAAAAAATTTATATGCAAAAAAAAAGAAAATATCTATTCATCACAGGAGGCGTAGTTAGTTCGCTTGGGAAAGGCCTCACAACAGCGTCGATCGCTCTTTTGCTTGAAAAGAAGGGATTTAAAGTAGCTCTTCTCAAACTTGACCCTTACCTTAATGTTGATCCTGGGACGATGAATCCTTTCCAGCACGGAGAAGTTTATGTGACGGATGATGGAGCAGAAACCGATCTTGATCTAGGTCACTACCATCGATATACAACTTCTAATCTTTCCCGTGCTTCAACGGCCACCTCAGGACAAATCTATGACGCGGTGATCAAACGGGAGAGGCGGGGAGATTACCTCGGCAATACAGTTCAGGTGATTCCTCATATCACCGATGAGATTAAGCATCGAATCATCCAATGCGGGGACAAAGAAGACGCCGATGTAGTTTTGACTGAAATTGGAGGGACAGTAGGAGATATTGAATCGCTTCCTTTTTTAGAGGCGATTCGACAATTTCTTTATGAGCATCCTCGAGATTCTCTCAACGTACACCTGACTTACGTTCCCTACCTAAAAGCGGCCGGTGAAGTGAAGACGAAACCCACCCAACACTCAGTTCAGGTGTTACGTAGCATAGGCATCATCCCCGATATGATTCTTTGTCGATCGGAACAATCGTTGAGTGAAGAACTTAAGGCTAAGATCAGCCTTTTTTGTAATGTTCCACCCAACAGAGTGTTCGATGAAATCGATGTAGAGACATCGATTTACGAAGTTCCTTTAATGCTCGAGAAACAAAGAGTGGCTAGCACCCTCTGTGAACTTCTATCCTTAGAAGACTGTCCTGTTGATCTTAGCGATTGGGTTTACCTGATCGAAAAAATCAAACATCCCAAAGGAAAATTGACGGTTGGAATTGTGGGAAAATATCTTCAACATCAAGATGCCTACAAATCGGTCTTCGAAGCGCTCGAACATGGAGCCATTGCCGCTGGTTATTCCATTGAGATCAAGACCTTTAATTCTGATGAACTCGATTTCTCTATAGAGCTTTCGGGGTGTAATGGATACCTGGTTCCGGGAGGATTTGGTTCAAGGGGGTGGGAAGGAATGATCTATGCTGCTTCTTATTGCCGAAAAAATAAGATCCCTTATCTTGGAATCTGCTTAGGAATGCAAAGCATGGTAGTCGATTTTGCTCGTCACGTCTTAGGCCTCGAACAAGCAAATTCCACGGAAATTGATCCCAACACTCCTCATCCCGTGATCTCTTTATTGTCAGAACAAAAAAATGTAACCGATCTTGGAGGAACTATGCGCCTGGGGGCCTATCCTTGCAGCCTGAACGAGAAGAGCTTAGCCTATAGGGCTTATAAAAAATCTAAAATCTCAGAACGGCACCGTCATCGGTATGAATTTAATAATAAATATCTTCAGTCTTTTAAAGATCATGGACTGGAAGTGAGCGGTTTATATGAAGAAGGAAATCTTTGTGAGATTGTAGAAATCAAAGATCATCCATGGATGGTTGGGGTTCAATTTCATCCTGAACTCAAGTCCCGTCCCACTGATCCTCATCCTCTCTTTCGTGATTTTATTCAAGCGATGATTGGTCATGGGTAGAGTTGTTTGTATCGACTATGGGCTCGCTCGTTTGGGGATCGCGCTATCAGACGAAATGCAACTCATTGTTTCTAAGTCATTTATTATTAAAGCTGAAAAAAAATCAGCTCTAACAGCTCAAAGAGTTGCATCTGAACTTGAAAAATACAATGTGGATAAAATTCTCGTTGGTTTTCCCCTGCATTTAAGCGGGAAACAAGGCTTTTTAACTGATGAAACTAAAATTTTCATCGAACATCTTAAAGCTGTTGTTGATTGTCCTGTGGAATCGATCGATGAAAGGCTGTCAACAAGACAAGCCGAGAGAGTGCTCATGGAGGCAAAATTAAATCGAAAAAAACGTTCCCAGGTGATCGATGCTCTATCTGCTACAATTCTCCTAGAAAGCTATCTTTAAAATCCCCTTTACTTATATAATAAATTTTATATGCAATCGTAATTATGGAAATTACTATGACAAAACTCACAAAAGAAGCCTTCACGACAATTTCTCTCGAAGGCAATGGAGCTCCTTTTCAAAACCCCCTAGAAGATCAGATCACAGCTTCGAAAAAAGCAGAGCCCTGTATTTTAGTAATTTTTGGCGCTACAGGAGACCTAACCTCCAGAAAGCTACTTCCCGCTCTTTATAATCTCAGTCGCGAAGGACAACTTCCCTCTCACTTTGCTTGCGTAGGTTTTGCAAGGCGCCCCAAAGATCATGCAAAATTTCGCCAAGAAATGCACGATGCCATTTCCAATTTTTCCCGAGTTAAACCAATTGAAGAGACGCTCTGGCATTCGTTTACAAATCAAATTTTTTATCATCAATCCAATTTCGATGATGATCATGGTTATGACGCCTTGCGTAAGTTTTTAGATGATCTTGATAAAAAATTCGACACCAAAGGAAATCGAGTTTTTTATCTTTCAACGCAGCCCAGCTTCTTTCCCACCATTATTCAAAAATTGGGGGAACACCATCTTATTTATGACACTACAAAAGAAAAAAAGAAATGGTCTCGCGTGATCATCGAAAAGCCATTCGGTCATGACTATGGATCCGCTGTTGAACTCCAAAATTTTGTAATGAATCATCTCGGAGAAAACCAAATCTATCGAATTGATCATTATTTAGGAAAGGAGACTGTCCAAAACTTGATGGTCTTTCGATTCGCAAACTCAATTTTCGAGTCATTTTGGAATAATCAATACATTGATCATATTCAAATCACTGTAGGCGAAGAAATCGGGATCGGAACCCGAGGAACTTTTTTTGAAGAAGCGGGTATCATACGGGATATAGTTCAAAATCATATGATGCAACTCCTTTCTCTTGTCGCCATGGAACCTCCTTCGAGCTTAGATGCCGATGCAATCAGAGATGAAAAGGTGAAAGTCTTACAAGCCATACGCCCCGTAGATTTGAAACATTTCAATGAATTTGTCGTCAGAGGCCAATATGGTCCTGGATTTATCGATGGAAAAAATGTGAATGGCTATCGGGAAGAGCGAAACGTTGATCACAATTCTCCCATTGAAACTTATACGGCCATTCAACTTTTTATCGATAATTGGCGTTGGGCCAATGTCCCTTTCTACCTTCGTGCTGGAAAAAGACTTCCCAAACGAGCAACAGAAATTGCCGTTGTTTTCAAAAAAGTTCCAGGGATCTTATTTTCTAAAGGAAAACAAAAACTTGAACAAAATGTACTGGCAATTCGGATTCAACCAGACGAGGGAATTTCTTTACGCATCAATTGTAAGGTCCCAGGAACTAGCAGCCCTATCCAACCTGTGAAAATGGATTTTCGCTATGGCTCCTACTTTGGTCTTACTCCTCCCGAGGCCTATGAGCGCCTGATCTACGATTGTATGTTGGGAGATGGAACTCTTTTTGCCAGAGGGGACGAGGTGCTGGCCTCTTGGAAATTTATCTCTCCTATTCTGAATCGTTGGCATGAGAGTGCTCCCAGTGACTTTCCCAATTATAAGTCTGGATCCTGGGGTCCTAAAGCTGCTGACGCAATGTTAGAAAGAGATGGAAGGGCGTGGAGATTGATATGACAGCCACGGACTATCTTCAACTCTCAAATATTAGTGAAGAGCTTGCTCATTTATGGGATACAGAGTTAGGACGAAATAAAATCCGTGCTTGTCTTTTTACTCTCATTATTTATACCCAGAAAACAGAAAAAATTGCATCTTATGGAGAGTTGATCAAAAAGGTAATCGGAAAATTTCCCTGTCGCATTTTATGGATTATCGAAGATGTGCATAGCGATGAGAGATATCTTAAAACAGAGGTTTCCTCTCAAACAATAGGTGAGGGAGACTTAAGCCTTTTTTGTGAGCAAATCAAAATAGAAACAGCTGGGGACTACCGTGAAAGAGTCCCCTATCTTCTCCTTCCCTACCTGGTTCCTGATCTTCCCATTTATCTTTTTTGGACAGCAGATCCAACAGGGGAAAATGTCATTCTTTCCAGACTTCAGCCCTATGCCCACCGGATCATTTTCGATTCTGAGGGAGCAGCCGATATCCAAGCCTTTAGTCACACCATTTTAAAACTTGTCGGAGACAATAAAACGGGAGTGACCGACCTCAACTGGATTTCAACATGGGGATGGAGGAATATTTTTCGATCCGTTTTTAATAGTCGGGATACTGTCGATCAACTCATCCAAAGTAACAGACTTAGAATCACCTATAATAAAAATCCTTCTTCGCAAGGTTATCTGGGTGAAATTCGTGCCGCTTATTTTCAAGCTTGGTTAGCTTCACAACTCAACTGGAAATTTACTCACTTTGAACATGAGGAGGGGAATTACCGTCTTGCCTATCATCGAGCTATGGGTGATCTTGCCATCCATCTCGCTCCTGTTGAACAAAAAGAGCTCCCCATAGGGGCTATCCTTTCTATTGAAATTGAAAGTTCACTCAAAAAGGGCCATTATATTTTTAAACGTCACCCAGAATCAAGGCAAGTTTACATTCAATACTCTGATGCCAATCATTGTGATCTTCCATACTGCTTTTATCTTGGCGGTTTTGCTGCAGGTCAGGAGATTCTCGAAGAAATTTTCTATGAAACCACCGGAGAGCATTACAAAAACATGTTGCAAACACTCTCCCAAATCCCTTGGAAACATTAATGATGAAACCTTTGAAAAAACCCCTTTACTCATTTGATGAAAGACGCCTTTTGGCACTACCAGGGAATCGAGAGGAAACATTAAAATTTGCAACTGAACATTTCACGACCCTTGCAAATGACTCCATTGATGACCATGGTTTTTTTGCTGTTGCCCTCTCTGGAGGCTCTACGCCTAAGGAAATTTTTAAACTTCTTTCATCCAAAGAATATCGTGAACGGGTCGACTGGACTTCAGTTTATCTGTTTTGGAGTGATGAGCGAGCCGTCCCTCCAAGTGATCCGGAGAGTAACTACCATATGGCCATGGAAGAAGGCGGGCTCAGAACACTTCCCATTCAAAAAGATAATATTTTTCGGATGATCGCAGAAAAAAATATCCACGAAAATGCAGAATCTTACGAACTCATCATCAAAAAAAAACTAAAAAATTCCCCTTTTGATCTCGTGATGTTAGGCGTAGGAGAGGATGGTCATACAGCTTCTCTTTTCCCAAAAACGAAAGCTCTAGATATAAAAAATCGACGAGTTGTCGCCAACTATGTTCCTCAAAAAAATAGTTGGCGAATATCCTTCACTTATGATTTGATTAACGAAGCCAGCCACATCTGTCTCTACGTTTTGGGAGGAAATAAAGCAAAGGTCATTCATAAAATCTTAAATTCTCCATTTAATCCTGCCCAACTCCCTTCGCAAGGAATTGGAACTAAAGAACATCCTGCTCTTTGGATCATGGATGATCTGGCAAGCGCTGACATAGTGACAAATTCAAAGCTGATGAGGTAAACTCTTCCTCATGCATATTTTGGGGATTGAAAGTACGTGTGACGAGACGGCAGTTGCAGTTGTCAAAGATGGAATTGAAGTATTGTCGAATGTTGTTGCCTCTCAAGCTGATCTCCATGCAGAGTACGGAGGGGTCTTTCCTGAAGAAGCTTGCAGAGTACATATTGAAAAAATTGTTCCTGTTTGCAAACAAGCCCTTTTAGAGGCTAATCTTACTCTTAGTGAAATAGATGGAATTGCGGTTGCTCATGGCCCGGGCCTTGTCGGGGCGTTGCTGATTGGTCTGAACTTTGCCAAGGGATTAGCAATTGCATTAGAAAAACCCTTGATCGGAGTGAATCATCTTGAAGCCCATCTTTACGCAACTTGGATGTCCCATAAAGAACCTATTCCCCTTCCGGCCCTTGGCCTTGTTCTTTCGGGAGGACATACCAGCCTCATAAAAATCGAAAATTTAGGAAAATATACTTCCATTGGACAAACTCAGGATGACGCCATTGGGGAGGCCTTTGACAAAGTGGCCACCTTGCTCGATCTTTCATACCCAGGAGGACCTGCTATTGAGAAACTTGCAAAAAAGGGAGACCCAAATGCTTTTGTTTTTAAAGCAGGAACTGTAAAGCAATCTCCTTTTGATTTTTCTTTTAGCGGCATTAAAACTGCCGTTCTTTACTGTACAAAAAAATATTCATCTAAAATTCCTCTTTTAGATAAAAGAAACATAGCAGCAAGCTTTCAAAAAGCAGCCTTTGCAGATGTTATGACGAAAGCCAAACGGGCAATTGAAACATACAAGCTCAAAAGTGTCATTGGAGGAGGAGGAGTGTGTCAGAATAATTTTTTAAAAGAGCTTTTTTCAACTTTACCTCTTCCTGTTTTTTGGCCCCATTCCGATCTAACGCTTGATAATGGAGCAATGATTGGAGGTTTAGGAGGATATCTTTTTCAAAAGTCTTCCTCTTTAGATAAGCTTGCAGCTGAACCAAAATTATCGCTTGTTTAAAGGTTGTCAATGCTGAAATTTATTGGGTCACGCATCTTAAGCAAAACGCTTGCTTACAATAAAACTCACAATGTTTTGCTTAAGATGTGTTGGTCATTTTGCTTGATTTTTCTCTTCGTGGGTTGCTCACAAAACACGGCTCCTCTTAAAAAACAACATCTTTGTTTAAATCTTGGACAGGAACCAGTATCTTTAGATCCCCGCCTTGCGCGCAACGTGAAAGATCTCACTTTAATTCGCCATCTTTTTGAGGGGCTTTACCGAGAAGATGCCTCTGGAAACCCTCAGCCCGCAATCGCCCAATATGTAGAAATCTCTAATGATCTTCTCACTTATACGTTTACTCTTAAAAAAACTAATTGGTCTGATGGAACCCCCTTGACGGCTCATGATTTTTTCTACGCCTGGAAAAAGGTTCTTGATCCTCAATTTGCGTCTGATTATTCTCAAATCCTCTTCCCTATTAAAAATGCTAAACGGGCTCGCCTCGATAAAGGCTCTATTGAAGAAGTTGGAATCACAGTTTTAGATGATTACACTCTCCAAGTGATCTTAGAATCTCCCACACCCTATTTTCTAAATTTAATTTCTTTTCCTACCTATTTTCCCATTAATAAGGCCTTTGAAGAAAAATCCCCCAATTGGCTAAATCCATCAGGAAAAATAGATGCCACCTCTTTCATTTGCAATGGGCCTTTTCAGATTGTCAATTTTTACCCAGGGAATCACATTCACTTTATTCGCAATCCAAACTACTGGGATCGAGAAGCAGTCCATCTTGACTCTATTGAATTTACCCTCATCACCGATCATGTTACGGAAAATTATCTCTATGAAAAAGGAAAACTTGACTGGCTTGGGCAACCCATATCTCATCCCATCTCAACCGAAGCCATGGAGAAGTATCAAAAAGAGGGAATTTTACAATCATTTCCTGTTGCTGGAACGTTTTGGATCAATTTCAATACACAATGCTTCCCTTTCAATCATCTTAAACTTCGCAAAGCTTTCTCTTATGCCATTAGTCGTAAAGATCTTATAGATCATGTTCTTCAAGGAGGACAACAAGTAGCCCTTTCCCTTATTCCGCCTACGATGCAATTGTCAGACCATCCTTATTTTATAGATGAGAACATAACCTATGCTCAGGTCTTATTCAAAGAGGCCTTAAAAGAACTAGGTCTTACTCGAGACGTTCTTCCTCCCATCATTTTTACTTTTGGGATCTCCCCTCGCAACAAAAAAATTGCTGAACTTCTTCAAAGACAATGGGAAGAAGGATTGGGAGTGACTATTATCCTTGAAGGATGCGAATACGGTTATTACCGCGAAAAAGTGAGGCTAGGAAAATTTCAAATAGGAAATGGAGAGTGGATTGGAGATTTTAACGACCCCATCACTTTCTTAGAACTTTTTAAAACTAAGGATCCCGCCTTAAATCCTTCTGGATGGGAAGATGAGGATTATATACATCTTCTCGATTTATCAAATACAACAATCGACCAAGAAGAAAGAAAACGATTGCTTAAAGAAGCAGAAGAAATTTTGATGAAGGGGATGCCAATATCCCCTCTTTATTACTACAGTTTCGATTATGTGAAACCCGCTCATGTGCAAGATGTGATCTTATTGCCTACAGGGATTCCTGATTACAAGAGGGCAAAGATTCAATATTGAGTAATTCCTCAAACTTTTTCAGTAAGAATTTATTGTCTTTTTGTTGAGTAAAGACTTGATATTTTACTCTGATGTTCAGCTTTTTCATTTGTTCTTGATAGAAGATTCCAGCTTGCCTTAGTCCCCAGAAAATATTTTGTTGTTTATTTTCAAAAACCCCTCCTCCCACACTTGTTAGATGAACAACCACAGGTTTTTTTTTATTTATTGCGCACTGTATGGCATGGCTAAAAATAGCTGTGTAATTCGCAAGAGCTGCATACTTTTGTAATTCATCTGTTTCAATATTTTTATCTTTCATGTATCCAATAGCAGGTGCAGCTTGCAACACTAGAAGGACAGGACTGCCCTCCTCTCCCCATTGATCGTTATAACTTTCATAACTGACAAACTCTGCTAAATGATACCTTGTTCGAAATTCTTCAGTTAAAGTTGCAATATACTCAGGCGGATTTAGTTTGAGAAGATTTTTGAAAACAGCGTGATTTTTTTTCGCATTTATGGCAAAAATTC
>JAGRNW010000047.1 GCA_020440555.1 Chlamydiia bacterium
TTATCCCGATGCGGTTTTTTATGCGGGTCAATGTAGTTATTACCTCCATGAATATGACATTGCGGACAAACGATTTTCTTACTACCTTGCTTTACCGGGCCAAACCCGTCATTTTTCTAAGACATTTGAATATAAGTATCTCATTGCTGAGGCCTATAGAAAAGGGGCTAGACGGCATCTCTTGGGAAAAAAGCGACTTCCGAAGATTGTGCTAGGGCGGGAAGCATCGATCGCGCTTTATGATGAGGTGATTGTAGCGATGGCGGGGCAGGAGGTTGCCGCTAAGGCGCTCTATGGAAAAGCTAAGGTTCTTCGAAAAAAACGAGATTTCAAGGAAAGTATAGAGTGTTTGAAAACTTTGACTCGTCGTTTTCCCAAAACACCTCTTGCACGAGAAGCCTACCTGCTCATTTCAAAAGTTTACCTTCAGCAAGGAAACCTCGAGGCGCAAAACCCCGATTATCTTCAGCTAGCCCAGGTGAATCTTGAAAAGATGAAAGTGAGTTTTCCTACGGATGAAATGCTGTTAGATGTTGAGAAAAATTATCTTCAAATGCAGGAAATTCATGCGACAAGTCTTTATGATACAGGTCGTTACTACGAAAGGAAAAAGAAACTCCATGCGGCGACGATCTACTATATTGATGCCATCAAGAAATATCCAGAAACTGCGTGTGCTTTAGATTGTCAAACTCGGCTTGACGCAATTTCTGATTACTTTACTAAGAATGCTTATTCTAAGAATTAAAATTTCTCTTTTGGTTCTCTTTTGTTTTACATCATGTGGTTATCATATGGGAAGGGGAGATTTTGTTTCTTCCTATAGTTCCATCACTATTCCTTATGTATCAGGAGACAATCAGGGAGATCTAACTACAGAAATTATTAAAGCATTCTCACAAAGTGGTGTCTCTGTTTCAGGCTGTTGTGGTCGTCTCCTTTTAGAGATTTGTCTTTTTTCTCCCAATGATGAAAATATTGGATACACTTTTGCTTATACAGAGGATGGAACTCGCACTAAAATTGTTGCCTCCAACGAAGCACGTATTTCGGCCACGGCCAAGGTTACGCTGATTGATCAATGCAGTGGAAGGCGTCTTTTAGGTCCTTGCTCTATCACAGCTTATACGGATTTTGATTTTGAACCTGATTTATCAACTGTCAACTCTCATGACTTTGCATTGGGACAACTTGAAATGCATCCTCAGGCTTTTGATGTGGCAAAACACCCTCTCTACCGTTGTCTTGCTGAAAAGATTGTGGACTACGTGGTCCATAATTGGTAGAGTGACAAAAAAATCACACAATTTATCAGATGCAGTTCGTCGCTGATCTTTCTCATTTAACCCAGATGATGCAATTTATTCGAGATCGAGCTCATAGTTACTCGATTCCTGATGCTGTGATTGGGAAAATCGAGCTTGCAGCTGAAGAAGCGATCGTTAATATTATCTCTTATGCCTATCGAGATATTTCCAGTAAAGACAAGCAAATTATGATTCACTGTACAAAAAGGGAAGATGGAGCATTTGAGGTCTCAGTGCGTGATGGGGGGATTCCTTTTAATCCTCTCAAATTTGAATCTGAGGTGGATATGCATAAACCACTCAACGAAAGGAAGATTGGTGGATTAGGGATTTATTTAATGGAACAATTAATGGATGAGGTGAGTTATTTTCGTGATGAAGAAGAAAACGTTCTTCGTCTTATCAAATATCTTTAGAGCCTGTCTTCACAGCCAAAATCCCAATTCTTGAAGTGGAATGGGTATAAAAAATTTGCTTGCGAAAGACAAAATATTAACTTGAGTTTTTATTCTTGGGGAGTAGGGTCTTTGTCTTCAAATTTATCGATCTCCTCTTCTGTTTCTTCGATCTGTTGAAGAAACTTTTCCAAAATCCTAAGGACTAACCCTGAATGGTTATAGACGCCCGTTGTTGAAAAAACCATTTCAAGATGTGGTTGATCACTAGAATTTAAAGCCACTAGGGTGTAGGTCGTTGGAATGTGATTGATGAGCTGGGGAACGATCCAGACCAAAAAACGTTGATTAAATAGAGTGAGTTTTTCTTGGGACTCCACTACATAAAAACTATGAGACAGAGAAGCTTCTTCACCTTCAAGCTTTTCTAGTTCGCTCAATAATCCAAGATTTTGTAAAAGAGCTAAATCAACTTCCAATACCCCGTCGGGTACGTAGTCATTCAAGGCTCCCATGTACTCTTGGTAACGCTGTTCTATTTCGACAGGATTCATCATAGCTTTTCCCTCCCTAGCGTTCACTCAAGTCTAGTCTCATTTTTTTGATATGTCAATATATTTTTTTAAATCATCATAAGATGAGTGATTTATGCTGTGTCTTTTGGTATTGTTGGGGATTATGCGCGTGTTCTTTGGAATTTTTGCCTTCTTATTTCTTTGCTTATCCTTAAGAGCAAAGCCTTTAGAAGTTTCTGTTTGCGTTCCAACTGCTATTTTGATCAATGCAGAGACAGGGGCTGTTCTTTTTGAAAAAGAAGCAAATAAACCTTGTTTTCCAGCAAGTACGACCAAAATAGCAACGGCTCTTTTTGCGATTAAATTGATGCAGGGGCGTGAGAATCAATTGATGAGAGCAAATTACTCTGCTCTTGTCTCTATCACTCCTCAGGCAAAAAAACAATCGAATTACCGCTCTCCTCCTCACCTTCTTGAAACAGATGGTACCCATATGTCGCTTAAAAAAGGAGAGGAGCTTCCTTTTTATGAATTGCTTTCAGGGATGTTGGTGGGGTCTGCAAATGATGCGGCCAATGTGATAGCTGACAATTTAGGTCCTACCATTCCAAAATTTATGGAACGGCTCAACGCCTATTTAAAAGAAATAGGATGTAGTCACACCCATTTCTTAAATCCTCATGGCCTTCATCATCCAGATCATGTGACAACAGCTTCAGATTTGGCATTGATGGCCCAAGAAGCGATGAAAGAACCTGTATTTCGGGAAATTGTTGCTAAATCTTGTCACACCTGTCCCCAATCTAATCTCGAATATATTCGTTATTTAAGGCAGACTAACTTGCTTTTGAGGCGTGGCGTTTATTTTTATCCTGAAGCGATTGGAATTAAAACAGGAACTACAAAAGCTGCAGGGAAGACAATGGTGAGTGCAGCTCAAAAAGAGGGGAGGATTCTGATAGGGGTTGTTCTTGGAGCAACCCATAATCAAGAGCGCTATGGGTCAACTAAGGCTCTGTTTGATGCTGCGTTTTCTGAAAAGAAAAAACGCCGTGTTTTTCTTAAACCGGGCATCACGCCTATTAAAACAAAAGTGGCCCATGGAAAAGGATTGCTCACAACTCAGCTTCCTCACGGGCTTTATTATGATTTTTTCCCTTCTGAGGAGAGTCCTTTAATTGTAAAGGTTTCTTTTGAAACTCTTATTCCTCCAATTGGTAAGGGGGATGTGGTTGGAGCAGTAGATATCATGGATGAGCAGGAAATTATTCTAAAACGCACTCTTTTATTATCAGCAACAGATCTTAAACCAACACGGCTCTATCAATTGACAACAATAATCAAAGCGCGTCGTCAGCCTCTTTTTTGGGTGATTTCTGTGTTTTTTTTACTTATTTTAACTGTTTTCCTTTCAAGGAAAAAACGATCTTCTCGTAGTCGTCCTCTTTTTTAGAGCCTGTCTTCACAGTCAAAATTGAGGAACTTTTTTTGTATCAATTCACATTGAATCCACTATAAAATTCAAGAATGTTTTTCATTTCGCTGATCCGTCCAAGAGCAAATAAGCGTAAATTTTTCCGGAATTGACGTAGAGCAAAATTTATGGTCCCTTCAGGATTAGGACTTGCTCCCGGGGTTAAAATGGCATTAGGGATTTCCCAAAGGGGGGAATGCTTCGAAGGGGGGGGATAGTGGAAAGCATCAAGGATCACCCCACGGAATTTTCCTTTTTTAGCGACCTCCGCAAGAGCTTGCTCATCCACACCATCGGCGCATCCCACCACAACAAAAATCGAATCAGGTTTCATCAGATTAAATTCTGTTGTGCTGAAAAAATCGTTTGGAGCCCCCCCTTTTGGAAGGGCTAAACAAACAACATCTCCCTTCGGCAGGACCGAGTGAAGAGCATCGACGCCAAATGTTTTTTTGCAATAGGGATGAAAAGAACGGAACTTCCTTATTCCCCATGTTTTCATTCCCAGCGCTTGTGCTTGACGGGTGATTTGGGTTCCTACCTCGCCAAGACCAATCTGAAGAAGAACCTTTCCCTTGAGAGTCCACATGGTTTCTTTAAGAGGCCAATTCCAAAATTCAGCAGGATCATGGACAACGCTTTTCCAGTGAAAAAATTGCTTCGCAAACGTCAAAATACCTCCTATTACAAATTCGGCGATTTGCGCCACATTCTGTCCTTTGCTCATTGTAATAATAATGTTGCCTTTTTTTTGGATTTCATGAAAAAAGAGCCTTTCTGTATCGGTGCTTGAGAGATGGATCCAACGAAGGCGAGAGGCGAGATGAAGTTCTTTTTCCTTCAGTTCTTTTCCAAATAGAATTTGAATAGCGTTCCATTGATGAGGGTCTAAGGGGCCGGAAATGAACTCATAGGTAGAAAATTCCTTTTTGAGTTTGGTGATCTCTTCTGACAAAAGGGGATGTTGGAGATAAATTGTTGGCATGGAATCTCGATTTTTGATTGACTTTGATCTTGGTCATAGGGTATATTAGCCTTCATTTCTTGAAAACAGAGTCTAAACGGAAAAGCAAATGACCGACAAAAAATCTTATGCAGTTATCCAGACGGGTGGCAAGCAATACCGCGTCTTTGAAGGAGATGTGATTGAAGTAGAACTCCTTTCCGGGGAAAAAACCTCGTCTGTTGAGTTTCATGAAATTGTATTTTTATTCGATGGAACAACTCCTCATGTGGGACAACCGATTGTCGGAAATGTGGTGAAGGGGGAAATTTTGGGTAATCTTCGTGGAGATAAAGTTGTTTCCTACAAATATAAAAGACGAAAAAATTACCATAGAAAGGTGGGACATCGTCAAAACTATACGCAAGTTAAAATTACCGAGATTGGGGGCAAATAATGGCACATAAGAAAGGTCAAGGATCGACTCGTAACGGACGAGATTCTCATTCAAAACGGTTGGGTGTTAAGGTGGGACATGGACAACGCGTTAATGCTGGTAGTATTTTGGTTCGTCAAAGGGGAACCAAGTGGCATCCTGCAAAAAATGTAGGACGTGGCAACGATGATACCCTTTTTTCTCTTATAGAGGGTGTAGTTTCTTATCGCACATCTAATCGTACTTACGTTTCAGTTCTTCCCGCCTAGTCTGCACTTCTCTTTCCTGATCAGGATAAAAAATTATGTTTGTTGATCATGTGATTTTAGAGATCAAAGCTGGGAAGGGGGGAGATGGTGTCATTGCCTGGCGGCGTGAAAAATATATTCCCAAAGGGGGGCCCTGTGGAGGCGATGGGGGCAAAGGGGGTAGTGTTGTTTTTGTTGCAGATTCTCAAATTCCCAGTCTTGAGGCCTATCGTAATCGTTATGAAATCAAGGCACAGAATGGACAAGGAGGGGGATCTAACAATCGTCGTGGCAGAGGGGGAGAAACCCTTTTTCTTAAAGTTCCTGTTGGAACTCTTATAAGGGATGCTGAAACAGGAGAGGTTCTCCGCGATCTCACCGAGGGGGAGATTCGTTATGAGATTTGCCGAGGAGGTAAGGGAGGAAAGGGGAATACTAACTTTAAAAGCCCTACAAATCGAGCTCCTGTGATCTGCACTCCGGGAAAAAAGGGAGAATCCATCAAAGTTGAGCTTGAACTAAAGCTGATCGCTGATGTGGGTCTCGTTGGTTTTCCCAATGCGGGCAAATCTACCCTGCTTTGCACTGTTGCCAATGTACCAGTGAAAATAGCTCCCTATCCTTTCACCACTCTTCGTCCTCATTTAGGTTATGTTTATCTTGAAGGGGGGGCTCGTTTTCTCTTAGCGGATATTCCTGGAATCATCGAAGGGGCAAGCAATAACCGCGGTCTGGGTTACGAGTTTTTACGCCACATTGAAAGAACGCATCTTCTTCTTTTTGTTCTTGATAGTTCTGGGATTGACGGAAGGGATCCCATCTCAGATTTTAAAACTTTACGCAAAGAACTAAAATCTTATGATCAAGAGTTATTGCGCAAACCCTTTTTGGTGGCTCTTAATAAGATTGATACTTTCGAATCGGAAAAGCATAGTAAGGCTTTTAAAAAGTTTTATCCATTTAGACATGAAACACTCTTTGAAATTTCAGCGCTTGACAAGCAAGGAGTCAATCAATTAATGAAGCAGGCTTGGACGCTTAAATCTCAAACTGAGCAAATAAACGCATCCTGAAAAAAGAGCAATGGTTGCGCCGGCTGGCCAATCGAGATGATAGGAAAGAGCAAGTCCTCCGATCGAGAAAGTGAGATTTAATAATACAGCGATTACCATCATGTTGGATAACCGATAAGTGAAAGCTCCTGCGATCGAAGCTGGCAAAGCTAGCATTGAGAGGACAAGAATGACCCCAACAATGTAAATAAGGACAACAACGGAAATTCCTACCAAAATTAGTAGGAATAAATAGAGGGCTGCAACATTGATCCCCTGCAGTTTGGCTTGTTTTTCATCGAAACAGATACTTAAAAATTGTTTATGAAGAAGAAGAGTAGCGACAAGGATCACAGCGTCAAGAGAGGCTAATAAAGCAAGATCAGTGGTGTTTACCCACAAAATATTTCCAAGAAGAAAATGAGTAAGTTCGATACCGCTTCCAGGTATTTGTGAAACAAAAATCACACCAATAGCCATTCCAATTGACCAGATCATCGCAATGATTGCATCTTCCCGTTCTTGAAATCGAAGATGCACCCATCCAATAATAAGAGCTGAAATCATAGCGGCCACAAGAGCACCTATAAGGGGTGTAAGCCACGTGATTCCCCACAAATGTTGAAAATAGAGAGCAGCTCCCATACCACTCAAAACAGAATGAGCGATGCTTCCTGAAATAGAAACGATCCGTTTTACGACAACATATGATCCAATAAGACCTCCGGCAAAGGAAGCACCAATAGCTCCCAGGAGGGCCATTTGCAAAACAGCATTTTTAACTATCGCTTGCATAAAGCTCATCGATCTTCACTTCCTTTGATGCCCGGCATAACCCAAAAAGGATTTGCATAAGGTGGGTTCAATATACTACCAGATTTCTATTTGAAACAACAAAAGATCCTGTGAGAATTAAAAAATTGTAAAAAATGTAGTTGCATGACCAACTGAATTTAGATGTAAAAAATCTTTTTAATAGAAAAAACTTTTTTTTGATACTGCTGTGCTCGCATAAAAGTTCAATTGTTTAGAAAGGATTGACTCAAGACAAAGTCTATGTATCCCTCGCTTTCCTCATTGTGTGCATCTTGGATTTTTTGGTGATATTGCACAAAGGGAACATTTTGATCATAGCTAAATAGGACTCCTGGACAGTTTAAAATTTCGGCTAAACCTGACACTCCATAAATACGGCAAACATGCGCAGATCCTACAAGGGCAACAAATTTTTGCTTACTTTTAGGTAATCTCTTTTCTTTATCAATGATTAATTTTGCTTGATAATTCATCATAAGTTCACGATCGGGGTTTGTTGTGTAACTATAGGATATTTCAGTATCAATACACACAACTCGTATACGAGCTTTTTTTGCTGCCATAACAAGTGCTTTAAATCCATAGTGAGTTCTTTTGTCTGTTGGCACTTTATGACCCTCATCCAGATCGTCAAGATAAGCTTCCAGAGTGGTTGACATTTCCTCCGTTTTTCCTAAACAATATTCATCTAAATCTTGCTGAAAAATTTCATAAATCAGGTGTTCAAGGTAAATAACATCTACTTTGTTACTTTCTGAGTTAATAAAATTATCTATAATGAATCTTTTAGAAAGATATTCATCATGCATTTCTCCAACCACCACGCCATTAGCACGTGAGTACATGTATGATACGAGTTCTGAAGCTGTAGATGGATTTTTTTCAGAAATTGAATCAGAAAAATCTAACTTATTGATAGCTAGTTTATTGTGTTTTTCAGCATCATTCATTTCGATTTCATGATCTCTCCGTTTGTAGGTTGAATTTGCCTGAAATGAGCAGGTGTTTTTTCCGCCTATAGAATGGTATGCTTCAAAATCAACATAATGCTTATAATTCTTGCCTATTAATGAACTAAATTTTTTATTTTTTTTGGCCCATACGACTAAAATATGAAAACTAGAGACATAACATGAAAGATTCGTTGAGTCGAAATAAATGTGCCGAGAAGAAATATTTAATTTTTTACACAATAAATAAAAACTTTTATGATCCTCGTTCTTATTAAATTGCATAATTCCTCTATATGCGTCCTGATTTCTTGCTGTTTTGTCATTGTGAATCAGTGTCTTGTTGTTGCAAATCTGATTTTCAGTTTTCTTAGCCTGGGGATGTGAAGTATTTTTAATTTCAGAAGGAAGAATAATTCTAAAATTGTATTCTTCTTGCTGTTTAAAACTGTTCATAGCTTCCTGAAAACTTATGATGCTATGTTCTATAGGGGTGTCCTTATTTTCAGAAAAATTGTATGAAAAAACTAGTTGATTTTTATCCCTTGCGGCATAACGAAATAAGCCAACCCTTTTTCCATTATAATGGTTTGTTAATAGAGTTTCACTCTCTTGTCTAGTTAAGTTGCAAATATCTTTTTCATCTAAAACTTTTTCGTTAAAATTTTTATGAATAAAATTGAGAGACTTATCATCGTTCTCATTCGAGGATGATCCACAAACTAATGGCTGGGAAGGGGGGGTGTCAACAGTTAATTTTTGCGAGGATGATTCACAAACTAATGGCTGAAGAGGGGAGGGGTCAACAGTTAATTTTTGCGAGGATGATTCTTTTGGAGAATTTGCTTTCTTGTTCCATCTAAAAATACAGTAAAAAGCAATACAGTTCACTACAAACAACAAACCACCGGTTGTTAAACCAATTGAAATTACATAGGCAATAGGAAGATGTCCTATGAAATGGCTAAAAATAGCTATGCCGATGCCAAAAATAATAGCCGTTGCAAGAGCTGTAACAAACTTACATGCATGCTTTAGAACTAATTTGGATTTAAGATGATACGATTTATTATCCAAGTTTTCCTGGGAAGGAATCTCTTGTTGGGAGGAGGAATTATATGGTGACAACATTTATCTAACCCATTAAAAATGAATTTATGTAATCAATTTTATTTTATTTATTCAATTAAGTAAAGTGTTTTCTTATTTTATTTATGTGTTTATTTTTAATAATGGTATAAAGGGTGAATTATTTTTTAAATAAAACGCAAAACTACCTACTCGATGGAAGAGAATGATAAAGCCCGAGAGCAAAATGTTTGCATACCTCCTTCACAGGAAGAAGAGCAACCTCTCTTTGAACAACCAAAATTTTTTTTACTCTTTCTTCAACAACATGAAGATTATGGGTGACCATCAAAATAGTGACTTTTCCTGCCAAAGCGTCTAAACAAGAGAGAATTTTATCTTCAGCAGGCTTGTCTACATTAGCTGTAGGTTCATCAAGCAAAAGCAAAGAAGGTTTGCTAGCTAAAGCTCTTGCAATTAAGACCCTTTGGGCCTGGCCTCCTGAAAGTCCGGCAAATGGAAGCTTGGCAGAATCTAACAATCCCACGGCTTCTAAAGACTCAAGAGCGTAGCGTCGATCATCAATAGAAAATCCTCCATACCAAGAAGACCTTCCTAGACAACCTCCCAAAACAACTTCTAAAACGGTGATAGGAAATTTTTTGTCAAAATCAAATCCTTGAGGAACCCACCCAATTTTTTGAGAAATAGGGGCTTTGCCGAAAAGTAGCAGCTTACCCCGTGTGGGTTTTAAGAATCCCATGATGAGCTTAAGAAGAGTTGTTTTTCCTCCGCCATTGGGGCCAATAATCCCAATAAACTCTCCTTCTTCAATTGAGAAATTTACATTTTCTAAAACAGGAATTCCAGAATAAGAGAAAAAAAGATCATGACATTTAAGAACGTTCACTCAAAGCACCTACGATCGTCTCAATATTTTTGAGCATATTCTCTTCATAGGGGTCGATCACTACAACTTCAGCATTTAGAAGAGCAGCTACTTTTCTAGCTCCTTTAGGATTATACTGAGGCTGAACAAAAACATGGGAAACCCGTCTCTCTTTGGCGCGGGTAATTAAAGCTGTGAGCTGCTTAGGGGAAAGTTCGCCTCCTTCCGTCTCAAGAGTCATCTGAGTGAGTCCGTAGTCCCGGCACAAATACCCAAAGGCAGCATGTGAAGTGACAAAAGCTGTTTCTTTCCACTGCTCATTCAAAATCTTTTGCTCCAACTTTAAAATGTGTCCCAAGAACTTAGCAAGATTCTGTTCATAGATCTCTTTTCCAAATGGATCATGGGACGCAAGAACTTGGCAAACAACTTGTGCTACCTTCTTGAGTTCTTTAAGACTAAACCAAATATGAGAATCAAAGATTTCTTCGCAATCACATTTGCATCCTCGGGGCAAAAGAGTGACGCTTTTTTGAACATCGATAAAATCGGGTTTCTGGAAGCAAGGTTTAAGTGCGTTTTCTAGCCATTCTTCAAAGGGCTCTCCGACGCGAAACCAAATTTTTGCTTCGCAGGCCTGCAATGTTTGTTTTACCGTCGGCTCAAAACTATGAGGACTGGTACCACGTGGAACAATGGTGCAAGCGGAAACCCGTTCCTGTCCAATTTCTTTTACAATGTAGGAAAGGGGAGGGACGGAAGAAACGACCTTAAGAGTTTCTTTCTGGGCTCCAAGGGGGGCGGTGATGCCAATCAAGAAGGCAATAAAAAACTTCATAAACAGAGAGGGTACTAGAAAATGAAATTAGATTCAATAATAAATTTATCTTAATCAAATATTTATAACCTGAGTTTTGGGTTGTCTTCCTCGGATTCAGAGGAGTTTGCTTGCACCTCTTGTGCTTTTTAGACTCGTAAAGGGCCCTTGGCCATTTACTTCGTC
>JAGRNW010000048.1:0-1663 GCA_020440555.1 Chlamydiia bacterium
TAAACCTCTAAAATTAAGTATATTTTATCAGGTTGGCCTTACTTAATCACCTGTCCAGTTTTTGGGGACCACTATAGTGCAAGCAAACTCACTGAATCCGAGGGAGAAAAACCCAAAACTCAGGTTAATAGTTAAAATCTTAAGTTGGGTTTGCCTGTCCTAAAATTGGGGGAACTTCCGTTAAAAAAAAGTCTAAAACCACTGGTTTTCAGAAAGTTTAATAGAATCTCCTCAAGAAAAAACGCGGAACTTCCGTTAAAATGATTTTTAATTAAAAAAGAGAAAAATCTTTATTTTTTGATGTTTGGGGATAAAACTGTTGAACTATAGGAAAACGACGTCCAATAGAGAAGGCTTTTTTGGTTACTCGGAGACCTGGAGGAGCTTGACGCCTTTTATACTCATTTTGATGAATTCGACAAATCAAATCCTGAACGAGTGATAAGGGTTGATCGACCTCTTTTGCAATCTCTTGAGGAGAGTGATAGTCCTCAAGATAGAGTCTAAGAACTTTGTCTAGAATTGGATATTCAGGAAGTGTATCGGAATCTTTTTGATCTGGTCTCAGCTCCGCCGAAGGGGGTTTCTCTAGAATTGACTGAGGGATGATCTCGCGTTCTCGGTTGATTGTTTTGGCAAGTAAATAAACCTGTTCTTTCGTTACATCTGCTAATACGGCAAGCCCTCCGCACATATCTCCATAGAGAGTCGAGTATCCCATAGCGAGTTCACTTTTATTCCCCGTGCTTAAAACAAGATGTCCGTATCTATTAGAATATGCCATCAAAAGCAGTCCCCGAATTCTCGCCTGAAGATTTTCCTCCGTCACACCCATCTTTCCTCCCTTGGATCCAAAAGTTTCCAAAAATGATTTAAAGTGAGGTTCTATCGAAATTTCTTCCAAAGAGATGCCCATGCGTGTTGCAAGTTCATAGGCATCAATAAGACTTTGTTTGGAAGTGAAACGTGAGGGAAGAGCAAGAGCGAGAAGAGACTGCCTTCCAAGAGCTTCTTTGGCAATATAGGCGACAACAGCTGAGTCAATCCCTCCTGAAAGGCCAAGACAGGCTGTTTTAAATTGAAGTTTTGAAAAATAGTCCCTTACCCCCAATATAAGGGCCTTTAAAAGTTCCTCCCCAGGATTGCTCTGAGAAAAGGCAAGGGTTTCTTTTTTATCAACATCAACGATTTCCATCGTCTCAACGAAACCTGGCAACAGAGAGAGGAGCTCCCCTTTGGAATTCATAGCAAAGCTCTGACCATCAAAAATCAAACTGTCATTGCCTCCTACTTGGTTGCAAAAAATCAAAGAAGCACCCAATGTTTTAATACTTTTTTTTGCCACCTGAAACCGATCCTCCAGTCTTTCTAAATAGAAGGGAGAAGAAGAAATATTAATGATGAGTTCTGGGTTGTCTTTTTTTAATCTCAAAACGGGATCCTGTGGATACTGAACAAGTCCCGAATGTCCCCACAAATCTTCACAAATGGTAATTCCAACACGTCTTTCTTCAATATTCCATATGTTAATCTTCTTCGCAGATTCAAAGTATCTCTTTTCTGAAAAAACATCATAATCGGGGAGGAGAGTTTTATCTTGAAAGCCCACAATTTGCTTATTAAAGATCACAGCAGCCGTATTAAAGAGGCTTTTTTCATCTTC
>JAGRNW010000048.1:1678-11027 GCA_020440555.1 Chlamydiia bacterium
ATCTTCTGTGGAAGGATTTTTTCTCACGGTTCCCACGATGGCCGTGATTCCCTCAGTGGCTTCAACAATGGGGAGTAATCCTTTTTGGGCTGCTTCAATAAAAGTAGGAATAAATAGGAAATCCTCTGGGGGGTAACCGATCAAAGCAAGCTCAGGAAAACAAATGAGTTTTGCCCCCTTTTTTTTAGCAAACAAAATCTGATCAACGATCTTTTTTCCATTGTCTGTAATGGCTCCTACGATAGGATTGATCTGAGCGATCGCAATTTTCAACCCTAACTCCCAAAATCATCAAGAACAATGTTTTCTCTGGGCACTCCATAATCATCAAGAAGCTTTAACACTGAAATATTATGAAGTGGAGGACCGCATACAAAATAGAGACCCTCTTCCGGCTCTTCCATCTTCTGTAATTGCCCCAATTCGAACGCGCGAAAAAGATAATTAGTTTTTAAAGGATCCTCTTTGGGCCATCCCGCTTGAAGGTCCTCCTCAAGAGGTTCGGATAACACGAGATGGTAACGAAAATTTTCATACTCCCGATCCAGCTTTTCATACTCCTCTTGATAAATATTTTCTTTGATCGAGCGAGCCCCATACCAAAAATCAACGAATCTCTTGGTTTTTTCGGTATAAAAAAGATGCAATATATGACTTCTCCCAAAGGAAGAGCCCGCCCCTCCAATTAAAAAGAATAGGGGGCGTTCATCATGGATCATGAATGACTCTCCATAGGGACCAGACAACCGAATTTTATCACCTGGCTTTAATCCAAATGTATAAGAGGAGCAAATCCCCCATGGAATCTTTTTGACCATCTCACCCTTAACAAAGGGAGGAGTTGCGATTCGAATATTAAACTTAAGCGTTCTGCCCTCAGCCGGATAAGATGCCATTGAATAGGCTCTTATCACCTCCTCTTGTCCAATGTGAGAAAAATCGATCGTTCGTCCAAAAAGCTTAAATTTTTTCCAGTCAGAGTAATATTTTTCTTTCATGGTTTTTTTCCAATCATCCGTCCTGGTGATGAAGGGAGGAACATGAAATTGAAGATAGCCTCCCGATTTGTAGGGAACCTCTTCGCCTTCGGGAATTTCAACGACAAGTTCTTTGATAAAAGTGGCGACATTTTCATTACTGATGACCTTAGCTTCCCACTCTTTAACCGACAGATAGCGTTCCTCTACATGAACATGAAGATCGTGTTTGACTTTAAGTTGGCAGGAAAGGCGCCATCCTTCCTCTACTTGCCGTTTGGTAAAAGTCGCTTTATCTGTCTCTAATGCTTCATCGGCTCCCTCGATTAATTGTAATCGACATTGTTTACAGGTCGCTTTGCCTCCGCAAGGGGATGGAACAGAGATTCCTTCGCTAGTCAAAGCGGAAAGCAATGTCTGTCCTCCTGCAACTCTCTTTGTTAAACTCTCGTTGTCATTAATTTTAATGACAACTTCTTCTGTACTTACCAACTTTTTCCGAACATAGAGAATCATCACTGTGAGGATAAAACCAATGATCGCAAAAGCACTAATTGCTGAAATTGTGATTGTAAATCCCTGAAGAAAATTCAAACTGGCAATCATAGATACAGTCATGATTCCATCACCTATATCTCTATTTATAGTTTTGCTTCAACCGTTGTTTATGTTAAAAAAAAGAGATGCATCCGAGAGAAAATTGGGGATCACGCCTAGGGTTTTTAATGGCCACAGCAGGCTCTGCCGTTGGCCTAGGGAGTTTATGGAAATTTCCCTATGTGACAGGTGAAAATGGGGGAGGTCTTTTTGTATTAGCCTATCTCGTTTTTACTTTTTTGATTGGAGTCCCCATCTTTATGGGGGAACTTGTGATCGGACGATTGGCGCTTGCTTGCCCTGTTGGGGCTTTTTCAGAGCTGTCCTTTCGTTCTTGGCGCTTTCTCGGGTGGTTGGCTGCCCTTGCAACCCTTTTTGTGTTTAGTTTCTATAGTGTTGTTGCAGGCTGGGCTCTTAATTACTCGCTCATGTCCCTCCTTGATTACTCAGCAGGGAAAACGTCGGAAGAGATTCGAGGAGTTTTTGATCTTCTTTTCACAGCGGCAGAGATCAATCTTCTTTGGACATTGCTTTTTATTGGACTCACGGCGGGTGTGGTTTACAAAGGAATTCGCAAGGGAATTGAGTTCTGGTCGAAAATCTTAATGCCTCTGCTTTTTCTCTCGTTAATTTTTCTGTTTATCTATTCGACAACCCTTGAAGGATTTATTCATGCTTTGAAGTTTATTTTCGCCCCCAGAGCCGATCAACTCACTATCGAAGGTCTGCTGGAAGCTTTGGGCCTTGCTTGCTTTACTTTAAGTGTTGGAATGGGAGTGATCATCACTTATGGCAGTTACATGAAAAAAAATGAAAATATCCCTAAAACAGCATTGATCATCGCTCTTGTCAATCTCTTTGTTTCCCTGATTGCTGCCCTGGTGATCTTTCCCATTATCTTCACCTTCAATTTCCCCTCAGCAGAGGGGCCAGGCCTTCTCTTTAAAACACTACCCGTTGTTTTTGCGAAACTTCCCGGAACTCTTATCATTTCAACTGCATTTTTTCTTCTTGTAGTCTTTGCAGCTCTCACTTCGACAATTTCTATCATGGAGGTGATGGTGACTACTACAACTGAAGTCTATGGGTGGTCAAGAGGAAAAGCAACCATCATCATCGCTGGTCTTAGTTTTTTGTTAGCAATCCCAAGCGCTCTTTCCGGTTCTCAAACACTTTTTGCTAATTGGGTTATTTTATTTGGAAAGAATTTTTTTGGAACCATCGATTCTTTCACTTTTGTATGGCTCCTTCCCATCAACGTCCTGTGCACGGCTCTTTTCGTGGGATGGTGGATGCAGAGCAATCAACGTAAAAAATCTTTTTTAGAAGGATGTGATTGGAATTATTTGTATCGCCCTTGGATCTTTCTGATGCGCTTTGTGATCCCCTTAGCTGTGATCATCATTATCCTCCAGGGGGGAGGGATTATTGACATGGGTCGTTTTTTTCGGTAACATTCTTCGAAAAAAAATGAGGGGACTCCGCTATGGTTCAAGGCAATCTTAAAATTCACAGTGAAAATATTCTTCCAATCATCAAAAAATGGCTTTATTCCGATAAAGACATTTTTGTTCGAGAGCTCATTTCCAATGCATGCGATGCCTCTTCTAAGTTGCAGATTCTTCAAGATCAAGAAATCATTAAAAAAGATGAAACGCCTTTAGAAATCAAAGTTTTTATTGATAAAGATAAAAAAACTCTTACCTTTTCTGATCGTGGAATTGGGATGGACCATGAAGAGGTAGAAAAATATATTGCGCAGCTCGCTTTTTCTGGCGCTGAAGAATTTCTGGAAAAATATAAAAGTGACAAACCCGAAGATCAGATCATTGGTCATTTTGGTTTGGGCTTCTATTCGGCGTTTATGGTGGCCAAAAAAGTGGAGATCGAGACATTGTCCTATAAAGAAGGTGCTAAGCCTGTTTTCTGGTCATCAGATGGTTCATCAACTTACGAGATTGACCGAGGAAGCCGGGTGGAAAGGGGAACTCAAATCACTCTTTATCTTTCCGAGGAGGAAGCCGAGTATCTTGATCCAAGCAGAATCAGAGGGATATTGGAGAAATATTGTGCCTTCCTTCCTCATCCCATTCTTCTAGATGCTTCTTCTATTAATGAGACCCCCCCCCTTTGGATCCGCCCAAGCAGCGAAATCACCGATCAAGAGTATATCGATTTTTATCACAAACTCTACCCTTTTGAGCCCGCTCCCCTTTTCTGGGTCCATCTCAATGTTGACTATCCTTTTAACCTCAAGGGGATTCTCTATTTTCCCAAACTTTCCAAAGATGTGGATATAAAAAAAGAAACCATCAAGCTTTTTTGTAACCGAGTGTTTGTTTCTAATGATTGCAATGACATTCTCCCCGCGTATTTAACGATCTTACGTGGAGCAATTGATAGTCCCGATATCCCCCTCAATGTCTCTCGCTCTACCCTGCAACTGGATCGAACGGTGAGGCAGCTTGGGAATCATATCTCTAAAAAGATTTCCGATAAGCTTTCCACCTTTTATAGAACAGATCAAAAGAAATTTCATGCCTGTTGGGAAGATATTGAAATCATCATCAAATACGGAGCCCTTCAAGAGGATAAATTTTATGAACGCGTCAAGGAGTTTTTAATTTTTAAAAATGATAGGGGGGAGTTCACGACTATCGAAGATTATCTGACGAGAAACAAAGAGAAAACAAATAACACGGTCTTCTATGCACACGAAGAACATTCCCAAGCTTCTTTTTTACAACTCTACCAGCGTAAGGGGATCGAAGTGATTTTTTCTAGACCCATGATGATCGATCAAGCACTTGTACAACTTTTAGAACAGAAACACTCAACAAACTTTAAACGGATTGATGCAGATGTATCCGAAAATTTACTAGATCCTTCGCGAGAAAAAACACTGCTTGATGCGGAGGGAAAAACCGAACGCGTTCGGATCGCTGAGTTTTTTAAAGCCAAACTTCACGAAGAAAATTTGGATGTAGAGGCAAAGAGTTTGGCTTCTGATGAATTACCCACTTTTTTGATGATTAAAGAGCAAGAGAGACGGATGCGGGAAATGTTCGCACATCATGGAAAAGGAGATATGCCTAACCTTGTGAAACCCACTTTTGTGGTTAATACAAATAATAGGCTCATTCAATCCATTTTTAAGATGAGGGACACACATCCAGAGTTAGCGAAAGACATGGTGCGTCATGTGTACGATACAGCTCGTTTGGCAGGAAAGGAACTTAATCAAAAGCAATTAGGAGATTATTTGAATCGTTCGACCAAAATCCTTGAAGCACTGAGCTCTTAGTCGTCATAGCGGTTCCCGTCTCCCTTGCGTGGAATATGCATGATCAACAGATCAACAAACTTGTCCCAGTTTCGGTTCTGAATCTCTGGTAGGATCAGTCCTGGTTTGATTTGTACAGTTGTTGCGAAGTCATAGATCATTTCATGTGTTAGGTTGTCAATATCTGCTTCTACCCCTAAACTCGATTTAATTCCCCCAATAAAATCCCCCCAAATCCAGCCGCGTCCACGGATATTACGGATCCCTACTTTGTATTCTTCTGTTGTAAAAACACACTCGAGAAACCGCAGTGGGTGCACGTGATCAATCCTGTCTCCTGCTGCTTCGAGTTCTGACTTATGAAACAGAATTGAAGCAAGTGATCGGTTGGCAAGACTTGTGATGATATAATGAATGTCAGATCGTTCTGTCGAATTAAGAGGGGCGTAATAGTCACGGGGATATCCCAAATATCCCCCTTGGTGGCCTGCCATCATAACCTGAGTTTTGGATTTTACTTCCTCTGAATCTGAGAAAGACCACCCAAAACGCGGGAGTTTCTCTATACCAAAACAACTTGACGAATTAAGAGCTTGGCATAGAGGCTTGTCCGTGACCGCAATAAGTGCCACCTCATTGGCACAAAGAACGGAGGACAAAATCAGAAATCCTCTAAGGGTTAACAAGAATAAACGCATTTTTCCTTTTCATTGCCTATGTGTGAGTGTCTCTTCAATCAAGAGAGAATCAAGAACAAAATATTTTATATTGAACAATAAACTCAAGATGAAATTTATCCTGGAATACGTATAATCAGTTGCCTCTGGAAAAAACTTGAATTTTTGAATTTTGCGCATCTTGGTCTCTCTTTTCATGTTTCTCTTCACCCCTTTTATTCTAGAGGGGCTTCCTTATGTCTTTAAAATTGGGCCAGAGATTTATTATCTCAACAGAAATCGAGCCTCAGGGACAACTCAAGAGGGACGCGTGGATGGTATACGAGCCTCTCTTGAACGTATAAAGGCATGCGGCTTTTATGTAGGGGGAGATGTGTTATACGGCGAAGGATGCATTTCAGGACACAATCGACGAAAACATTCTCTTGTCTCCAATCTTGCCGATTTTATCGCCGAGGGAAGAATTGGGATGACACTGATGATTCCTTTTGCTCGTTATCAATACATCATTCCCTATTGTGGCTACGGCTACTTTATGGAAAAAAATCGATTTGTGAACCCATCCCCTCTCTGTTACCAAACAAAAGATACCTTTAAGTTCATCGCAGCAGGCTTTTTATCTGGTCTCAATTTCACTTCTCAGTTTAGTATGGGAATAAATGTTAAAGCTCGATTTATGATAGACGGCCGCTCAAAGGTGACCGACGATCCGGATCTTGATGACCTTTCGCTGTTAATGAACGATACAAGTCACTATCGGATAGAGGTTCCTTTTGCCTATACGTTTTGTGATCGACTATGGAATTTTGATCTGGAAGTGGCGCCGTTTTATGAATACCGTCACTTTGGTGGAAGAGAAGGGTTTCCTTTCAATTTTATCGATACAAAGTTCAACTTATTTGGCGCACGTTTCGCAATTGGATTAAGATTTTAGCTGTATTAAGGAATTCATGGCAGATTTCTTCCATCGTCTAAGTTATAGTTTTGGAAATGAAGATTGGATCACTGAGAATAAAGCCCTTCGTCTGAAACCTGAAGATCGGGCCCTGTGTATTACGGCAAGTGGCGATCGCCCTCTGCATCTGTTACTAACAGAGTGTGACACTGTCCAATCAATTGATGCAAATCCCATTCAGAACGCCCTTTTAAATCTAAAAGCGGTTGCGATTGCAGCGCTTTCTACTGATGAATATCTCGCTTTCTTGGGGCTTGCCGCCCATCGAGATCGTTTAGGCGTCTTCCGTCAACTCGCTCCTCAGCTTGCTTCCGAAACCGTGGCTTATTTTTCTAGACACAAAGGAGTCATTCGAAGAGGAATTATTTATGAAGGGAGTATGGAAAAATGGTCTCGCCGTCTCTCGCGCATTTTGCGTCTCCTAAGACACAAAAAAGTAAAAAAGTTTTTTACTTTTAATGATCTCGAGGAACAGAAAAAGTTTGTAGAAGAGGAGTGGGATTGTAGAGCATGGAGGGCAGCATTCAATATCGCACTGCATCCTAAAATTTCTCGTCTTTTTATCAATGATCCTGGTCTCTATGAATATGTAGATGCCTCTATACATATTGGTCCATACATTCGCAAACGCCTTGAGGCTTCAATGAAGCGGCATTTGCTTAAAGAGAACCCTCTTCTTTCTCTTATTTTTAAAGGAAGGGTTGAGCCTGAGGGACTTCCTCCTTATTTAACCTCGGCAGGTGTGGAGAAAATTCGCAAACAAATTGATCGTCTTCAGTTTAAGACGGTTGATCTTCTCTCGCATCTCAAAAATAGTGAAGGTCATCTGTATGATTGTTTTTCCCTCTCCGACGTTGCTTCTTACATTAGCAAGAAAGATTTTAGAGAAGTGATCCACGAAATTTTCCGCACGGCCAGACCGGGTGCGAGATTTTGTATTCGTCAGTTTTTGAGTTGTCACGCAATTCCAAAGCCGTTAACTTCTCATTTCATTCGTGAACCTGAGCTTGAAAAAGAATTAGAAAATCTTGATAAATGTTTTGTTTACCGTTTCATGGTTGGCACTATTCATAAATAGATGCCTGTCAAGGGCTTTGATTTGCTGAATAGATTTTGGGAAGAATGAACTTTTCTACGGCTTTTTCAGCCGCTCTCCAAGGTATGTATCTGAATTTTTTCAAGTGGGCCGAATAAACACCTGCGTATTCTAATGTTTTTTTAAGACCTCTTACTAACTTAAAGGCCTCTGCTCCATTACCATCATGGTAAAAAAGACCATGCTTGTCCGATTCTAGATAACCCAAAAGACTGATCATCCGATAAAGGCCTAATGTCGCAGGGAGAGATGTATCATATCCAATGAATGGTACTTGCATTATTCCATTTTGGGAATGGTATCCAATCACAGCATCGATCTGGTTATTTTTTTTCAATCCTTTTATCTGCATCAGATCATTTGATATTAGATGTTTTAAAAATTTGGACGTGTAGCTAGGGCTATAGGAGGTATATTTATCCATATAAATTTTTTGATAAAGTTCAAGTAGTCTTGGAATCTCTTCATCTGTGATCTCTTTGTTGGTGACCACTTCGTACCCACTTTGTTCAAAAAGACGAGTGTCTCTACGCCTGTGATAACGAGCTTTTTTATCGAGAGAGTCATGAGGATTATAAAAAAAGATCGATCGAGTGGGAAACAAAAAATATCCAGCTTCCGAAAGTGCTGCCGCATGGGATGTATCAACAAAATTATTGACCGATCGAAACATGAATACATGATCAGGATATTGCTTTTCTAAAAAGGCTGTCATTTTTTTCATGGCTTCACCCGTCACTTTGGGAGGAATATTAGCGGGAAAAAACCAAGTATTAAGGTTCACTACTTTATTCACTTTTAAAAATTTGAGTAATAGAGCGGCCGGGGTGAGTAAAGTATGAACAAGAGGTTTTAATCCTGTCATGTTTTCTTTTAAAAGATGGACACCATAGTAATTGGATACTATATAGGAGTTTTTATACTCTTTTTCATTGACTGTGATAGGAAGAATCAGATCATTGGCCTTAAGAAGAAAAAGTTGAGTTTTCACATTTGAAATAAAAGGCGTGACTCCTTCATTCAAAATGGGGGAAAAAAAAGAACGCACTTTATTTGCCCAGGAATTGGCAGGCCATTCAATTTTTTCAAAACTTTCTTTATCAAAAAGAGAGACGGGGCACATGAACTCCTTATTACAAAAATTATTAAACTATTGCAAGGCCATTTCGAATGAGCTTCGAAAATTAAGACAACAATGTATGACGGTCTGCCAACCCTGCCGCGCGGATGCCTGTATAATTTGCTTTTTTTGCAGCTATCAATGTTGGATATTCTTTCGTATAGACAATTTTGACATCCATCTGTTCAATGTTTCTATTTCTAAGAGCCTCTATTTTTCCTGAAACGATCACCTTTGCCTTAAAATAGATCAATTTTTCATCATCGATCATAGAAGCACTGAGTACTGGGTGTGCTTCAAGAATTTCTTCTTCAACGAGTTTGAAAGTTCCTTTTTTATCCGTTTCAAGTGTATAGGCTGATTCTTTTTTACCCACAACAAAACTTTCTTTTCCATCTTCATATTCTGTTCTCATTTGTTTTTTTGCCATGACTTGATCTTTCACTTCGATCAGCAGCCCTTGATTCAGAAGACCACAGACTGATTTTGCTGCTTCCAAATCCTTTTCTGGATCAACCCCCTGTGCAATAGCCCCGCCCCCAGGATGTCATCAAACGGGAGTTCCGTGGTTTTCTATCGAGTGTCTGCAATACAAGTAGTTGAATTTTAATTTTTTGCAGCAGTTTTTCTTCTACTTTTTCTGG
>JAGRNW010000049.1 GCA_020440555.1 Chlamydiia bacterium
CTCGATTCATATTTATTATAAAATAAAATGATTAATTTTTATATTAAAATATTCAAAATATTCAAAAATATGCCAAATGGCAATTGGGCAAAACCTCAGGGTCTTTTGATTAAAAAGATTTGATAGCCACAGATAGTGCTTCCAGCAGGTTTAGCAATAGGCAAGGTTTAATGATGTGAAAACATAAAATTCGTAAGATGCTGACAGTCAATATCAGATTGCTATCAAGTCTTTTTAATCAAAAGACTCTGGCAAAACCTCGAATCATTGAACAAACATTGAGTTTAATTTTTAAAATATATAGTTTACAATCGGTATAAAGAAGAGAAATTAAGACCGGATGTTCCGTCCCCTTTATACAAATCGTTTGGTGAATGAGAAATCGCCTTATTTGCTTCAGCATGCGCACAATCCCATTGACTGGTATCCATGGGGAGAAGAGGCATTTGTTGCTGCAAAAGAGGAAGATAAACCAATTTTTTTATCGATAGGATATGCTACTTGTCATTGGTGCCATGTGATGGAGGAGGAAAGCTTTTCTAATCCTGATGTCGCCAAATTCATGAATAAAACGTTTGTGAATATCAAAGTGGATCGAGAAGAGATGCCCGAGGTAGACAGCCTTTATATGGAGTTTGCTCAGGCGATCATGTCTGGCGGAGCGGGTTGGCCTCTCAATGTGATTCTTACACCCGATCTCATGCCCTTTTTTGCTACAACTTACTTGCCTCCAGAGACTGGGCAGGGAATGATGGGTCTTAGGTCCCTTTCCAATCGAATTGATGAAATTTGGAAAAATCCTGAAGAACGTGAGAAGGTAGTGTTTCAAGCTGGGAAGATTGTCGAAGTTTTTGCCTCGAGCATACAAGTTGGGGGGAATGAATTGCCCACTCAGGATCAGATTGGGGAAGCTGCCAATCTTCTTTTTAAAATGGCCGATCCCATCTATGGAGGGACAAAGGGGGTTCCGAAATTTCCTATTGGATTTCAAGTAGGTTTTTTACTTCGTTTTGTGAAAAAAACAGCTGATAGCCGGGCTTTATTTTATGTAGAGCGTACTCTCGATATGATGCATCGCGGGGGGATTTACGATCATTTGGGAGGGGGCTTTTCCAGATATACGGTCGATGAACGATGGCAGGTTCCTCATTTTGAAAAAATGCTTTATGACAACGCGATTTTAGCAAGATCGTATCTGGAAGCTTGGGAATTTACCCGCCATCATTTTTATCGTGAAGTTTGCCAGGAGATTTTGGGTTATATCTCTCGAGAGATGACGGATGAACAAGGGGGCTTTTTTTCTGCACAAGATGCCGATTCTGAAGGGGAAGAAGGGCAGTACTATACCTGGTCAAAACAGGAACTTGAAAAAATTCTGGATGGAAAATTTTCTTTGTTTTCTGCCTATTATGGGGTAACCCCCGGAGGAAATTTTGGAGGAAGGAATATCCTTCATACTCCTCTTCCTATCGATGAATTTGCAAAAGAAAGAGGGATTGACACTGTTTCGATGAAAAAAGAGATCGATACACTAAAATCGAAACTTTTTGAAGTGAGAGAAAAAAGAGGAAAACCTCAAAAAGATGATAAAGTTATTGCATCGTGGAATGGGCTGATGATCTACTCCTTTGCTGAAGCAGGAAGGGCTTTTCATTCAAAAGAGTATCTTTCCATAGCGCACAAAGCGGCTCTTTTTATTAAAAATGTGATGTGGAAGGATGAGATTCTTTATAGACGTTGGAGAGGAGGAGAAACGCGTTTTGAGGGATGTTTGGATGATTACGCCTTTGTAATTTCAGGATTCCTTTCTCTTTTTGAAGCTGATCTTGGAACAGAATGGTTAAAGCTTGCTATTGAGATGAGTTTAGTTTTAAAACGAGAATTTAAATCAGGTAACGGAGCTTTTTTTCTAACCAAAGGACAAGACCCCTCTCTTCTGATTAGGAGATGTGAATTCTATGATGGGGCAGAACCATCAGGGAATGCTGTTCATGCAGAAAATCTTTTCCGTCTCTACCAGATGACTGGAGATATAGACTATAAAAATCAGATGGAAGATATTTTAAAGGGCGCTAAGGATCATATTGCAATGTATCCACCTGGTGCTTGCTATCATCTGATGGCACTGCAACGTTACTACGATACAAGCGCTCCAACAATTGTGATTGCTCTCAATGAAGAAGAGCAATACGCTCATGAGATTGCCCGGATAATTGCTGGTTCATTTATTCCGCACAAGAGCGTGATTTGGCGCCATGAAGGAGATGGAGAACTCTTAAGACTTATTTCGGGCACTTTGGATAAGGTGCCGGCCGAGGGAAAAACAACGGTTTATCTATGTCAGAAAGGGGTTTGCAGAGAACCTCTCACAGAGCTCTCCAAGATATGGGAAGCGCTTGAGAGGCTCTAGTGTTTATACCCATTCCACTTCAAGAATTGGGATTTTGGCTGTGCCAAAGCCCCGAGCTTGAACAATCATAAATAACCCCATATTCCCCATGGTCGCACACTATCACCATTGAATATTATTTTCGGTGTTTGTTATCCTCTCCGTTTTGAACAAAAACGAGAGTGCATATGGCCGTATTATTGGAGCAGTTCGTGAATATCGAAGATGCCAAATCTCATCTTGGAGAGATTGTAAAACCATTTCAACAAGATTTGAATCGGCGACAAAAAAGATTGGATTTCATCAAAAAATGCATTCAGTGCATCGAAAAGAACGACTTTTTTCAGTTAGATGAATTGCTCAAAAGTAAGCAGGTAGCTGAAGTGTTAAAAGACGCGAGTCTTGAGGGCTGTGCATCGATTTTTTCCCAATTGCAAGCGCGTGCAGATGAACAGATAGAACTCTATAAATCGGAATTTAAGAAGGGCTTAGTACAAATCGCAGAAAAGATGGAACTTCCTATGCAGGTCGACTTGCCACGATTTTTTGTGATGAAAGGGATTGAGGGTGAGGTAAATTTTTCTGCAAGGCGGACAAAATTGGGTGAGCTCACAATCAAATCGTTTGATCCAAAGCGCATCGTCTCTATGGCATTGAACCTCAAGCGAAAATTCTACGATGCTGTTTTTGAACCACAGCTATTTATTAATTCTTTATTTACTTGTTATCAAGAGATTATAAAAAAAGAGAGGCATGAAATGGGCGATGCGGTCCCCATTCAACAATTGTACGCTGATTATGTTTGGTCGTTGCAGAGTAAAGCTTTTTTACAAAATATGGACAAGGCGAAGTTTAAGGGCTACAATGTTGAGCAATTTGCTATTGATTTTTGGCGCTTTTTTAATTCGGATGTATCTCTTACAGAAGGTGGGTATTGCATTCGGTTAGCCCCCGGAAGAATTAAATCGCTTTGGCTCATTGACCAAATGGGAGAAAAACGGCAAATTTCCCACGCCTCCTTCACAAAGAGTTGAATATGATTACAAAAGAAGATATTGAGCAGTTAAAACCTTTTCAAGCAAGAGCGATCATAGAGAGTTTAAGGAAGGGTCTTGTCCCTACGGAGTATGTGGCGTTTTTCACCGTAGGGCGCCAAAATTGGCTTAAGTTTATCGAAGAAGATTTGGAGGGGTTCATTGCGGAAGGTGGCGGCAAGGTGCGGTTTATCAATGGCGATTACGGGGATGGAAAAACTCATTTTATGTCGGTGATTCGTCAGCTGTCGTTGCAAAAGCAGTTTGCCTCCTCCTTTATTGTTTTAACACGTGATATTCCTATTCATAAGTTTGAGCTCGTCTATCAAGAAATTGTTTTTCAATTGAGAGGTCGATTTACGGGTATTGGCCTCCGATCATTAGTGCAGCAGTGGATCGAAAAGCAAAAAATGATTGATGTTGATCGTGAAACCCTCTTTCGATCTTTACGCCAAGTGCCGAAGTTGGACATTAATTTTGTAAATGCTCTGATGGGGCTTTTGCGTGATCCTAATGAAAATGAGTTGTCAGAAGTGATTGCTAGTTCGCAAGAGCTTTTATATCAGTGGCTGGAAGGAAAAAAAATCCCAAAAAAAGATCTTGCGAAATTTCACATCTTTGAAATTTTAAATAAATCTACAGCAAAGACATTTTTACAATCGTTGATCTCTTTTTTGAAACTCACAGGCCATAAGGGATTGATTTTACTTTTAGACGAACTGGAGACGGTGCTGGCACAAGGAGCTTCTATTCGTAGCGCAGCCTATGAGAACATTCGGTTATTGATGGATAGCACTGAGCATTCTGAATATTTGCAGCTGTTCTTTTCTCTCATTCCAGATGTTCTTTTATCGGAAAAGGGATTTAAGTCCTATGATGCGCTCTGGAGTCGCGTCCGTTCAGTTGGGGATTCTGAAGCTTTAAATTACCGTGGCACTATTATCGATCTACACAAAACACCCCTCAAACGGCAAGAATTGATCGATTTAGGTATTTGCCTACGGAAAATCCATGAAATTTCCTATCGTTGGAAGGCTCAAGATGCAGTTTCTGAGAATCTGATTGCGGATATGTGTAAAAAACAAGAAGAAATGGGGATTTTGAGCGAAGTACGTCTATTCATTAAGCAAATGATCCGTTTTCTCGACATGGCTGAGCAAGGACATGTCACACAAGATTTTAATGTCATAGAAAATCTACTTGCCAGCCATAAGGAAATGGAATTGGAAAAAATACAGAAACTTGAGCCTGCGTGGGATGTATAAGATAGGAACCTTTCCTGCACGAAGGGCTATTGAACGGTTGAGAGCTGGGCTCTCCGATCCAATCGCGATAGATCATTTGACGATGGAGGAGGCTCCCGTCATTCAATCCTTTTCAAAAGGACTTAAAGTTCTAGAGAAAGGGCAATCGGGCCATTTGTGTATTTGCGGATCGTATGGACAAGGTAAATCTCATAACTTGAATTATTTGCGTCGACAGGCATTGTCTCAGGGATATGCAACAAGTTTACTTCAGCTGGATATAAGAGAGATCCCTTTTCATCAATTCTCAGTTGTATATCGATCTTTAATGAAAAATCTTTCTTTGTCAACAGGGGAGTCATTTGCAGTGAGCTGGAAAAATTGTTCCTTATACCAGGAACAATTGGATGACATGCCTCATCGTTTTCGCATGATTTTGAAAGCCATGATTTCTAAAAATTCACTTTCTCTCAGGAAAAAGAAAGTGAAGGATAGATTAAAGCCTAAAGACTTTGACCATTGGTTAGAAAAGGCTTTAATGGGCCATGATCTGTCTATTGCTCATCTAAAACAAATTTTGAAAATTAGAGAAGTGCGGGGATACCGGGAAGAACCACTAACTGTGCGTGGAAATATTCTATACGTTCAAATGATTCAGTCTCTAGGCAAGCTTCTTCATGCAATGGGTCATAAGGGACTGGTTCTGTTTTTCGACGAGGCAGAATCGATTGCGCAAGGGCGTTTCAACAGTCGAATCAAAAGTTACGAAATTCTTAGTCGATTTTTCCAACATAGCGGTTTTGTATATCCGGTATTTGCTTTCACGGAGGCTTTTTTCGATAAAGTTCGCTGTGAGGATTATGGCAATGAAGTGTCGCAATGTCCTCAAAATTACGCTGAAATTTGGAAGAATTTGCAAATTATCCGGTTGCAGGATTCCTCTCCAACCCGCTGGGAAGCCCTACAAGATCGCCTCGTCAATCTCTATGCGGAAGCTTACCAGATTGACATTGCAGCTAAACTTCCGGAAATTAAACAACACATAAAAGACCTGCTAGAAAAACTGAAAATGCAGGAAACGAGATTCAAAATAAAGGCATTGATTCATCAACTCGACATTATCTGCATTAGAACAACTTCCTAATACATATCGCTCTTTTTTCGGAAAATTCGCTTCTTTAACTGCTGCTCAGAGATCTTTAATCGAGCCGATTCTTGAAACAAGAGATGTCATACTCCAAGCCGGTACGGGTTCAGGGAAAACTGAAGCAATACTAGCTCCTGCAACGGAGAGGCTAATGACTCATCGAAGTCATTTCACCATTCTTTACATCGTCCCAACACGCGCACTAGCTCTGGATATGCATCGAAGGATTCAGCCTCTCTATAAGCAGCTGGGGTTAAAATCGGGGATTCGAACAGGGGATGGGAAAACTCTGCTAGAGGCAAAACCCCACCTTTTGATTCTTACTCCAGAGTCGTTGGATGTTCTTATGGGCAGCCAAAATCTGGAAAATAAATATTTTTTAAAACATGTCCGTATTTTGATCATTGACGAGGTCCACATCTTTCTTCGGACTGAGCGTGGATTGCAACTGTCTTATCTTCGTCATCGTCTCGAAGTACAATCGAGGGGGAATCTGCAAACATTAACCCTTTCAGCCACCATTGCATCTCCGGAGGACATCAGTTCGTTCTTTCATCTAAACAATGTGTTTTATTATCAGCAACCTTTAACACGAAAACTAGAGCCTTATTGGGTACACATTTTAGATGAACGGCGAGAATGGGTTCCGTTTTTTGATGATCTATTATCTTGTTGGAGATGTAAAAAACTATTAGTGTTTGCAAACAGCCGTAAAAAATGTGAGCAACTCTTTGAAATTTTGAGTTACGAAGGGAGTTTTTCGGATAACGTCTTACTTCACTACTCTAACCTTTCTACCAAAGAGCGCCGCTTCATTGAATCTTCCTTTCGCGAACGTAAACAAAGCGTCTGTATCGCCACAAGTACACTAGAAATGGGTATTGACATCGGAGATATTGACGGTGTTGTTTTGGTAGGCCCGCCCCCCTCGACGATAGCCTTTTTACAGCGAATTGGACGGGGAAATCGTAGACAAACAACTTTGAAATTTTGGGGCGTCTGCTATGGTGTCGAGGCAGAGCGCCAACTTCTTCGATTTCTCGCTCTATTTGAACTGGCTTTGGAAAATAAGATGGAAAAATGTGCTTCAGCAAACCACCACAGTGTGTTGTTTCAGCAAATTTTATCGTGTCTGTATGCAAAAAGAGTTATCTCAGGCAATTCATTAAATACGCTTTTTAATGCAGCTGAGCTGCCTTCTATCATGGAAGAGATGGCAGCCAAAGGTTGGCTACAGTCGATGCCAGAAGCGGGATTATTTTCTGGAGGTTGGCGCTACAAGACCGCTTTGCAAAGACAGCAGATTTGGAGTAATTTTCCTCCAGCAGATGAAGAATATGAAGTGATTTTAGAAAAAGAGGTGATTGCTGCATTGCCTTTATCTGTCATTAAACAGCTAAAGATTGGAGATATTTTTCAACTTGCTGGGAAAGGACTGAAAATGCTCCAGATCGAAGAAAAAAAAGCATCTCGAGAGGTCTTTGTCGAAATCTCGAATCAGCCGGTTAGCAAGGAACTCTCTTGGTGTGGTCACGGAGCATCGATCTCTTTTGAAGTCGCCCAAGCTATGAAATCCATTTGGTTAGGTGCACCCAAACCGCAAGGAATACTCACTCGCACGCAACGCTTGTTGGAGAATGCAAAACGCTTCTTTGTTCAAGGCAAAAATGGCCTTTATGTGCATCGCTTGGGGTGTGGCGCCTATCGATACGAAACATTTTTGGGTACCGTTGGAAATTTTATTCTTTTTCAGCAGATTAAATATCAATTGGCCTCCAAAATTGAGGGGTTGCTCGTCAGTTTTGATGAGCTTGGCATTGAAAGCAATGAATGGATTTCATTCGAAACCCTAACGCTCCCTCACTCTGCGCTTCTTTTTCAAAAATGGATAGATGCTCATCTACTCCTTTTACGACAGGCTTTTTCCTGGAACTCTTGGCTCTATGCATTGCCGGATGATTTGCAAAGAAAAGAGATTGGTTCTAGTCTTTTGGATTTAAGAATATTAGATCAGTTTAAAAAATATCGTAACGAATCGATGCCCTTACCGCCTTCTCCTCCGGTTGACAGACATTCGAAAGAGAAATTAATTCCTTTGAAGGGCAAGCCCTGGTCCTTCGAAGAAGAGAAGCGATCTTGGGGGCAGCTCTTGTTTCCAGAAGTACCTCAGGATGTGGATAATGGGTTAACAGCAAGTCAGCTGCAAAACTATGTTTCTCAAAGAACGTGTCCAAGGTTAGCTCACTTTCAGCGTAAAGGTTTATCTATAAAACCACACTCCCGTTTCCAAAAGACTCGGAAAAAAAGCGATTTTAAAAAACAGGTCTTTGAAACATTGGACAATGTACGTTTTGAAACGAGTCAATTTACATTGAAACAAGCGATAAATGAGGTATTGGCGAGCCAAACTCCTTTATTTTTAGCACGAGCTAAACTTGTCATCGACTACCCTTTCTCGATGAGGGGAGTCCCCGATCTGATTTATCTGAAACCAGAAGACGTTCATGTGCGTCTTGAGGTATGGGACATTAAAGATCAGGAAGGGTTCACCTATGCTCAGAAATGGCGGCTTGCTTTTTACGTCTATTTACTGAAAAGCTTTTTACAAGGATACCCCGTCATTATTTCCGAATGTGCAGGTCTTGTCCATCGCAGTGGAGCTGAACAACAGCGTACTCCCTTTGCATTAATCCATTTTACAAGTTGGATGCCTCGTCTCATTGCTATGTGGCAAGTCGATTCGTTGAAATCTCCCGATCAATACTCCCTAAACGCACATTGTACTGCCTGTCGTTACTTTTCTTACTGCTACCAAGAGACCTTGTTCAAAAACCAGACTCCGGCTCATGATCCTGCTATTGTCTGTATCGCCTCAGAGTCTATCGACTTTCCAGCAGATACCGATGATTGGCCATCGATCCAATCTTTTCTCAAAAAACATTTTACTTGGCCTGTCGATGGACGCCTGACTGCGATGCAAGTAGGTCGGTGTCTAGGATTGATAACAGGTCCTTCCTCACCGCTCAGTTTATATCACGATGAGCCTGATGTCTCTCCCGATTTATATAAACAAATTTGGAGTTGGTGCACCTCCCATGTAAAAATCACCCGCTTAATCCCTCCTTCTCCGACCAGCCTCATTGACACTTATTTATTCATGCAACGTCGGGAATGGGAAGAACGCACCTTTTCGATGATCGCCTTTCAGAAAAATTCTTTATCTGCGCGTGTAGAACAGTTTCGCGCTATTGGCCCCTTAGCCTTCTTAAGAGTAGTTTCAGAAAGGCAACAGGTTGATTACTTCTTTTCTATTGATCCAAAAGCGCCGATTGCCAAATTTCGAATTGGTGACTTTCTCAAATTGTCGCCCATCAATAGCACACAAATTCAAGAGGGTTTTTCTGTCGTCCTTACCTCTTATGTTCCCGAAAAGGGGACTCTTTCCGTCCAGTCTTTGTCCAACAAAATGCCAATCAGCAAAAACCAATTGTACGCTTTGGATGAATGTGCGACAGATTGGAATGCGTCCAAAATAGAAACTGTTTTACATCGATTAAAAGACCCTAAATTTAGACCGGAACTCATCCAGATGCTCAGCGGTTATGGGAAAAACTCTTCAACAATTGCAGCAAAATGGGTAGAGCAGTGGTGTTCCCTCCATGCCAATAAAGCAAGTTTGAATTCAATGCAACAACGGGCTCTTTTACTTCCATTTTTAAAAAATATTGGCCTCATCGAAGGTCCTCCAGGTACCGGCAAAACCCATCTTCTCATTTGGACGTTGATGGCCCTGATCGCTCATGCAAAATCCATCCGTCGTCCGATCAAAATTTTAGTTACAGCACTTACCCATCAAGCTATTGATCAAATTTTGCTCAAAGTGGCGCACTCCCTCGATCCAATAGAGAAAATTTCTATTTGGAAATATGAGCGCTTTGGTAAGACAAGACCAGGTGTAGAATTGTTACAAGATGCAAAACTGATTTTGCAAAACACAAGCTTTATCCTAGGCGCTACAGGATTTGGAGTCTACCAACTCCTCGAGGGCAAGCAATTTCCTAGGGTTTTTGACTGGGTGATTTTTGATGAAGCTTCGCAAGTACTTCCTTCCTATGCGGCTTTGAGTCTCGTATTTGGCAAGGGGAATGCTCTATTCTATGGAGATACCCAGCAACTTTCCCCTGTTGTGATGGCAGACATCCATGCTCGCTCCATTTTGGAAGAGCTTATCTCTCGCTTTGACTCTCAGCATTCCCTTCGATTGAATGAAACCTATCGCATGAACGCTCCAATTAGCCAATTTGTTAGCCATCATTGGTATCAGCAAGAGCTTCAGAGTGCTGTAGCAGACCAAAGATTGCAGCTGCCGTCTTATCCTCTATTTGCCGATCTTCTCGATGCTTACCTAGACCCTTCTAAGTCTTTAGTTGTTGTTCCTATAGAACACGAAGGTAACCTTCAATCTTCAAAAGAAGAGGCTGTCTGGATTGCACAGGCAGTTAAACGCCTTGTTTTAAACTATTCTTTTCCCCTTGATGAGATCGGCATTATTTCTCCCCATCGGCTCCAAAACAACACAATCTTAAATGCTCTCAAAAAAATCTTCCCCTTCGCTATGAAATACCCTAAAATCGGTACGGTAGAGCGTATGCAAGGTCAGGAATTCGATCTTGTGTTTTTTTCTGCTACAGTGTCCGATCAAAATAGCCTTCACAGCGCTTTTTTGAAAGACTATCGTAGGTTTAACGTCTCGATCAGTCGAGCGAGAAAAAAATTTCTTCTCGTTGCTAGTCCTCTTGTTTTCAAGTCCTTTCCTAGGACTGAAAAGGAACTCATTGCTCATTTTCCCTTTGAGGATTTTTTTATTAGAGCATTAATATGAATAAAGTTCGATTATTGTCGTGCGCTAACAACGTGCATTTCATACCAAAGTGGGTTAAAAAAGTTTTGGTTTGAAGAAATTCTAGTTTGCCATCATCAATGATGATGGGCAAATCAGAGTGGTCTTTTTAACCTGAGTTTTGGGTTTTTCTCCCTCGGATTCAGAGGAGTTTGCTTGCACCTCTTGTGCTTTTTAGACTCGTAA
>JAGRNW010000004.1 GCA_020440555.1 Chlamydiia bacterium
AAAATGAGATCCTGTTTCATGAGCGTACTCCTTTTTTGAAGATTTATTTTTAGTTTAAATTTTCGAGGATACGCTCAATTTATTTTTCCTGGACACAACTTTCGGTTATACCTCCTAATCAAGAGACCTAAAGCTGTCGAGCTCGGTAGAAAATACAAGATTCTCTCTTGTCACTAAGCGATAGCAACCGACAGCATGGCATAGCCAAGCAAATCCTAAAGCTTCTGCTGCTGAGCGCTGGGAATTAGGTCGACCTTCAAGAACTGTCGCAGAGAGATGCATTAGGATTTCTGAAGCTGCCAGAATATCAATAGGATATACCGTATCTTCGATTCTGCGTAAAATAGAGCGACATTCGACTGTCTCGATTTTTTTCCCCTTACGTTGCAGTGAGTGGTTTTTTCGAAGTTCCATGCCTTTGCAGCTTGCTTTGCTGGGAAAGAGAATTTCCATAAGTCCCTTCTGGTCTAATTCGGTATCTTCTCTTAAAAACTGTAAAAAGCAGCGGAGAGACTCCACCCAAACATCCCTATGCTCATTCTCTTCGGATATAAAAGAGGCAAGCTGCTGCAAATAATCAGCAAGGGAGATCCCATCAGCAGGAGGAGGGATCTGTTCGCATTGCCTATAAAATACCTCTTTTTCTTCTTGTCGCCATTGTTGATACACAGGTAAAGCAGGTTGAGAATAATATTTAGGGATCGGGTTTGGCTTTGGTCTATGCATAAAAGATCGAAATTCCCAGGCATCAGCATAGAGCCAGATATAGGCGTCTTCCTTTTCCCAATAAGAATCGGGAGCGGGTGTAAATTCTGATGCGTCAAACACTGGCGACTTATCTTTGACCGTGAAAGAAAGTGCAGTCTGGGGAGCAGATATACTCTTACGGATTGCTTTGACCTTTTCAATTTCTGCGAGAAAAGCGCGGAGAACTTCTTTGGCTGGTTCTAAATTGTACTTCAAATCTCTTCCTCTTTTTCAGAATCAGCTTGTAATCTCTTACGCGCTTGTTCAACAGCTTTGTGCAATTCATCCTTTAATACTTCCTTGGGAGGCAATACGGTGAGATATTCGGCGACATGTATGCCAGCTTGCCCCAGTTCTAACAGCTCAATCTGCTCTTGATTTTTTCCGGTACAAAGAAGCAGTCCCATTGGGGCTAACTCCGAAGGACGGCGTTCGTATTTATCCAACCAACGAAGGTAGAGTTCCAATTGACCTTTATGTTCAGGTTTGAAATCCCCAAGTTTGAGTTCGATAACGACAAGACGGTTAAGATCTCTATGAAAAAAAAGAAGATCGATGTAGAAGTCGACATTATCAACGGTGATCCGCTTTTGTCTCGCCAGGAAGCAGAAGCCTGTACCAATTTCCAAGAGAAACTGCTCAAGTTCTCGCATGATGGCATCTTCGATATCTCTTTCGAAATAGCGATCGTTAAGTTTCAAAAAATCGAGAAAATAGGGATCGCGAAAGACAAGGTCAGGGGAGAGGCGATCCTCTTCCCGCAAAGAATTTACTTCGGCTCGGATCAAGGAGTCCGGTTTTTTCGAAAGGGCAGTTCTCTCAAAGAGCATGGAGTCGATCTTTTTTCGGAGTGTTTTTACATTCCATCGTTCCAACCTGCACATTTCAGCATAAAAATCTCTCTTGATAGCATCTTTAATAGGTATAAGGGCAATAAAATGGGTCCAGCTCAAATGTCGTATCAGCGATACGACAATCTCAGGATCGGAGAAAATCTCTGCAAATTGGATCATCCGACGCAAGTTTTTCTCATTGAAGGATTTTCCGTATTCTGTTGTTAGCTGTTGGGATACAGAGACCACAATAGCTTTTCCATAGGCGGCCCGATCCTCATTCAAAATTTCTTTGTAAATTCGATTGCCTATTTGCCAGTAGAGCATTGTCAACTTGGCATTAACCGTTGTTGCAATAGATTCTCGGGTTTGGTCGATCATTTGCCGTAGTTCACTCATCAAGCGATCAACTTGAAGAGATGCTAAATCGGACTGGCGGGTATCAAGAGTCATGAAGATTCTCCTTTCAGAATCTGGTCTGAGATTTGGTTGCTGAATTGTTTGGTAACTTCCACATCCATATGGGTGTAGTGGAGGAGCATATTGAGGGTGCGATGTCCTGTAGCTGTTTGGAGTTGGAGGTTAGAGGCTCCTTTGGCGGCGGCATAGGTGCAAAAAGTATGCCGCATGTCGTGTGCGCGGCAGTTAGAGATATTCGCCCTTTTAAGAGCCTGTTGCCAGGCCTTTTTGATGTCGACCTTCCCAAAGGCGGTTTTGCTTGCAAAGACAAGGGGTTTGAGGGGGTCGCGTTTTTCGCGGAGCTGCCTAAGCTCCTCGATAACGGGTTCGCAGAGAGCGATGCTGCGAGGACGCCCATTTTTACTTTCTTTGATGTAGGCAATCTTATTATCGAAGTCGACATGTCTCCATTCGAGATTGAGAATTTCTCCTTGGCGAGCTCCTGTAGTTAGGGAAATGAGGATAATGCAATAGAGATAAGGAGATTTGCTCTGGCGAGCTGAAACAAGCAGCCGAGAGATCTCTTCCTCTGCCAGAACCCGATCGCGTCCAGAGTTTTCTTTGAGCTTTTTTAAGTTGAGACAAGGATTTTCGTTAATCCATCGGAGTTGCCTAGCAGCATAGGTTAAAGTAGCAGAGAGGCTTGCCATATAGCGATTGACAGTAGCCATACTGCGCGGCTTTCCCCGCATAGATGGGGATTCGATAAGCTGCAATCGCTCTTTGCCGATCTTATCAGTGGAGAGGTGGACAAGGCTATAGCCGCCGAGTTGCTTTTTCCAGTAATTCAGATGGCGGAGGGTGTCTTTTGCCGAGCGATGATGCTCCAAGGCTCCATCGCGAATGAATCGCTCTACCAATTCATTATAAGTATATTGCTGCTTATGCTGGTCGAATTTGAACTTGCCGGCTTTAATTTGCCGTTCAATCCTGACTCCCCAATCCTCGGCTTCTTGCTTGCGCTCGAACGTTTCGCAGACAACAGGGTAGCCCTTGATGCGAACAACCGCCCGCCATGTGAAATTTTTTCCGCCTTTGAGTTTTCTTTTGTAAATTGATGCCATAGATCCAACCTTATATCATAGATTTGATTTTAAGTTGGATAGTGCCGGTTAAAACAGTTTTTCACTGCACCGTTTGTGCACCGTTGGTGGGAAATGGACGCTTTCAAGAAGCGTCGTGATTTCGTAAAACACTCTCACACATATGTGTAAAAGAGTGGGGCAAGCAGGACTTGAACCTGCGACCTACGGGTTATGAGTCCGTTGTAATTCATAAATGACAACAAGCTATAACAAGTAGTCACTCTGAAAATAAGCGGTTTGTGTATTTCTTCTTATTTGGACTTGTTATGACTTTTTGTCATTTTTTAATTTTAACTCCCCCACTATTCCCCCAAAGAGATAGAGATAGCTGTTTGTAATATTTCGGACGGGTCGGACGCCCTCTTTCTTCTTTATTTTTGTTAGCGATGAAAATATTTTCGAAAAATTTTTTATTCGCGTAAATAGGAAGGAGATGACATATGGTCGTCCGAAACGTCCGATATGTATCGAAGAGACCCTGTTTTTGAAATAGAAACAAACATATTTTTTAATTGGCATGTTGCAAGCAGAAAAAGTTCAACCTCATTTAGATAAATCTAAGGTCTATGCGTGTCCAATGCATCCCGAAATGCAAAATGATGCTCCTGGTACATGCGAAAAATGTGGGATGGCATTGGAAAAGGCTCCAGCAGCAGAGTCTTCAATCTATACTTGTCCCATGCATCCTGAAATCCAGAGAAATGCGCCTGGACAATGCCCCATCTGTGGTATGGATTTAGAACCGCAGCAGCCCACCGAAGAAAAAAATCCAGAGTATCTCGATATGCTGAGACGTTTTTGGATTGGATTCATTTTTGCGGTTCCAGTGCTGCTACTTGCCATGGTAGGACCGTATTTAAAAGTTTTGATAAACCCAACACTTTCTCGGTGGTTGCAATTCGTTTTGAGCATTCCCGTAGTTTTTTGGGCAGGATGGCCCTTTTTTAAAAGAGCTTGGTTATCAGTAAAAAATCTCAACCTAAATATGTTCTCTCTGATTGCTCTCGGGATTGCAACAGCCTTTTTCTACAGTACTTTTGCTTTAATATTTCCTGGAGCATTCCCGCGAGAATTCCTACATGAGGGGACAGTTGGCATCTATTTCGAAGTAGCAGCGATTATCACCGTGTTAGTTCTGTTGGGACAAGTTCTAGAGATTAAAGCGCGATCGAAAACCAATTTGGCTATCAAGCTGTTGTTAGGTCGAGCTGCTAAAACCGCTTGGCTAGTGAAAAATGGGGAAGAAAAAGAAATTCCAATAGACCAAGTGCAGGTAGGAGATATATTGAAGGTGCGCCCAGGAGAAAAAGTGCCTGTAGATGGTAAAATTAAGGAGGGACGTAGCTCGCTGGATGAATCGATGATGACAGGAGAACCTATCCCCGTTGAGAAAGGAGAAAATGATCCAGTAACTGGGGGAACAATCAATCAAACTGGCAGTTTTCTAATGATAGCTGAAAAAATTGGTAGCGAGACGTTACTCGCGCGAATTATTGAGATGGTTGCTGAAGCCCAGAGAAGTCGTGCACCTATCCAAGGTTTGGTGGACAAGGTTTCGAGTTATTTCGTCCCGGCGGTAGTCGGTATCGCAATTCTATCTTTTTTTGTATGGTTTTTTTGGGGTCCTGCACCCTCTATTTCCTATGCAATCGTAAACGCCGTGTCCGTTCTCATTATAGCATGCCCCTGTGCTCTCGGGCTGGCAACGCCCATGTCTATTATGGTTGGCATGGGAAAAGGAGCAGAGGCAGGTGTTCTCATAAAAAATGCAGAAGCATTGGAAAAACTGGAAAACGTACGCACGATTGCTGTTGATAAAACAGGCACTTTGACAGAAGGAAAGCCCAAACTCAATCAAATCGTCTCTACGGGTCAATGGAAAGAGGAAGAACTTCTTCGCTTTGCTGCCGCTGTGGAACAAAATAGTGAACATCCTCTTGCAAAAGCGATTGTTCAAGGTGCAAAAGAAAAAAATCTTACCCTACCAAATGTAAGAGAATTTCACTCAGTTACTGGAAAAGGAGTAAGAGGAATTGTTGAAGATCATGAGATTTTTATCGGGAAGGCATTAGATGAAAAAGTTTTATCTGATAAAGCAGAAGAGTTTCGCAACCAAGGCCAAACAGTTATCTTTATCACGATTGAACGGAAAGTTGCGGGTTTGATGACGATTAGTGATCCTGTTAAAGCCTCTACGCCTTCTGCAATTCAGGAGCTTCATCATGGTGGATTGAAAATCATTATGCTCTCTGGGGATAACCCCAGAACTGCTCGCACGGTTGCTGAAACACTGAATATCGATGAATTTCATGGAGAGGTAGCTCCCGATCAAAAACAGAACTTTGTAAAAGAGTTGAAAGGGAAAAATGGGCTTGTTGCCATGGCAGGTGATGGCATTAATGACGCTCCTGCTCTTGCGGCTGCTGATGTAGGAATTGCCATGGGTTCAGGAACAGATGTTGCTATGGAGAGTGCTGAAGTTACATTGGTCAAAGGAGATTTAAAAGGAATCGCTCGGGTCATCAATTTGAGCCGCCGTACTATGAGAAACATTCGTCAAAATCTTTTTTTTGCGTTCATCTATAATGCTGCTGGTGTGCCGATTGCAGCAGGCATTCTTTTCCCATTCACCGGACTACTTTTAAACCCCATTATTGCTGCTTTAGCAATGAGTCTTAGCTCGGTTTCCGTCGTTCTCAATGCATTGAGATTAAGAAAATTAAAACTTTGAAAAGCTTCCTATCCACATTATTCTTTGATAAGAATCCAAATTTTTCTATTCTGCTTCCTCAGAAAGATATTTGGAATGAGAAATAAAGGGGAGAAAAGAAGATGTCAACAAGTGAATTACGTCGTCGTCATGAGAGTGAGGGTTATGAACATTTAGCATCAACTTCAAGCAGAACTGAAGGAAGCAGTTCTTCTCAGCGGGATGCTAGTTATTGGAGCCGATTTTCACAATGGATTCAGGATAGCTGTTACCAAATTATGGCATACACTGTTTGGGATAACATTGTCAGTGGATTTAAGCCTGGCCGAGTGAGAGCCTTTGAATTACTAGACATCCAGTCTCGGGACACGGTCTTGCTTGTTGGTGAAGGAAGTGGCCTAGATTTCGAATGTTTACCAGAACAGACAAATAGAGCAGCATTAAAAGCGTTCGATTTTTCTCCACAAATGGTGCGACAATGCAAAATTAAAGCACAACAACTTGATATTCCAGAAGATAATTGTTTTGTCGGAGATGCTCAAAATTTGCCTTTCACAGATGAAAGGTTTGATAAAATCTATTTCCCTTTATCGATTGCTTCAATTCCAAATCCATCACTTGCTCTGGAAGAAGCGGAACGGGTCCTTTCTCAAGGTGGAAAGATAGTCGTGTTTGACAAACTGGTCGATGACGCTGTCTCGATAACGTGGAGAAGGAAAATTCTCAACATTTTTACCCGATGCATTTTTGCTGATATTAACAGAAATCTCAGCATCATTCTTCATAATGTTTCAGATTTAAAAATTATCCATTATGAATCATTAGAAGGTAAATTAAGCGGAATATTAACGAAGCCATTAGGTGGATTTTACAGAATAGCAGTTATTGTGCGGGATAGGGATTTTCCTGACCAACCGGCTATTCAGGCTCATCTTTGATAAAGAAGTACACAAGGAGGCTAACATGCCCAATTCAAAACAAAATCCACTAGATCCAGCTCTCGATTCTATGAAGGATTTTTTTAAGGCATCAAAAAAGTCTGCTTCAGCAATCTTAAAAATGCGACAGGATATAATCTTCTCCGAGGGAATCCTATCCTCTAAAATCAAAGCAGCCATGGCGCTTGTTTGGTCAATCAGTGCAAAATGTGACCCCTGTCTAAAATACTACGCAGTAAAAGCCAAAGAGATGGGGCTTACAGAAGAAGAGTTGGGAGAACTTTTGGCTGTTGGCTCAACAATGGGAGGATGTGTAGGAGAGATGTGGTGCTTAAAGGCGTATCATGCTTTTAAACATGCAGATGAGTTGACTGAAGCTTGTTGCGAAGTTCATTGAATAGGAGATTTTATTGAAAATAAGTTTCTTGTGGCATTCATTTATTTCATCTTCTCTGCATCTCCACGCCCATGAAAAAGGTGCGCATTTATCGGCAGATGGAAGATGGGATTATGAAAAATGGATCAAATGGATTGGAAACTTTCATCCCATAGCTTTGCATTTTCCCATAGCTTTAATCATTATGACGGTTATCGCCGAGCTGTTAGGCATGAAAAGCCGTTCTCCGATTTTTGCACAGGCAGCTCGATTCATGATTATCGCAGCAGCCATCACTGCGCTACCCACAGTACTTCTTGGACTAGCATACGGATATGAAGTGAGCTATAATGAAACTCTCTCCCTAGTCTTTTGGTGGCACCGCTTTCTCGGGTTATCTACAGCTGGATTGGCGATTGTCACAGTCTGCTTCAAAGAACTTCAGTTACGAAAAAAAATCGGTGTAACGGCCTATGCAATTTCTCTGTCGTTGCTTGCCATTCTTGTAACTGCTACGGGCTACTTAGGTGGAGAGATGACTTTTGGACTTTTTCACCTTCTGCCTTAAGCTGGCCTTTTTTAAAAATATTTGATACACACATGATGAAATACTTCATGAATGGTAGTCTGGAAAATGGTAATAGATAGCGATACGATCGCCTACTTTTCAATGGAAATTGCTCTTGAAGAGGGACTTCCTACCTATAGCGGAGGGTTAGGCGTTTTAGCCGGCGATATGCTTCGCTCTGCTGCTGATCTGCGGTTGCCCTTTGTGGCAGTTACCCTTCTTTATCGTAAAGGATACTTCTATCAAAAGCTAAACCCTCAGGGCACGCAAAGCGAAATGCCCGTGGAATGGATTGTCTCGGATTTTTTACACGAACTCCCTCAGAGAATCGAAGTGAGTGTTGAGGGGAGAAAGATTCAAGTAAGAGCTTGGCAATACCTTATGAAAAGTGAAGAAGGGTATAGTATCCCTGTCTATTTATTGGATACCGATTTGCCTGAAAACAGCGCATGGGACAGAACGTTGACTCATTTTCTTTATGGAGGGGATCATTATTATCGATTTTGCCAGGAGATTGTATTGGGGATTGGAGGCGTCAGAATGTTGCGCTCTCTGGGTTACAATCAAATTAGAAGATTCCACATGAATGAGGGGCATGCTAGTCTTTTAACACTTGAACTGCTAGATGAGGCAGCAAGGCAGGCAAAAAAGGAAATGTTCACTCATGAAGAGGTTGAAATTGTTAAAAATCAGTGTGTTTTCACGACTCATACCCCCGTAGCAGCAGGTCACGATAAATTCCCTCTAGACATGGTTGCAAAAGTGCTACGACGTGAAGAGATTTTCAATATGAAAGAGGTATTTTGTTGTGAGGGGGTTTTAAATACGACCTATTTGGCTCTCAATCTCAGTCATTATGTAAACGGGGTCGCAAAGCGGCATAAAGAAATTTCCCATCTCATGTTTGCTAAATATACCATTGATTCCATCACAAATGGTGTTCATGCAGCGACATGGGTATCTTCATCGTTTCAAGAGTTATACGATAAACATATTCCTGGGTGGAGGGAAGACAACTTCAGTTTACGATCTGCGCTGAGTATCCCGAGTCCCGAAATTTGGAATGCGCATTTTACTCAGAAAAAGATGCTGATTGAATATGTGAATCGAGAAGCAAATGAGGGGCTAGACTTCAATGTCCTAACTATTGGTTTTGCAAGACGCTCGGCTACCTATAAACGAGGTGATCTTCTCTTCCGCGATATAGCGAAACTTAAGGAATTAGTCGATAAAGCTGGACCTATTCAAATCATCTACGCAGGTAAAGCGCATCCTCAAGATCAACCAGGCAAAGAGGTGATCAAACGTATTTTTAAAGCAAAGGAATTATTGAGACAGTCAATTAAGGTGGTATATCTTGAAAACTATGACTTTGAGATGGCTCAAAAACTGGTTTCAGGAGTAGATATTTGGCTCAATACGCCCCAAACCCCTATGGAAGCTTCAGGTACAAGCGGGATGAAAGCTGCATTGAATGGAATCCCCATGCTTAGCATACTCGACGGCTGGTGGGTCGAAGGTTGCATCGAGAACATTACAGGATGGGCATTTGGTGAAAGCCCGCAAAATGAAACTGCGGCTACAGATGCATCAGATGCAAGGGCACTTTATGATAAGCTGGAACATGTTGTCATTCCCACTTTCTATGACCGAAGTCGATTTATAAATGTCATGCGACATTGCATTTCTTTGAATGGCTCTTTTTTTAATACACAGCGCATGTTGCAACAGTACGTCGCAAAGGCATATTTCCTTTGAAAGAAAGCTCCTTGTGTATTATTTAAAATTTTTGTTATAGGAACGAGTAAAGATGGGAGAAAAGTTTATGAAAATGCCTGAATGTTTTGATAATTGTTTGCAGTGCATCACTGCTTGTGAGAGATGTGCGTTTGAATGTTGCGCAAAGATGCCCGATCATGCGGAATGCCTAAAGGCTTGCTTAACCTGCGCTGATGCATGTAGTGCTTGCATTCGAGTCTGTTCAAGAGGGAGTAAAATAGGGGGAGAGTTTTTAACTCTATGTGTTTCTGCATGCGAAGCGTGTGCTAAAGAGTGTGAAAAACACGAAGATGCTTTATGCCAAGAGTGCGCTGATGTTTGCCGACAATGTGCAGAAAAATGCAAAGAATGCTGCAAGGCATGTTGCGCTTGAACACACGAGACGAACAATTGCCATGAATTTGAGCGGACGGAGAATGGAAAATCGTGAGCATCAACCTAAAAATCTTTTTTGCGGCGATATTCTCTATGGTCATTGCCTTTTCTTCAACCCATGGTAATTGTATTGATGATCCTTATGACTATTGCTTGGAATATCCTCCAGAACATGCCACTTTGAGTGATTATGTAATCATTGCTGCTTCAAATAACCAAGAACTCGTCGCAGCTTTTGACCAATGGAAAGCTGCTTTAGAAGTGATCCTTGAAGTCGATGTCCTTCCTGATCCTCGTTTTACATTTCGCTATTTCATCGTTCCGGTAGAAACTCGCTCAGGTCCCATGAAGACCTCGTATGCACTCACACAAACATTTCCCTGGATGGGGAAATTACGTTTAAAAGGAGAAAAAGCCGAACAAGAAGCTTTGGTTTTAAAAACCCGATTTGATCAATTACTTTTGGAAACTGTTTTAAATGTTAAAAAATCCTATTATGAATATGCATATCTTTGTAGATCTATTGGCGTTACAAAAGAAATCTTGGATATTTTGCGTTACGTTGATGAAGTTGCGAGGAGCGGCTATTCTGCAAGTGATGTTGCTTTTGCCGATGTCATCCGTTCCCAGGTGGAGCTTGGCAAGGTTGAGGATCGACTACGTAGCCTGGAAGACTTAAAAAAGCCCCTAGCTGCCAAATTGAATGCGGCCATGAACTTGCCTGTCACATATCCTCTACCAATGCCCTGCACTATCCCCGTTATCGAAATTCCTTGCCCTGATGAGAGTCTTGCTTTGTCGCTCAAAGAAAATAATCCTCGCCTTGTCGCCTTTGACTTTATGGCAAAGAGTGAAGAAGTGGCTATTCGATTGGCAAAAAAGGAATTTTACCCTGACTTCACCTTTGGAGTCGAAACGATTCGCATTGGCGAAGCTCGTTCTCCTGGAGTTTTTAATAGTGGAAAGGCGCCTTGGAGTGCATCTGTTTCTATTAACGTCCCATTATGGCAAGAGAATCGACGTGCGGCGGTGAGAAAAGCTAAAAAACGCTTAGATTCAGCTGTAGAGGGTCGACGTGGAAAGGAAGAAAATTTATCCGCTGACCTTGAGCTTGCTCTTTACAAATACCGAGATGCTCAAAGAAAAATTGACCTCTATGGACAAGCTCTAGTCCCCAAGGCTAAAGAATCTTTAGCTGTTATTTTGGAGGCTTTTACAACTGAGAGAAAGAACTTTATCGATTTAATCGATGCCGAGCGCACTCTTTTGGAACTTGAGTTGGCTTATGAGCGTTCTCTTGCGGATCAAGCGATCCAAGTTTCTGAAGTAGAATTTTTAACCGCACAAGAATGGCAGGTAAATGCATGTCTCCCGAACCCCATATGTCAAAGAAGATGAAGAAAGGAAAGTGTTGGATTATTAGTGGCGTTTGTATTCTTGCTGCTTTTGCCGGCGGTTACTTACTTTGCGCAACTAGCAATGGAGATGGGATTCAAGAGGAAAAAAAGCCTCAAATGTCGCAAATGGAACATGGGGTGATGAAAGCCCCTGAAATTGGTGCAATCCCAGAAATCACTCTTTCGAAAAAAGCGCAAATCCTCGCACAAATCGAAGTCTCAGAGGTTATGAGAAAACCTGTCACGATTACAACTCCTTTCTACGGAACAATCGATTATGATGAAACGCGTCTTGCTAGAATCGCGGCATGGGTTGCGGGAAGGATCGACGCTCTTTATGTCGATTATTTGGGTAGCCAGGTAGACGAAGGGCAAGCGATGGCTCTTATTTATAGCCCCGAATTGATTACAGCCCAATCCGAACTCATCGAGTCTAAGAGAATTTTGAAGGACATTAATGAAAGTACGCTCGCCTTTATAAAAAGAAGCTCTCAACTTGGTGAGTCCGCATCCTATCAAAAATTACGCCTTTTGGGGATCACTGATAAGCAGATCAGCGAGATTCTAGATCGCGGGATTCCATCAGATCATTTAACGCTCCACGCCCCATTGGGTGGAACAGTCATTGATTTGAAAATTCGAGAAGGTGTTTATGTCAAAACTGGAGAATCTCTCTATGCGATAGCCGATCTAACTGCTCTTTGGCTGATCTGTGAGGCTTATGAATCGGATCTTCAGTGGATTAAATTAGGCAAAGAAGTAGCTTTTCAAGTAGAAGCTTTTCCTGGTCAAGACTTTAAAGGTACTGTTTCCTATATCGATCCTATGGTCAACGAAAAAACGCGAACAGTCAGAGTGCGGATTGATGTGTCGAATAAACAAAATCTGCTCAAACCAGGTATGTTTGTTCAAGCACTTCAACAGACTTATGTCTCAGAATATCAAAATCAAATGCCTATAGTTATTCCTGCCTCTGCTCCTTTGATCACGGGAAAAAGAGCCGTCGTATACATCGAAAAACTCGATAAGCCAGGGACTTATGAAGGACGTGTGATTACATTAGGACCCAAAGCAGGCGATTTCTATATCGTAGAAGAGGGACTCAATGAAGGAGAAAGAGTTGTGACGAATGGGAACTTTAAAATCGACAGCGCGATGCAAATTCAAGCGAAGCCGAGCATGATGAATCCGGCGACTAAACCTAATGTTATTTTTGAAAATCTGCCGGGAGAATAAGTTTTGCTCAATCGCTTGATCCGCTCTTGTCTAGAACAAAAACTCGTCGTTTTTCTCGTCACCATTTTAATTGTGATTTGGGGAATTGCGGTTGCTCCCTTCGATTGGAAGACAGGAAATTTGCCAAGGGATCCTATTGGGGTCGATGCAATTCCCGACATCAGCGACAATTTGCAGATTGTCTTTACTGAGTGGACGGGCAGATCACCTCAGGATGTTGAGGATCAGATCACTTATCCTCTCACAACGGCACTTTTAGGGATACCTGGAGTGAGAACAATCCGTAGCTATTCCTTTTTTGGTTTTTCGACAATCAATATCGTATTTGAAGATAAGATCGATTTTTATTGGTGCCGCTCACGGATCCTCGAGAAAATCAATAGCCTTCCTAGCGGAACACTTCCCGAAGAAGTGCAGCCCGTTTTAGGCCCCGATGCAACCGCTCTTGGTCAGATTTTCTGGTACACGATTGAAGGGCGAGATCCCAAGGGAAATCCCACAGGTGGATGGGATTTAGATGAGCTGAGAACCGTTCAAGATTGGTATGTGCGCTATGCACTTTTAAGTTCGGGGGGTGTAAGTGACGTCGCTTCAATCGGAGGCTATGTCAAAACCTACTTCATCGATGTAGACCCCGATGCTTTGCGCTATTACAAAATTAGCATCGAAGATGTTTTCCGTGCCGTGAAAATGTCGAACTTAGACGTAGGAGCTCGCACAATTGAAATCAACCAAGTGGAATATTTTATTCGCGGCATTGGTTTTATTAAATCCCTAGAGGATGTGGAGAATGCTGTCATCAAGGCCACAGACAATCTTCCTGTTCGGGTTAAGGATGTTGGAGTTGTCAGCTTTGGTCCCTTTATTCGAAGAGGAGCCTTAAATAAAGAAGGAGCAGAAGTAGTTGGGGGGATTGTCATCGCAAGATATGGTGAAAACAGCCTTCAGGTTATCAAGAACGTAAAGAAAAAAATCCAAGAAATTTCTGCGGGACTTCCCTCTAAAGAGCTATCTGATGGAACAAAGAGCCAAATGACAATTGTTCCTTATTACGATCGCACAGGTTTGATCTATGAGACATTGGGAACATTAGACACAGCACTCACAGAGGAGATTTTGGTCACCATTATCGTTGTGCTTGTCGGAATCATGCATCTGCGTAGCTCTTTGCTGATCTCCTTTATGCTCCCTATATCGGTTCTTATCACTTTCATTATCATGAAGTTTTTTAATGTTGAGGCAAATATTGTCTCTTTATCGGGGATTGCGATTGCGATTGGTGCGATTGTCTCAATGGGAATTTTCATCTGCGAAAATATTTTAAGCTTTATGCAAACTTCCAAAGAGACCAACCGATTGACGTTTGTTTACAAAGCCACAACCGAGGTGGGAAGCGCTGTGTTAACTGCGGCTGCTACAACAATTGTGAGCTTTCTCCCTGTCTTCACGATGATTGGCCCCGAAGGGAGACTCTTTAAGCCACTTGCTTTCACAAAAACCTTTGTCCTTGTGGCATCCATTTTTACAGCACTCTTCATTCTCCCACCTTTGGCTCAAGTACTTTTTACGAGAAGAGAAGAGTATTCTCGCTGGCCAAAAGTATTGAGAATAGTGATGAGCTCTCTACTTTTTCTTGGTGGGATTTTGGTTGCGATTTGGATTAAATGGTGGATTGGCGTCTTATTCTGTGTGTTAGGCATATACGCCTTCTTTTCCCCCCAAATACCAGAGAATTGGAGAAAAACTGTCAGCATTGTTGCCAATATTTTTATCATCGTCTTAGTCGGTTTTGTTCTCACCAACTATTGGCTACCTCTTGGCCCTGAAAAAGGATTTTTCAGAAATTTGATTTTCGTTGCCTTCCTTTTGGGCGGCTTTCTCCTCGTATTCAAGGTCATCCAATGGATCTATCCTACCATATTGAAATGGAGCTTAGCAAATAAAGGGTTAAGTTTGCTCCTTCCTCTTACCCTTACTTGTTTTGGGGTAATCGCTTGGATTGGCATTCCTAAAGTGACAGAATCATTTCCTTCAGCGATACGCAAATCATTTGTCGTGAAAAAACTTTCTTCCGTTTTCCCTGGTTTTGGGAAAGAATTTATGCCTCCTCTTGATGAAGGCTCTTACCTGTATATGCCGATTACAATGCCTCATGCAGGGACTGGAGAGGTGGAAGGGATTATCAAAGAGCAAAATATGGCCTTTACCATGATCCCTGAAGTGAGTGAAGTCGTTGGAAAATGGGGTAGAGCGGATACACCAATCGATCCTGCTCCTATTTCCATGTTTGAAACAGTTATCAATTATTATCCCAAGTATTTTGAAGATGCGAATGGCCGACGCGTGCGGTTTAAATTCGACCCCAAAGGCACCGATTATTTTCGCAATCTTGAAGGAGAGCCTATTTTAGCTCCCGATGGAAAGCCGTATTATGTTTCGGGAAAATTTGAGAGAAATAAAGAGGGTGATTTAATCCCCGATAAAAATGGGATTCCTTTTCGCTTGTGGCGCCCCCCTCTAAATCCAACACTGAACAAAGGTAGAGAAGCCTGGAAGGGAGTTAATAGTTCCGAGGATATTTGGAATGCAATCACGGAAGCAGGACAACTTACAGGAGTAACGACATCACCCAAACTTCAACCCATTGCAGCGCGTATTGTGATGTTGCAGTCAGGCATGCGTGCTCCGATGGGGATTAAAGTCAGAGGACCTGACCTTGAAACGATTGAAGCCTTTGGCTTGAAATTGGAGAAATACTTAAAGGAAATTCCCTCTGTCTATGCGCCCGCCGTGATTGCCGATCGGATTGTAGGGAAGCCATATCTTGAGATTGAAATCGATCGAGAAGAGGTGGCGCGTTATGGGCTAATGGTCAATGAAGTCCAAAACTCCATACAAATAGCGATAGGGGGGATGAAAACGACAACGACAGTTGAAGGAAGAGAACGCTTTCCCGTTCAGGTACGTTATTTTAGAGAACTTCGGGATAATATTGAGGAGATGAATCGGGTCCTTTTCACCACACGCTCGGGTGAACAGATTCCTCTTACACAACTTGCTAAAATTCGCTATGTAAGAGGCCCTCAAGTGATTAAAAGCGAAGATACTTTTCTTGTGGGGTATGTCTTATTTGATAAATTGCCCCAATATGCGGAAGTGGATGTCATTGAAGAGGCTCAAAGGTATTTGAAGAAGAAAATCGATGATGGAGAACTTAAAGTCCCTCAAGGGGTCTCTTATACATTCTCAGGCACTTATGAAAATCAAATTCGAGCGCAAAAAAAATTGGCCGTGATTCTTCCGCTTGCCCTTTTTATCATTTTGTTGATTCTCTATTTTCAATTTAAATCATTTGTCACCTCTCTTATTGTTTTCAGTGGAATTGTTATCGCCTGGGCTGGAGGCTTTTCCTTAATGTGGTTTTATGGAGAGAGTTGGTTCCTTAACTTCAGTATCTTCGGAACTTCAATGAGAGATTTATTCCAAATCCACCCAGTTAATTTAAGTGTTGCTGTGTGGGTCGGTTTTCTCGTTCTTTTTGGAGTGGCAACAGATAATGGAGTCATCATGGCTACTTGCATTGATCAAACCCAAAAAGAAAAGAACCCCGATTCGATTGAGGCAATTCGGGAATCGGTGATGGTCGGCGCTATACGCAGAATCCGCCCCGTTATTATGACCTCGGCAACGACCATTCTAGCATTGCTCCCCGTACTCTCTTCAACAGGGAGAGGTGCTGATGTGATGGTTCCTATGGCAATTCCTTCTTTTGGTGGTATGTTTATCGCTATCCTAAGCGTGATTGTTGTGCCGGTGCTTTTTTGTTGGGTGCTCGAGATTGGTTTTGCACTCAAAAACAGAACTAAGAATCTATAGGTCTCGCAATATATTCAGATAAAGCAAGTTATGTTTCATTAAAGCATTTCATCTTGTTTGAAGAGTTTTTCATCTAAATGCCGCATCTAAATTCTCTTTACAACATATGATATAATTCGTTATAGATGGAATCACTTACCGTAACTCATTTTTCGTGGAGAAAATGATATGGAATCAGAAATTTGCAACATCACATTTCTCAGACCCGAGGATTTAGTACAAATGGGACTTTACGAAGATACGGGACATGTCTTTCGCACAATTAAAATGCGCGGAAATGTCCCGCCTCATTTGCGACTCAGCAAAAAGAATATCCGCTTTCCTTATGACGGATTTCAAAAATGGTTGCGTCAACAAACTTCGGGTGATGTTGAGGAAGCTAACGACTATGGAGGTGAAGATGACCGAGGATAGTCGTCCTAACACGCGGTATATCCCCATTACAAAATGGCCGGAGTACCACCCCTATCCCACCGTGAGTGGGCTGAGGTATCTCAGGTTTCATCAAAAGGAGCTCGGATACTCTACTGCTTTTGTTCGCTTAAACAAAAGAATATTAGTTGATGAGGCTGAATTTTTTAGAATTCTTCGCTCTCAGCAAATTGATACAAATAAAAAACCATCATAGAGGGCAAATCTATGATGGCTAAACATTTATTCCTTAAAGGGGGAACAAACATTATGCATAACTTAAACATATATGAAAGTGGATTAAACTGTAAACATTCGATTCTCGAGGAACTACATAACCACATGGCAGCCAATGGGCTTGCTTGTGATAAGGAGATAATTTTTGATGAAAAAATTCATCGTTATTCTTCCGATACCAAGAAAAATCAGCCTGATGAGTGGTATGTTGGCTTTGAGTGGGTGTCATCGAGAAATAATCTTTGCTTGGTAGTTGTCTACGGGAGTTGGAGTGCTGGTGCCAAGTTTGCTTTTTACTCTTGGGATAGCCGCAATCAATACCTCGATGAAAAAGAAAGACACGAACTCCATCTTGCTCTCAAAGAACGGCGAGAACAGGCAGAGCGCGCACTTTTGGAAAAAAGAGAGGAGGTGGCTCTTAAAGCCAGGCAAATATGGGAAGAAAGCGCGATAAGTGCTCCCAGTGACCAACATCTCGCTTACGCTCAGCTTAAAAAAATCTCTCCCGCAGGAGCCCGTTTTGGGGATAATCCGCAAGAATTTCCTGCATTAATCCTCCCCCTCATCAACAGTGAGGGGGAAATCCGTTCTTTGCAGTTCATATCTGTTGGAGCTGAAGAGCGGGTTTATAAAACTTTTCTTTCTGATGGAGAAAAGAAGGGCAATTTTATGGTGTTGGGAGAATTGCAAGATGGTTCGCGCATCCTCATTGTTGAAGGGTATGCGACAGGATGCTCATGTTTTGAGGCTTTAGGTTGCTCGACTGTCATTGCCTTTGATTGTGGCAATTTGATGCCTGTGGCAGCTGCGCTGCGCGAGAAATACCCACATTCCGAGATTGTGATTTGTGCTGATGATGATTTTGCGACCGAAAAGAATCCAGGGCGCAGTGCTGCGATTAGGGCGGCAATTGAGCATAAGTGTAAAGTGGCTGTCCCCATTTTCCCCGATGGGGTCCAAAGGGAAGCTGGATGGACTGACTTTAATGACCTGCATTCCGTTTCAGAAACAGCTGAAGTTAAAAAGCAGATTGAAGCCGCTAAGACACCCTTGGAGCTTCTTTTGAAGGAAATTGAAGATTCTCCCTTTGATAAAGATAAGCATAAGGAAATCTATTTTTTGGCTTATCACGCTCAGCATCAAGATAATTTATCTGAAAAAGACTTTATTTTGAATGAGTTAGAGAAAACATTGAAGCCAATGGGAGTAAAGAGAAACACCATCAACAAAGCGTATAAGCAATTCTGTCAAGAATATGTAGATCATGTTCATAGCATCGTGAATACGAGCCAATTCCCTGAGGATGAGAAAAAAATAATCGATGCTCTGATGGAAATGTACGATACCCCAATCCCCTTAAACCATAAGGGAGAACCGCAAGGGATCAATCAAATGTTCTTTGCCAGCAAGTTTGCGCATGAACGATTGATTCTCCATGAGCCGTATGAGAAGGCATTTTATGAATATCAACCCGATACAGGCTTGTGGGTTCATAAGACTCAAGAGAGGGTTAAAATTGATATGGGAAATAGCTTTTTGCGACTCATTAAGTTTTTCGGCTACAGAGAATTATTAATCTCTCGCACTGATCGTACACTCAATCAATTGTTGGGTATCCTAAAAGGGAGTATCGAGCAGGAAGGGGTTTTTCAACGCAAGCGTGGAATTATCCATGTGGGTAACGGAGTGCTGCGGTTACACGAAAACCCCGACCAACTGCATGAGTTTAGCCCTGATTATTACTCCAGAAATCGGTCAGAAATTATCTTAGACCCTGACGCAGAATGTCCGCGATTCCTTGATGAACTGATTGGTGCAGCGATGTCCGATGAAGATGCAGCACTTTTGCAGAAATACTGTGGTCAATGCTTATTGGGTTATAACCCTTCTCAAACCTTTCTATTGCTCCCAGGTACTCCAGGAGGGGGAAAATCGACGTTAGCCAGTATCATCGAAAGAGTGATTGGTCTACACAATGTAGCTCAGCTTAAAGTGAATCATCTCTCAGAGAGGTTCGAGGTTGCTTCATTTGTTGGTAAAACGCTTTTGACGGGAAAAGATGTGCCAGGGGATTTTTTGAACAATCGCAAAGGCGCGAGTGTACTTAAAGCATTGGTAGGAGGCGATAGATTGTCCGCCGAGCAAAAAAATCTTAAGAGACGTTTCGAAATTGTTGGAGAATTCAATGTAATTATCACTAGCAATGCACGCCTACATGTAAGCTTGGATGCGGATGCAGGGGCATGGAAAAGGCGCATGTTGATGATTGAATTCGAACAGCTCCCTCCGAAAAAACCCATTCCTAATTTCGCGGACTATCTTGTCACTAATGAAGGAGCAGGGATTCTTAACTGGATGATTGATGGTGCCATTGATCTTCTCGAGGAGCTCAAGGTTCACGGACGGATCCAGTTATCAAAAAATCAGGAACGCCGCATCGATGATCTTTTATCGGAATCCGATTCCATTCGCGCTTTTGTGCAAAGCTGCGTTGAGAAAAGGAAAGGCGACTCTGTCACTGTGCCTGAGCTTGTGGAAGCCTATCACATTTTTTGCGAAGGTAGGGGTTGGCAGGCAGTATCTGTAACCGCTTTTGAGAATAAGATAAGAAATATCATGCTTGAGATGTTTCAGATCAATAGGCGCAATGATATTAAGCGAGAAGGGAGCCAAAAAGGGTTTATGCATGTCGCAATATTACGAGATCGACTAGGGGATTAAGGAGGAGGAAAAAATGCCTATTACACTCGGACGGTTCGGACGGCCAAAATCCACTCTTGTATATTCTGAAAGCGAGAAAAATTCTCAAGAAAAAATGTTATCATTGAATCAGCAGGAGGGGAGCATATACCCGTCCGAGACGTCCGTGGATTCTGATCAAATTACACTTGTGCTCGATTGGCTTTTGATTTGTTTGACGGAAGGGCATATCGAACCTTCTCAGCCGCAGGTTGGGAGGCTTTGCGGATGGCCTCAACGGCCATTTTTTTGCGAATCCCTCTACATAGATTTTGAATGTTGGTGCATCAAAAAAGATCTACTCCCTCGAGAGAGGACAAGTGGTAAGATATTCTACTCCATAGTAGATCGAATTTTTACTCGTTGCGGATCAAAATACAACTTTCCTCCCCTAGAGGAATGTCGGGTAAAATTCAAATCTTTAACTTCGAATTTGAAAAAGAAGGGAGAGTAAAATGACTGAAATACAAAAAGAAAAACAGCCTAAGAAGTTACCTGTTCTCGAATCAACTCCAATGAAATTTTGGCATAGTGAGAAAGAGCATGATGTCGTCCTCAAGCTAAAAGAGGGTGAAATCAAAGCAGACGCTTTTTTTGAAAAGTTGAAGGAGATCACAGGGGTCAAAGATACAGAACTTGCATCGAATATCATCGATACGGGTTCCAATACAATTAGGCCGGTTGTAAAGGAAGATGATGCATTAAATATCATCGCGCAGACCCTACATGATTTTGGTCCTAGGAATGCAATAGAGGCTCGTCTCGCCCTTCAGGCTAATGCCCTATTTACCCATGGTATGACCAATCTAAGACGTTCTGCTACGGCCGATATGCTTTGCCATAGCGAGCATTACGTCAATAAAGCAATCAAGCTTCTGCGGCTCCATAATGAAACGATAGAGGCTCTTAATCGTTTTAGGCGAGGAGGAGAGCAGAAGATCGTCGTTCAACATAGTGTACTTGCCGATAAAGCGGTGGTTAATTTCCCAGGGGGAGGGGAAAAGAAAAATGAAGGAGAGACCCCATGTTCGAGAAATTATGCGGCGCAAAAGCCAGGACAAACGGCCATAGACCATGCCGGCAGCCCGCCATGGCCAATGGAAAATGCAGATTGCACGGAGGCAAAAGTTCAGGTCCCAAAACAGAAAAAGGGAAGAAAAGAGTGAAAGAAGTAAATACGAAGCACGGCTTCTATTCGATTGAATCAGAAAATCAGAAGAAATTAGTAAGAAATCTTATTTATAGTTCCAAAGAAAATTTACCCATAGAATAAATCGCTTACAATGCTTTTATACTCCAGACAGTTGAAGATTTTTTCCGATATGGCTCAAGGTCTATTTCCTGTAGAAGAGGGATGGATTTGTAATCGACAGCACCTTTTCGCGTCGAGAGGGTCACTCGGATACCACCACCTTCACAGCTTTTGCTATTGGCCAATGCGATAAGTTCTTCGCGCAAATATTTTTCCTCTGATTCTAGGCTTTTGAGATTCTCTTGCACATATCGCCATTTTTCGGCTTTTTCCCTCCAGATATTATCTTCCCTCTGTTCATAGTCGCGGTCGGTTAAGGGAGGGGGTGTATTTGACTGCATACTTTGGAAAAATGCCCCCTCTTTTTCAAGCATTTGGTCGATGTAGGCTTCATCTTTTTTTACCTCAATGAGAACGCCTTGACTACCATCAAAACTATAATAGAATCCAAGATCAAGGTCAGTAGCAGCAAGTTGATGTTGGAGTTGAGGATAATATTTCTCAGGGACCTTTCCCTCATGAGCCAGAACTTGATCCACCTTCCCAGGGCACTTTATTTCAACCAAGATCGCTTGATCAATATCGATCCCATCCAGGCTCGCAATCATCCACTCATGGACTGTGCTTTGGACAACACGAGGGAATATAACGACTCCCGTGGCCTTTTCAAAAGCGAGTCGAGCTTTTTCTTCGAGTTCATGTCCTCGTTGCATATGAGGCTTTGCTGCTGGTTTTGGAGCTTCTCCTCTTTTTTCCAGCCATAATTGAAAAGGGGTTTTCCAAGGAGAGACTCCCATGATGATGGGGGCATCGCTACTGCCAATTTTTTCTAAACGGAATTTTTCCCATTCGGCTGTGTTTTGATCTAGGTTAAGAAAGCGCATGTTGTTCTCCTTTTGCAGTTACAATTTTTGAAATACGACCCCATTGGCTTTGTGGAATTTCTTCAATATTTGATACCCCAAAAAATTGAAGGAGCCGTTTTTTAAGCTGAGGATCGCTTTTTAAGCTCTGTTCAACCTCCTGGTGTCCTCCTCTCATGTTATAAGAAGGATTCTCAATTTCTCCTTCGACATAGCATCCTTTAATGACATCGGGGAAAAGCATGCGACCTAAGTTAGAAAGCGCACGTGCAAAGAGCATGTTCCGAGGATATTTGGTCCAACCAGTGCCTTCTAGATAAATTCCAGCCCGCTTTGCATCGTTGATGGAGAAAGTCTCGGTCCATGCGTCACCTGTATCCGCTCGCTTTCCGTGCAAGATGCATTCAGTATCATTTGATTTCTCGTCTTTAGAGATGGAATGGCCTGCTTGTCTTATAAGCTGATTCATCAAAAATGCTGACATTTCGACCTTACCTTGAACGTAGTACATGCCGCCGTTTAGGGCGTCTAATGGATTGACATTAGTGGCTTTTGCTTTTTGTATAATGGCGAAGATCCCTTCAGCACCTAAGCGCTGGTAATGCTTGGTTTTGAGAAGCGAATCGACGAGCATTCGAACTTCTTGAAGATCATTGATAATCTCTTGTGTCATACACTCTCCTTTTAAGTTGATTTAGTGTTGAAAATGTAGCATTTCCTCTATTTCTTATCCAGAAAAAGTGTCAAACTGTATGAAAAAGCTTGTATTTCAATTAAAAAATAGTACAATAGACACATAAAATAGAGGTTATTCATGGATTTAGACGAATATCTCTTCCGCAGAAGAGTTTCTCAGACCGAATTTGCCAAGGCGCTAGGCATTTCTAGGAATCACCTGGGGGAGATCCTTAGAGGAAGGCGGAACCCCAGTATAAAGCTTGCCAAGAAGATTGAAGAATTGACCAATGGTGAAGTCTCTAAGGAGGAGGCCTTATTCCCCAAAGGGCGAGAAAATCTGTAAAAAACACGATTTATGTATATAATTTATACCAATATTGATATAATAAGGGAAATGAATGAGTAAGGTAAAGAAGCCTGTATTATGGGTCGGCTCATCGAAAAGCGACTTGATGGAGATGCCTGCTGAGGTTGTGACGGATTTTGGATACGGTCTCTATCAAGCACAGACCGGCGCTTATCCCGACATAGCCAAGACTCTCAGCGGTTTTGGTGGTGCCAGCGTTATGGAGTTAAAACTGGACCACAGAGCAGGGACCTTTCGAACTGTTTACACAGTCAAGTTTGCTGATGCGATTGTTGTACTGCACGCCTTTCAAAAGAAGAGCAAGAGCGGTATTGCGACACCAAAAAAAGAAATGGAACTCGTTCGCTCTCGGTTAAAATTAGCCGAGCAACTTTATAAAGAATGGAAGCATAAAAAGGGTAAAAACTCATGACTAAAAAAAAGAAAGACTTTGAGATCACTACAGACAATATTTTTGCTGATCTTGGTTTGGAACAGTCAGATGAGTTGATGGCTAGGGCAAAACTACTGCTTGAAGTTGGGACTCTGATTAAGGCGAGCGGCCTTTCCCAAAGAGAAGTAGCTCAAAAGCTAGGCATTTCCCAGCCGAAAGTCTCTATGCTGATTTCTGGTCGCCTCTCTGCTTTTAGTACGGATACATTGCTGCATTATTTATCCATTCTTGGGTGCGACGTTCAGATCCATGTACGCAAGCCAAGGTCCCGAGTAGGTATTTTTCGTCACAAGGGGTGTATTGCTGTTCGCTAATCACTGAATCGATTCTCCCGCATAAAGCCATGATTGACCTGCAACACTTCTTGCTATATCCGATTCTAATAACATTTTTGGTGTGATGCGTTGATTGTCAGGTAAATTCCTAGAAGCGCGATTAAAACAATTATTTAAATGGGTTCTTTCGATTTGCGCTCCATGCATGTTGACGAAGACTAGGTCTTCCTTTTTCTTCTTAGAGAGATAATCTTTTAGTTCTTGCATCACATGTCTTGGATATTTCACTGAAAATTCTTCAAATTTAACCATATTTTCTTTGAGATGTACTTGACCTACTTTCAAACGCAATACCTTATCCATGGTAGGGGCCCCAAAATAGAGAAGTTTAGCAATTAGGGCTTCGCGGTCAGGAAGAAATTGTATGAATTTGATAAATGTATTGTAATAAACAACTTTTTTAATAGTTCTTTGAAAATCTGGATCTTCCCCCTGTACGATTAATCTTAGTGTTTGATTGCAAATATGTTGAGATAACGTGATATAAGCTGCGACTATACTCTCCTTTTTATCAATACTCAGATCAGGAAGACACCGGATTTCTTCGATAATTTTTTGATGCTCATCTACGGTTAGATCATTAAGGGTACGTAATTCTCCGTTTTCGTTTGTGGTTTTAAGTAACTTAAGATCAATGAGCAGAAGGATGTTAGATTCATATTCTGCAATACGTTGAGGGGTTAAATCCAGGCTCTGAAGCCAATTTTGAATTTCAGCCACTATAGGAATTTGCGCAAGGGTTTCACGAAAAGTTCGAATAGCTGCTCCGAGCTCTTGGTTCGCGTTTCTTAGTTGGACTCCATATTGCTGGGGAGATAGCATAGGAGGTAGGTTTTCTAATTTCTCCAAGCATTGATCCCAGAAGGTTATTGTTTTTTCCATAAAGTCTCCTTATTTAATAGCCGAAAATCTTTCGATTCATATCGGCTACTGCATTTTTTTTGTGATCTTCCGACAAATGAGAATATCTCTTTGCCATTTGCAAATCTTTATGACCTAACACATCGGCGACTTCAACAAGAGAGGCGCCATTCATGACCATGTATGAGGCGCAGGAATGCCGTAGATCGTGAAATGTAAAATCAGCGACGTTAGCCTTTTTTAAAGCTGTTTCCCAAGGAGATCTTAGATCCATTGGAACATTAGATTTTTTTTTACTAGGGAACGCTAAATCTGTGTCGATTGTTCGTTTAGCAGCAAGCTCACGTAGCAGTTTGGAAGCAAGACCCATGAGAGGAACGACGCGTATTTCCCCATTTTTCGTCTCATAGAGTGTGATTCTATCTTTTTCGAAATCAATATCCTTCCAACGAAGATTCATGATTTCACCTTGTCGCATTCCAGTGGAGATTGCGAGTACTACAACGGTGTAAAGAAAGGGGTTCTTGCTTGCCTGACACTGCTCAAGTAGTCGGGTTCTCTCATCAAGATCCAAAAAGCGAACTCTTCCTCTGGGTTGCCTTGGTTTGGTTACTTTGCGTAGTGGATTATCTTCGAGCCAACCCCATTCCTTAACGGCGACCGTGAATGCATGCGATAAAGCTGATAAGTAGCGCACAACAGTAGAAGGGGATCTCACTGATCCTCTTGGAGTTTTTCCTTGCAGGAGTTGGTCTCGATGCTCGCCAATTAATGCAGGGGTAATATCGGAAAGTAAGCAGTAGCCGATCTTCTCTTTCCACCAGAGCAACTGCATATTGATGTTGTAAGCGTTTTTAGGCTTCTTAGGGAGCTCTTCGCTAAGGTATTTATCAATCATCATCCCTATGGTCTTTTTCTTGGCTTCAGCGGCTTTAAAATAGCGCCCTTCCTTCATGGCAGCTTCAGTTCTTTGCGCCCATCGCTTTGCATCTGTTTTTCTATCAAAGGTAGCAGTTTGCTGCGGAAAGCCTAATAAGCGGATTTGGGCACGATATTTTGTTTTTCCATCTGCGGAGGTTCTTTTTTCAATGTATGCCATTGTTCGTAATCTTCGTGAATAGCTTCGATCAACAGGTTACACTATGTAACTGTTTCTGGCAACAATTGAGAGCAACACGGAAGAGATTCATAGCTTGGGGGAACCAGGTTCTAACTTGTTAGGATTTGTTGTGGTTTGAGAGGATGTGTGATTTGCAATTCCCCCAACAGTCCCCCAAGTGTTTTACAAGGGTAGACTATTTTTTAGAGAATTATGTCTCTAATCTATTTGGGATTAGGGAGATAAAGGAAATGGGGCAAGCAGGATTTGAACCTGCGACCTACGGGTTATGAGTCCGCTGCTCTAACCGACTGAGCTATTGCCCCAAGAAACAAGCATCTTATCTTACAACCTATACATTAGTCAATCTTCTCACACCATGAACATCCATTGTTAAAAAAAACTCCTTCCCCGTAACGTAATTCCTAACAAGTTCCCTATCATGGCATACAACCAATTGGGTGATTGGTAGTCGTTTTAAAAATTCAAAAACCATCTTTGCATTATCAACGTCCAAAGCAGCTGTCGGTTCGTCCAAAAGAAGAATGTGAACCTCCTGTTGAAGAGTCATAAGAAGTGCTAAAATTTGCCTTTGCCCACCTGAGAGTTGATAAGCTGGAGTTGAAAGAGAGATATGAAAAGGAAGAAAAGCTTTGGGGAGATCAATATCCTTTTTAAAATTTTTAATAGGATTAGGAAAGCGGCCCATTTTAGCAAATCTTAAATTTTCTAAAAAAGTGAACTGATCAACAATCATCTCGTCGAATCGTTGGTTGACAAGGACAACTCCTTTGTTTTCTATCTCACCAATTAAAGTAGAATTTAGAGGGTGTTTGTTGGATAAAACATTGAGTAGAACTGTTTTTCCTACGCCATTTTTCCCAAAAAGGGCATGGATTTTTCCTTTTTCAAGTGAAAAATTGAGATTTTCAAAAAAAGGAGGGCTTGTTCTAGTATGTTTATATAGAAGGTTTTTCACTTGTAACATCTTTAAACTCCTAAATGATCAATTAATCGATTTTGTTTTTTATATCCAACTAAAATGGCAAAAAGAATAAACAAAGACTGAAAAGTATTAAAATATTTAAGATCAAATCCTAGACGTAAAATAGTTTGTTGGATAGTAAAGTAACCCAAAGCTCCCAACAAGGGGATGAAAATAATAGGTTTTTTTGTTGGAATGATGAGCTTTCCCAATAGCAAAGCCGTAAGGCAAAGAAGAATCACTCCAACGTTCATTGTCACATCAACAAAATCATTAGAAAGGACAAACAGAAAACCAGAGAGACCAGCGCATCCGTGCCCAATCATGATCCCTACGCTTGCCACATAGGTTCCTGAAATATTCTGGTGAAAAAAGAATCTTGGATTATTCCCATAAATAGAAAGAGAATAACCAAGTTGAGATCGCAAGAAAAATCCAATGACTATCAATATCAGAAGGGCCACGGAAATAAAAAGAACAAGTTCTGGGACATTCAGATGAGGATGAAAGCTTTTGATGGAGGTTCCCATGAGATATTGACTTGTTCCATGGAACACCCCGTTGACGATAATAGCAGAAAGAAGAAAAGGAAGCTTAAGCCATTGATTAAGCAAATTCACGCTAGCACCCACTATCATTCCTCCAAAAATTGCCCCTAAGAAAAAAAAGAAGAGATGATGAAAAAGGAGAGCCATAACAGCTCCAAAAAGGTAAGCGCTTTCGATGCTAAAATCTGGCAGTTTGAGTAAAGAAATGGTAATGTAAGCTCCAATGATCAAGGGAAGATAAATCAACATTTGTTCAAAAATAGTAAACATCATGGATGCCTCCCTAGGCTTAGCCCTTGTTTTTGTGCAGCCTCTTTATTAATGCGAAGAGCAAAGTGGGAGATAGGTGTGACGGGAATTTCGCTGGGTGTTTTGCCTTCCTCCAGGATCAAAAGAGCTTTTTTCGCCCCTTCAATGCCAAAATCAATCTCGTAAACACCATAACCCAAAGCAGCACCCTTATCAGGGGAGTCTAGATCACTGGCCAAGAGTGGAATTTTATGGCGATTAGCCAGTTTCACAAGCACATCAAGGCCTGAAACAACAGTGTTATCTTTGAGCACCATCATCCCATCAACCTTAGAAAGAAAGGGAGATAACTTTATCTGCAATTCGTTAGCGTGAAAAACTTGAACAATTTCCAATCTCAATCCTTTTTGCGTGCAGATCTCTTCAATCTCTTTCCGATTTTTTTCAAGACCGGGTTCTCTTGGATTATAAACTAATAGCAAAGAACTTAGATCTTTCTTGTATTTTTGGAGGATTGAAAGTTCTTCTTCAAAATCTAAAAGTTCTTTTACTCCAGTCATCATATTCCCTGAGCTTGTTTCAGTTTCCACAATTCCCATACCCACAGGATCATTGATGCACGTAAAAACAATAGGAGTATCTAGATTTTCTTTTGTAAATATTTCTTTGACCATTGTTGAAACCAAAGTTCCAATAGTGAATATAAGATCATACTCTTTGCTGATGATCTCCTTGATTTCCGAACGCAAAAGGATTTGACTTCCTTGCGCATTGTAAGTTTTAAATTGATAAGATCCTTTCTCTTTCATTGTTTCGATAAATCCTTTTTCAATTTGTTCAAGACTGGGATGAGAGGTAGGGGTAAGAATCGCAATCCGTTTTTCTTTTCCTTGCTTTTGGCAGCCATTTGTGAAAAAAACAAAAGCCAATAGACTTAAAATCAATTGTTTCATGGTGTGCCTCTTAAAGTTTGGTAAATGGTTTTAGCTGAAAGTTTGATGGAGTCATAAAGAGGTACCTTGGAATTAATAGGAAAATGATGGTGCAAGACGGGGAGATCGGAACATCCCAGAACTACTCCATCTGTCTCTTCTTGATCGGATATGATTTTTTCAATAAATCCAGAGTCCTTGCTCGAAAATGTTCCATCTAGGATCCGATTAATCACATGGTCGAGAATTTTTTGTTTATCTGCTGACGGATAAGACACTTCAATTTGAGGATGTTCATAAAGTGCTGATTCGCGAGTGCTTTGAGTTCCCAAAATCTGCAAGCGGTGATGTTTTTTTTCAAGGGCCTTTTGAAGAATCAAGGAAGGAATAGAAATAAAAGGCAGGGTGTCTGTATCTATTAGATAACGGTGCATAGTATTGCATGCCAATATTCCAATCTCTGCGCCTTGTTCCATGAGCTGTTCGATGCAGTGATTGAGTTCCTGTTGAAGGAGACCTCCGTTGGCTTGAGCTTCAGCAAGAGTAAGGCCACGAGTGAAGGGATAGTTAATTAAAAAAATTTCCGGACACGGATCTCCATATTTTAAACTTTCTCGAATAATTGTTTCGTAAAGAAGAGCGCTGGCCAAAGGGCCAGCACCTCCAATAATTCCCAATTTTTTCATAATAACCCCCTTTCTTCAAGTTGTTGTCTTGGAGAGCGGTTTAATTGCATCTCATTGTTCAGAGCTTGCTCTATAGTATCAGAATAAACTGTAACCATTTCAAATCCTGTGAGTTCATGCGTTTCTTTAAATCGTGTCGTTAGGAGGGGTGTAAAGCTGGGATCGTTAAAATAATGAAGGAAAGAAGATTGATGATGGATCATGAAATCTTTTCCTTGTGGATAAAGGATGGCTTGGGTTGAAAGAATCACATTTTTTAATTCGTTTTTAAAAGATTCTAGAGATAAAGAATTTCCTTTAAGGCAAAAAGAACAGTTTTCCTCCAGTTTATGAAGATTTTTTTCTCCACCTAGATGTCTAAAGCTTCTAGGACATTTTTTTCCCAAAGCCAGAGCGTCTTGATAAGAGAGAGAACCATCAGTCACAAGTCCTTCAAACACGATTATAGGCTCTTTTTTGTTAATAGAACCCTCATCAACCTCCTCCTTAGGGACCATTCCGTTTTTAGGATCGAAACTCACATAACACATTTCTTCTGTTCCATGTTTTGTGATCACTTTCACTCTGAGCATAGTTGCAATAGCGTGTTTGTAGATAAGATCAACGATGTAAACTACACCTGCAAATTTCGGAAAAGTGTAGTGAATGCCACACTTTCGTTTTAATTTGAGTTTGAGATCATGTGAAGAAATCAGATAGAGTTCACGGTAAAGAGGTAAATCACACTTGCTCTTAAGGTCTTTTCGAAGATAATCTCTAGACACTTGTATCAATGCGTCCCGAGATGCTCGCGTTCTACATTCTTCTGAATCTTTAGCAAATTGATAAAACTTTTTTGCTGACCTAGGGAGTTCAATTGAAAACTCTTTTCGTACCTTTTTAATCACATCACAAATGGACGATTTTTTTCTTGGATCAAAGTGAAAGCTCAAAAAGAAAGAAAGAAAAAGAAAACGATTTGTTTGTGTATAAGCCTGTTTTTTCTCTTCGCTCATCTGACGGTATTTTCGTTGAATCAAAGCCATTCTTGTCGAATAAACATGGCATTGATTATTTGCTGCATTTGGAGCTAAAAGAAAAAAAGCCTCCTTCTCTGACAAAAGATAGGTGATTACTTTCATCATCACTTTGAGACTGGCATTCGCAAAGTCTGAAGAAAATTTTTTTTCAAAGATATCTGTGGCTGGTTTCTCAAAAAGAAACAAACTTGGTGTAAGTGGATTCATATTGTTTTACCTCATTTAAGTTTTTTATATTTATTTAATTATGGACTGAAAAAAAGAAATTAGCGCCGAGGGCGCCAACCTTTTAATGAGGAAAAAAGCTCTTTTTGCAGAGCTCTCACATTTGTTCTTTCTAAATTTGAAAGAAGAATAATTATAATTTCACGAGAAGGATAATGGACAAAGCCTGCAGAAAATCCTTCAATACTTCCAAAGTGGCCGATCACATCAAGATCCGCCTCTTCAAGTCCTCGGTTATGAGGTCCAATGCGGAATCCATAGCCGTAGGTAATCTCCCCATCTTCGCTTGTAGCATGGGGTTTGATTAAAGCTTCAAGAGATTTCGAGCTTAAAATTTTATTAGAAAATAATGCTTGATAAAATGTGTTGAGATCTTTAGTAGACGCTGCCAGAGCCCCAGATGCATGTGGAAAGGACATCTCTACAAATTCGGCATTTAAAAATTCATTGCTCTCGTTTTTGAAGTAACCGGAGGCACGATTCGGGATAATTGATCGATTGTGATCATAATGGGTGCTAAGCAAGTCAAGAGGAGTAAAAATTTGTTTTTTCAGAACTTCTTCGTAAGTTTGTCCTGTCACATTCTCGATGATGGCTCCCAGTAGAATATAATTAGAGTTGGTGTATATACACTGACTTCCAGGAAGGAATCGTAAGGGAAGATGTTGGAAGTAATGCATGACAAGAATTGGAGTAGAAGGATCACGTTGGATCTGTTTAAGATTTTCGAAATCAGTAATTTCTGCTATTCCGGAGGTGTGGGTGAGAAGATGGTGAATAGTGATGGTATTTCCCTGAGGATATCCAGGGAGATATTGCTCAATCGGATCCTTTACATTAAGCAGACCTTGTTCTTGTAATTGTAAAATAGCTACTGCTGTAAATTGTTTAGTCAAAGATCCGATCCTGAATATTGTTTCTGGCGTATTGGGGATATTGTGCTCCAAATTAGCAAACCCATACCCTCGATGAAAGAGGATGTTTCCTCTCTTGGCTATCAACACACTTCCTTGAAAGGCGTGGCTTCTGACAATTTGATCTAATTTTTGCTCAATGGAACTTGAAAAAAAGGGAAGTCCCATACAGAGCGTTAAAAACACTCTAAACATTTTTTTTGGGTTGGTTAATGCAATTTAAGATAAAAAAGGAGTGGCAACTAGCGTCAAGGACGCCAATTTCCGGTGAGAGCTAAAATAGAGTTCTTATGATTTCTAAAAGACATGAGCTCATTTTAAACTTTTCAAAGAAAATCGTCAAGAGATAGGATTTCAACAAAAAAGTTTTTGCGAGTTTTGTCTTCCCTTGGCATATAAAGGGGAGTGTCTATCTATTTAATGTAAGTGTTGATGCGCTATTTCTTATTATGTCTTGTGCTTCTTTCGTATTCTATTGTTGGTCAGGGAGTTCCATGTATCCCAGAGTATTATTGCAATGACAGTTATCCTCCCTCCTGTATTGACAATATTTCTCAGACCCATGCGGTTTATAGCTCCGATGAATTTTTGTCAGGGTATTTACAGGCTTTAGTCGATACTCATTATTATGAATTTCAAGTAAGAGTCCTTGTGCGCGATCATAAAGCCTATATTTTTAATCTTCCTTATAACGAATTAATAGAGGAGAGTATTCTCAGCTTTATTTTAGATGTGCCATGCATTGATTGTGTAGAGGCCATCGATTGTTCTCCCGAAGAGTTTCTGTGCAGCTTGCAACAGTCATGGAATGAGCCTCAAGAGGGGGCGTGTGAATATTGTTCCATGGAAGCTGTTTGTGAAGTGCCGCTCCCTTGTTGTCATGTTGAGGGGATCTGGTTTCCTCAATCGACTGTTCTATTCGCTCCGTTGATAGCCGATCCAAGACAGGTAACTAATTCAGGTTCGATTCGATTTAATGATGATGCTATCGGAAAGCACGTGGGAGCTTGCACCTTTGGAGGGGAATTTCCCTTCTTTCGATGGAAGCATGCTTTTTACTCAACTGGGGATCTTCAGATTGGATTAGAAGCAGGAATCTTTTCTGTTTTCGATCTCGATAACCCTGATGCCTGTATGGTCAACACCGACTATTTTGTAGGACCCTCTCTTACTTATGCCATTTGTCGATGGTCTTATCGGTTGAGAGTATGGCATTTGTCCTCTCATTTAGGAGATGAATTTTTGCTTGAAAATCCTGAATATAAGCGGTGCAATCGAAGCGAGGAGGCCATCGACTTTTTTGCTTCTTATCAGAAAGGGACTTTCCTTCGACTTTATGGAGGAGTAGGGTACATTTTCGATTCAGATAAGGATTTTTACGTTCAACCATTTTATGTTGAATTTGGAAGCGAAATCAGAGTATTTGGATGTCGGAGTTGCTTTAATAAACTTTATGTTCAACCTTTTTTTGCCATGAATTTCCTTGTGTGGGAGGAACATGATTATGATCTCGATGCTACTTATCTTCTAGGAGTTGAGTACAGCTCCATTCAGGGGATTGGAAGAAAGTTTAGAATTTTTTTTGAGTATCATGACGGGTATTCTGTTGAAGGGCAATTTGTTCGTGATCGAGTCAATTATCTAGCCATCAGGGTCATGTATGGTTTTTAATTCAAGTTGTTTCGGTATATTTCATGACAACAAATCCATCTTCGTAGATGGGACCGCCTTTTCCAAGAGAAAGCTTTCCACTAAAAAAATCTCGGTAGACTCTTAAGCCTTCTTTGGCATTTTTGACGCAGAAAAATGAGTTACTCACCCACTCAGATCCTCGAATTGTCCCATGGATCCGATTAGATTGAAATCTTGAAGTGATTTTTTCTCTCCAATAGTTAGGTTCTCCAAAAAGAAGAATGGGACCGAAAGGGCGAGATCCAACTTTGTGGCGCACCTCTTCTAGGGCAAATTCAAAATCAGTTCCAATGCCTCCCATCACAAAGATGGGAAAATCAAGGTAAAATTCAGCTTGTCTTTCAATGAGATGATCAAGACGATAGGTCATTTTAGCTTCGACATAAGGGTTGAGCTTCTGTTCATTGACTACAGAATCTCCCCTTGGGTTGAAATCGACGATATTGGCACAGGAGAGTATTTGAAGTTCCTTTGCCATTCGATTGCCCACTTCCATTGCTCCCGGTCCACCTCCTGTAACAAATGCCAAGGGAGTATTTATTTGTAAAAGGGGGTGGTTCATTTCCGAACGCATCTCAAGGACTCCACCTAAAAGAGATCTAAGTTCTTCTTCGAAATTTCCTTCTATAAGATTGGATCCGTAGATCCCAAAAAAGGTCGCCCTCAAAAAAGTTTCTACTCGTTTTAAAGGAACAAACATCCCAGAAGCTTTCTCTGGCCTTTGAACATACTGCAGCACCTGATGAGATGTTTGATCGGCCCAATAAATTGGGATTCCAAAGACCACCAAATCAAGGAGCATCGAGCGATCCTCTTGAGAAAAATAGAGGCCATTGGATTGGGAGGGAATTTGAAAGTAGATACCCTTCATGCAATTTTGAACGTGGTAAGAAAGAAGCATGCGTTTGAGTATAGGAGAAGGAAAATAACGAGTGAAGAGAACTCCCTGAGAGGTGATCAACCCTTCTTCAATCGCCTTCAAGAAAGGATATGAGGGTTGTTGCTCGATATACCTTTCAGCCATTAGAGATTGCCTTGTTCCATGGGAAATTCCAGGAAAAGGTTGTCTTTTTGGATCTCGCACAATCCAATCGGTATTTTTTAATTCAAGCATTTGTGTCCCTTTGACAATGAATACAGCTGCTCGATGATTTTGAGGAGAAGGGGCCGTTTCAAAAGCTTCAAAAATAGCTTTTGGGTCTTCAAGATTAAGTTGTAATTGATCACGATCTTCAAAAAAAACATGTTCTCTATGAGGCTCGAGGGTATAAAACTCGAGAGGGATATCAAAGAGTTCGGTAGAGGCATTCCCGTAGAGTTCATAAATATCACCAGAGGCCTGAGTATCGGGTTGCAAAACATTTGATGAAGTATGATGAAACCCTGGGGGAAGGAGGGAGTCGACCACTTTGGCGAACACCGTTCGAATATGTAAAGGGAGAGAAGAAACGAGCAAGATTCCATCATTGGTTACAATTCTAGAGGCTCCTTCTTGCCAGACCTGGTGAAGGTTGAGAAGATCTCGTAGCCCTTTCTTCAATTTAAGAGCTTTGCCTAGGGTGGGAAGAAATCCATGGATTGATTTTTCATAGGCGAGGCATCCTTCACGCAAAGCTAAAAAAGCCACCATATGTCCTTCCACTCTTTCGAGGACCAATTGACCGCCCCCTTGTTCTCCTCCAAGCGATAGCAGAGGGCGTCCTTTTCGATCAGACCTTCCAAACATACGTGCTAGATAATCAGGGTTGCGGACTATTCGTCGTTCGTCGGCGGCAAAGATTTTTCCAATATAAGCTCCAACCTCCAGAAAGGGGAGCATCTCCTTTGCTAAAGGTCCTAGAGCCTGAATTGTGGCTCGAATGTGAGCTGAAGAACTTCTTCTATCGAACACAATTTCGTCGGTTGAGGTATTGAGTCCTAGTTGGCCGAGAACACTTCTAAAATTAAAAAATAACAATTCTGAAGGGAGGTCATACCCCACAAAAGCAGGGGAGATCCCTTGAATTTTAACAACAACACTCGCTGCTTTTTGATCTTCATAAGCGATCGATTCGATCACTCCATCGGGAGTGACAAGATCATAATGTTTGGGGAAGAGATAACTTGTCATAAGACACTCATACTCGATTTAGATTTTCTTGTGTAGGTGTTCGTGATAGGATAGAATGGGAGCTTGCTTAACGCAGTATCTTGTCTTCATTTTTCTTCTTTTAGGCAGATTTTTTGCGTAAGATGAGTAGAAAATTTATGAAAAAGATAGCACGCAGTTTAGGCATCCATGATGGACCCTTTCATGCAGATGAGGTAACGGCTTCTGCCTTGCTCCTTCTTTATAATCTTGTTGATCGGGATAAAATTATACGCACAAGGGACCCTGCTATCCTAGTTAAGTGTGAATTTGTTTGTGATGTTGGAGGGGTTTATGATCCAGCCAACAAACTTTTCGATCATCATCAGGTCGAATATACAGGATTTTTAAGTAGTGCTGGAATGGTATTGATGTATCTTAAAAATGCACAGATCATCGAAGCTGAGGAGTGGCAATTTTTTCAGAATGCTCTTGTGTTTGGAGTGGATGAGCACGATAATGGAAGAGCTCCACAGGTTGTGGGTTACTGCTCATTTTCTCACGTGATCGCTAATTTTGTTCCTATTTCTTATACCGCTGATGAAAAAGAACTTCTTGAGGCCTTTTTGCAAGCACTCGATTTTGCTCATGGACATATCTTTCGTTTAAGAAAAAGATACTTTTATAACAAAGAGTGTCGGAACATTGTTAGAGAGAAAATGATCAGGTATAAGACCTGTCTTCTCTTTGATAAGGCTATTCCATGGATGGAGAGCTTTTTTGCTTTGCGCGGAAAAAATCATCCGGCTCTCTTTGTGGTGATGCCAGCTGCTTCTCACTGGAAACTTCGCGGGATTCCTCCCTCTTATGATCAGCGGATGCAGGTTCGCATCTCACTTCCTCGAGAGTGGGCAGGACTCCTCGATGATCAACTCAAAAAAGTTTCAGGAATTGACGGAGCCATTTTCTGTCACAAGGGGAGATTTACCTCCGTATGGAAGACACGGACTGATGCTTTAAAGGCCCTCGATTATGTTTTAAAATCCAATGGATTAGAAAATCATGACAACTTTATTTGAAAAAATTATCAATGGCGATCTTCCCTGCGAGAAGGTGTTTGAAAACGACCGCATCATTGCTTTTAAAGATATTTTCCCCAAAGCGCCGGTTCATATTTTAATTGTGACTAAAAAGGTCATTCCTAATCTTCAATCGATGAAAGAAGAGGATCTTCCCTTAATAGGAGAGATTGTGAAGGTCGCCCAACAGCTCGCGCAAGAGTTTGGTTTGGAAGAGGAGGGATATCGTCTTCTTACAAACAATGGAAACCACGCTGGACAGGTGATTCATCACCTTCACTTTCATCTTTTAGGGGGAGGGCCATTAGGGAGGATGGTAGGTTGAAAATGGCGACTGATGTTATATGGATTTTCACCCTCTTGATTTTATCTCATGCAACATTTCTTTACTCTTTTTCTCCCGAATCTCACTATTCACGAAGAATCAATGCTCATTTGTTGATCGGCGACCCCGAATCAGCTTTAAAGGATGTTAGATTAGGACTTAGCCATTATCCTGATGCTTATCCGCTCCACTTTCTTTATGTCAAAATTCTTGCCGCAATAAAAGATGAAAGAGAGATGATGAAGGCTTGGAGCACTATCGCTGAAAAATTTCCAAACAAGGCCTATCACCAAGAACTTCTTGAAGAGATCGCCTGGGCAATAGTGAATAAAGGAGCAAAAACATCGGCACTTGCTGTAAAAGCTATCTCTCTTTTAGCAGCTTCGATCACTCAAGATGCAAGAGGGCTTCCTATTCTAATAGAAGCGATGACAGATAGCAATACAGCTATTCGGGCGATGGGTGTTGATCTTGCCTCTCATTTTGGTGATCAGATGCTCAAAGAAAAGATCATCAAATTATTTCATACAGAAAATAATTTTGAGGTGAGATTAAATCTGGCAAAAAGCATTGGGACTTGCTATCTAGAGGAACTTATTCCTGTTGCTATAAAAAGATTAGCCGATCGAGGGACCTCTCCGGAGGAGATTCAATCCCTTATTCAGAGTATTGCTTCAATCAATGAATGTATTGATCACAACACACTTGTGGATCTTTCTCATTCTAATCGAGCAACACTTCGTCTTTTAGCATCGGAATGTATTGGACAGCTCAATCTGATCGAGGAGGCAGATCTTTTGCTTCCCCTTCTTAAAGATTCTAATTACTCAGTTCGTGTCTCTGCGATTAAAGGAATAGGATCTTTTAAAAAAGAGAAGATTGGAGGAAAAAAAGTTGTTAACTTAATCCTCGATGCTGCAAAGGGAGGAGATCACTTTGTGGGGATTGCTGCAGGTTTTTCTCTTCTCCTTCTTGGTTCACAAGAGGGGAGAGTTTTTCTTACACGCTGTCTTAAAAGTGATATTGCTTTGGTTCGTAGTGTGGCAGCCGGCGCAATCTCCGCTTCTGGTCCTTATGGAATTGATATTGCTCGAGAGATGATCGACCATCATACAGATCCCTTTGTGAGGGCAAATCTTGCCCTTGGGCTTATTGGACAACGGGTTGAAGTAGAGAAGGGATGTCAAGCAATAGAGGCTCTTTTTAAAATCTCTAAAGAAAACTGGATGTGGAAACGGGTGGCTAGTTTTGAATCATTGCAAAAAAGTGATTTAAGGCATAATAGCCTGGTTCCCAACTTTCCTGAAATTGCTTCTTATGCAGTGCATTTGGATCTGCTCAATGTGCTCGCTATTTGTGACTACGAAGGGGCACTCACAACCATAAAAGACTATTTATTTCAAAAAAAATGGGAAATCACCTCAATCGCCGCAGAAATGCTTTTGGGTGAAGGAGACGAAAATGCCGTATTGATCATAAGAAAATTACTCGACGATACAAATCCAAGAGTGCGTCTCGATGCAGCTCTTACGCTTGCTGTCTGGGGGCATGATTATACTGTTCTTCCCGTTTTAATCGAGCTTTATGAAAAAGGAGACAAATTAACACGTATTAAAATTTTAGAAGCTGTTGGAAGATTAGGAGATTCTTCGACCCTCCCTTTTTTAATGAGTGAATTGCAAAACTCTTCTCAAACTTTACGTGTCATTGCTGCAGCTTGTATCTTAATGTCTGTGAGTCATTGACGTTGCTTTTTACGTCTATTCCACTTCTTGAACTTGAAGTGGAATAGACGTAATTTTTTTTGGAATGACAAAAAATAGTTTTTCCCATTAGGATCAAAAAGTTTTCTTAACCTTAGGAGATGATAGATGAGGAAATTATTTATTCTTTTATGTTTGCTCATGGGGATGGCTCAGTTTAATCTTTTCGCAGAAAATTGTGATCATTATTGCTGGGATTGTATCGATTGGTGTGAAGGATGGAATGTCCATGCCGATTGGATCTACTGGACTCCAAGAAAGTGTGCTCTCGATTATTCGATTGATGTTGATTCGAGCGATGAGCCGAAAGGAAAGCTTCATGGTGTAGACCCCTCTTATACAAGTGGGTTTAGAGTTGGTGTTTTAAAATGCTTATGTGACTGGGATTTGGGTGTGCATTATACTTATCTTCGCACTTGCGATAAAGATTCTGTGGAAAATGCAGCTGGAGATATGGCCGGCACCTTGATTGGAGGTGATGCTAAAACTGTGGCTGTCGGAGACCTTCGTTTTGCGGAAGGAAAATACAAAGTTGACCTCGATGTTGTAGATATTGAATTTGGACGAGGTTGGCA
>JAGRNW010000050.1 GCA_020440555.1 Chlamydiia bacterium
CCAAAGCTCATGTGGTCACCAGAAAAAGTAGAAGAAAAACTGCTGCAAAAAATTAAAATTCAACTACTTGTATTGCAAACACTCGATAGAAAACCGCGGAACTTCCGTTAGAATGATTTTTTTCCTCAATGACAGGTGGATACATGTCAAATAGGTAATCTCTGAAATCGGAAGCCTGGTCTTGCTCAAGTATCGTATAGTGTCGACTTTCCACAAAAAAATGCGAGAGGTGCAGGCTAATCGATTCTTTACTTATACTCAACAACAAAAAATGTTGTGTGGCAAAAATTTCTTAACACAAAATAATTGTTATATAAAAAGTAATGAATTTGTTACAAAATCTCTCTAGAAAAAATACCAAATAATAAAAAATTTGACTTTCGGAAAAAATTTGACTTTATTTATAAAAACAAATATAATTTTTCATATTAAACTAATGTCAGTTTTAATAAGGAGATCTGCATGTCCGTTGACCCCCTCACTCAGATTTTTGACAAAAACCATCAACACATCGAAGATGCAATTCCAGAAATTATTCAAAAAAGAATGACAACAATCACCGAAATAGCTTTTAAGGCCATGCTAGATATGGGCATCAATTTGGATATTTCTTCACAGGTTTCCATCTTGTACAATTTTAATGACATTGTTCCCGATCCCCGGGTGAATATGAAAAAGGGAAAAATCACACTACAAATTCCTCTTCTGTACCTAATCTCTTCTGAAGATTTGAAAACGCCCGTTTATGAATGGTTCAAAAAGCAAATAGAAAAAAAAACAGACCTGACGCAAAAGGATGTTCTTTTCATTAATGCATGCTTCAAATTTTTAGAAAATCCTAAATTATCGCAAAAAGCAAAAAAATTTGTTCTTTACCATGAAATCGCTCATATATCCAATGGAGATATTTCGTCTAAACCTAAAAGTGATCAAGAATCAAAGGATAGGGAACGAAAAGCCGACATGAAAGCTGCAGAATTTTCTAAAGCCAAAGAAGGCGCGGTCTATTTATTTAAAATAATGTCAGAATTTAGCGTCCGAAATCAAAAAACACACCCGTCTTTTTTAGAAAGAATCAAATATTTGGAAAACTGTAAATTTTAAAAAATATAGTTATCCCAACTACCATAGCGTTCTTTGATTTTTCCTCGAAAAATAGAAAGAATCATAATCACGAAGGCAATCACACCACTATGCCAATAGATCAGCACTGTTGGTTCTCCTGGAAGAGCAAGGGGCGCAAGTCCAAACCAAATAGCAATGAACATGTTCATAAAGCGAACAGAACGGATCACCTCCGCCCATGAGATCACGGAGAAAACAACAATCAATGCCGCACAAACATCTGTATTATCTGCCAAGATACCCGTATATCCAATCACCTTATTAGAAAAAAGGAGCCAAGCCCCAAGGATCGCTGAAAGGAGAAGATTCCATGGAAAAGTTACCCCCCAAACCATTGCCTTTAAACTCTTCCAAAAAGAGGCATGAAAACCAGGATCTCTCGTATCAATAGATTTTTCTGAAAAAGTAGATCCTTTCCAAAAAATACTCCAAAATTCCTCTCTACTTCTTTTTACGTTACATAAATATTGACAAACAGCAATCACTTCATCAACAGTTAAAGCCAGCATAATCAACATGCATGTGGCAATAATCAAGCAATCTCCACACCAAGCTCCGACCACGATGGGCTGAAGCATCACAAGAAGAATGCTTGTAAACCCAAGAGGAACAACCAAAATTCCAAAAATCACTACGATCCACGGCATGGTATGCCAACGACGACTCCCCCCTTTCGCTCCCATCAAAGCCTCAAGTGAATAGGCCATCGCCCCTAGACCAGCATCTGGGACAGGAAAATCCTTTGAAATCATCGAAGTAATGACTTCTTCGGTACCAAGTCCAAAAAATGGATCAAATACATAATCGATATAGTGCAATTGATAGGAAGCCATATATCTTGCAATAAACCATCCTACAATAGCAAAAAAAATCACTGGTATCCTTTGATGCCAGGATGAAGGGTTATATGTCCATCCAGAAGGAATTTCAGGACCAAGCTCTAAACTCTTAGGACGTAAAGGAACCAGAATACAAAAAGCGATAGCCAAAATACCTATTAGCGTGTCATTGAGATAGATCACTGGCTCTTTAGCCCAAAAAGCCAAAGGAGCGAATTGTAACCAAACTCCAACAGCGGCTGCCCCCCAAATCCACCCTCGATACTTATAAAACATTGAGAGGAACCCAAGAATCACCAAAAGACCCCCTGAGATCCAGTCACTCCAAGTTAAAGATTGGTGAAGGTATCCAAAAGTTTCCGGACTCACAAGGAGCCAAATTCCTAAAATAACCGTTCCAAACCGGGTCCAAATCAAACCCTCATGATGGGTTCTCATCTCTTTTTCTCGCATCCCTGACGTCCAACGAGTTGTCATGCTTGTTTCTCTGCATGTTTTTTGACAAAAGAAGAGAGGGGAATTTTATGTCGTTTATACCAAGCAATGGGATCTACTTGCAAATTTGTGATGATTTTGGGAAGCGTCTTACGTAAATCATGCTTAGGAGCCCATCCAAGTAACTCTTTTGCCCTTTTCATCGAAATCTCATAATTATCATCAGCCAAATCCACCATCCATGGTTTAATAAATTGAGGAGGGCTAAATGGAATTAAGTCTAAGGCCCATGCCCCCGTTTTAGCCACAATTTTGGGAATACGCACCATAGGCCATTTCTTTCCATAAAGGGCTCCTGCAATGATCTGTTGAAGGTCTCCGTATGAAATCGAATCTTCTTCAGCACATAAAAATGTTATCTCTTTGGGAAGCTCCTTCCTTTTTTTGATAAGCTCATGGATCATAGAGTTTAGATCCTCGAAGTGGATATAAGGGACTCCATGATTGATATCTCCGGGAAAGACCTTGCCCGCAAATTGTCTTTCATAAATTCTGGTGATATGTTGAGAAATTGGAATACAATTACATTCATCATCATAGCAGCCGGCAATTCGGACAATCACGACAGGAATATCTCCATGTTGTTCTCTGATCTTTTTTTCAGTTCGAACTTTAGAGGCAGGATAGTGCCATTTTCCTTCGATGGGAGAGTCTTCAGTTGTGATCACCCCACGCGGCGTAGGATTGTGAACTAACAGGGTACTTGTAAAAATAAATTGTTCAACATTAAATCCTTTACAAGCCTTCAGCAAACGTTCACTTCCTTGAACGGTGATTTTTTCGTATAACTCAAGCCCTTTGCCCGTGAAGCTATAATAAGCAGCTAAATGGACAACTGAAGCGATTTGATTCCCATACGCGTAACGGATTCGCTCAAATGCCTTTTCGACGCTTTCATCTGATGAAAGGTCAACGTAGATAAATTCTAAGGAGGGCACTATGGGAGGAATCCCCACAAAATCTAATCCAATGCATTGGTATTCATTAAATAAAGTTTCAATTAAACGAGTTCCAACTCGACCAGAACTCCCAGTCACTACAATCACTTGCTTATTTTGTTCCATCGAACGCCCCCTTTATTCTGCATTGTAACTAATCACCAAGAAAAAAATATATAAAAATTTATTGACATCGATCCCAAATGAAGGTGATGATAATAAGATCAAAGTGTTAATTAATTGGTTCATGCATGCGCGGTATTGCGATCATCATAGGAATCGTTCTGATCGCTTTGGGAATTTTGGGGATGTTCCCCGAAATGGTGTGGAATCATCTCTTATTCAGCACTCTTGAGGTAAATTGGGCTGTCAACACCATCTATCTGATCACGGGAATTTGTGGTATTTTAACGGGGTTTATCACTACACTAGGAACACGGCTATTTTTTGAGGTTACTGGTATTCTCTATGGCCTATGGGCTATTTTAGGGTTTGTTTATGGACAAGACCCAATTTTCGGATTCATTGCAAATAATTTAGCCACCTCTTGGCTCAATATGATTATTGCTGTCATCACCCTGATTTTAGGGTTTGGTTCAGCGCAAAAAAAGGAAGAAAAATGAGTGAAATTAAAGATCCAGATCACACACAAGAAGAGCTCAGAAAAGACGAGCTTGCCATCAATACGATTCGAACCCTCTCCATGGATGCTGTCCAAGCTGCAAATTCTGGACATCCTGGAACGCCGATGGCCTTAGCACCAGTCGCCTATTGCTTGTGGAATCGTTTCTTACGTTTTGACCCTCAAGACCCCATTTGGCCAAATCGTGATCGATTTGTCCTTTCTAACGGACATGCTTCTATGCTGCTTTATTCATTGCTTCATCTAGCCGGAGTTAAAGCTGTCAATGAAAAATATGAAAGACTGGGAAATCTTTCCGTAACGCTCGATGATATCAAAAATTTCCGTCAATTAGAAAGCAAATGTCCTGGACATCCTGAATACCGTTGGACTTCAGGAATAGAAACAACAACAGGTCCTTTGGGGCAAGGGGTTTCCAACTCTGTTGGAATGGCAATCGGTGGATTATGGATGCAAAAACATTTCAATCGACCTGGTTTTGAGATGTTCAATCATCACGTTTATGCCATCTGCGGAGATGGAGATATGATGGAAGGGGTCAGCTCTGAAGCCGCTTCTGTAGCGGGTCATCTCAAACTCTCAAATTTATGCTGGATCTACGATAACAATCGAATTACGATTGAAGGAAGCACAGATCTTGCCTTCACTGAAGATATCGCTGCACGATTCATGAGCTATGGATGGAATGTGATCCGCGTAGGAGATGCCAACGATCTTCATATGCTTGATCGAGCCTATAAGATATTTCTTAAAACTCACGATCGCCCCACCTTTATCATCGTGGACAGTCACATTGCTTGGGGTTCTCCTCACAAGCAAGATACAAGCGCTGCCCACGGAGAGCCCCTAGGCGAAGGAGAAATTCGTCTCACCAAGAAAAACTATGGATGGCCGGAAAATGCCAAATTTTTGATTCCTGATGAGGTGTATTCGATATTTAAAGAAGGGATCGGCAACCGCTCTCACAACTTGCGTGAAGAGTGGATTTCTCTATTTGATCAATACAAAAAAAATTATCCTAAACTCGCAGATGATCTTTTTAAAATGCAACACCGACAACTTCCCGATCATTGGGATAAAGAAATCGTTGAATTCCCCGTCGATCCGAAGGGAATGGCCACGCGTGTTTCATCTGGAAAAGTTCTTAACCAAATTGCCCCTAATCTCCCCTGGTTGATTGGAGGAGCAGCCGACCTGTCCCCCTCCACAAAAACCTACCTAAATTTTGATCATGCTGATGATTTTGAAGCTGGAAATTATAACGGATCCAACTTTCACTTTGGAGTCCGTGAACATGCAATGGGTTCGATTCTCAATGGCCTTTCTTTAACTAAAATTCGTCCGTTTGGTGCCGGATTTTTAATTTTTAGCGATTATATGCGTCCTCCCATCCGACTGGCAGCTCTAATGGAAATCCCTGTGATCTACATTTTTACCCACGATTCGATCGGCTTGGGGGAAGATGGTCCCACTCACCAACCTGTAGAACAAATTTCCTCCTTGCGAGCCATTCCAGGACTTACGACCATTCGCCCCTGCGATGCCAATGAAGTGGTGGAAGCATGGCGCTACCTCATCCCATTAAAACATGAACCCACTGCCCTCATCCTTTCACGACAGGATCTGCCCACCTTAGATCGATCTAAATATGCCTCCGCTCAAGGACTTCATCAGGGGGCCTATATTCTTGCCGATCCCCCTTCCGGTGATAAGCCCGAACTGATTTTGATCGGAACAGGTAGCGAGATCCACCTTTGCCTCAAAGCTTATGAACAACTCACCCAGGAAGGAGTCAAGTGTCGAGTAGTTTCAATGCCATCGTGGGAAATTTTTGAAAAACAAGACATCGATTACAAAAATAAAATTTTTCCTATTGACATTTCTGCGCGCATTTCTGTTGAGCAGGCTGCCATATTCGGCTGGGAGCGCTACGTGGGACTTAAAGGACGTTCCATTGGAATGACAACCTTTGGAGCCTCAGCCCCTCTGGAACAATTACTTAAAAAATTTGGATTTACAGTTGATCATCTTGTTAAACAAGCAAAAGAAATAATTCAAGTCGCTGTGCATTAATAGTTTATTATTATATAATGTCCTTTCTTCAATCGAAAAAGAGGAGGGGACATATGAAAAAGATGTTCACTATTTTTCTTGTCATTTTTGGAATCCTTGTGTTTCCAAAAATTTATAGCTATACGACTAAAGGAGGGGAGAATATCTCTAAAGAGAAGGTCTCTTTTTCCCAAGTTCCTCAGGCTTTGGAAAAACCTGTTCAAATTCTCCTTAGCTGCCCTCCCGCCAAGGAATTATTGTCTCATCTGCAACTACAGGGAAACATTGAACTTGTTTATTTCCCTTTTGGGGAAAATGGAAGTAACGCCATGTGGAGGGGAGATTCTCGAAAAATTATCATCAATTCTTCAAAATCCAACTCAATTCCCATCTTTCTTAGATCGATTCTTTTTGAGATGCACAATGCCTCTTCCCATGATCAATTCATTCAACTCGATTCAATGGCTCGCCACAATCAGATCGATAAAGAAAATTATGTTCAAAGGGTTGAACAGATCGAACATCAAAATGCTCTTAAAACTATGACATTAATCAACTGGGCAATTCAAAATCATTATTTTCCCCGAACGACTCGCTGGAATATTGTCCGCAATTTCGAAGATCATTATAGAGTACAACAGTTGACAGGACACGCGCAATTTATTGCCAAAGTCTATGATCAGCTCAATCACTGCGGCCAAAGAGCTCCCTACAAAGGAACTATCCAAGTTCATCTTTTTTCTCGCACCCAAAAACAACAAATGCTAACGTTCTTATCTTTAAAGGATCAGCTGGAAAATGGCTCAGCCCACGAAAAAAGCTTAGCTAAGGAGACCTTACTAAGCCTTGGCAGAACAAGTGATGCCTCACTCTTTCGGCACGTTTTTAGAGATACAAAATTTTATAATGACTTTATCTTAAATGTCTAAAAAAGCCATTGGTGTCCACGGGAGCTCCGCCCTTTCCTATACTGATCACATTACTCCCCTCTGTCAGATTTTGGATATCCCCCTTCTTGTCACAGATCCCTGGATTTTTGAACTCACGGAACTCTACTATCCCAAAATGCATCTTATCTACGAATCCCCCTCTAACTATGATCTTTCACCCCATCTAAAAGATTATGATGCCTTTGTCACTGTCTCCCACTTTAAAAAATTTCAAGGAGGGTATTTGATGGGAGACTACCTTGTTCGATCTGAAGCAAAATCAATCTATTCCCTTCACGGAAACTCTGATAAAAAAAGAGATTTATTTTGGGTAGAACAATGTTTGGAAGAAGATATTGTCCTCCTTTATGGAGAATTTTTTCGTGATTTTATCAAGGAAAAAGGAGTTTACCATCGCCTTTCTCATCCCATTTTATGTGGAAACTACCGACTGGAATTTTACAAAAATCACAAAGAATTCTTTCAAAAAAAGATCTCTCCTCATCTTTTTAAAGACTCGAATCGAATGAGTATACTGTATGCACCTACCTGGAGCTCTCCTAATAAAAAGTCAGAATGGAGAGTCGATTATTCCTCCTATCTTTCTATTCATTCCCAAATTTTAAACACAATTCCATCTAATTTTCAGATCTACGTCAAGACCCACCCTTTCATGGAACAACTCTACCCAAAAGAGATGACAGAGATCCGACAATGTTATGAAAAGAACCCGCAAGTGAAATTCATCGAGGATTGTCCTTTGATCTATCCCCTTTTAGAGCATATTGATGTTTATCTCGGTGATTATAGCTCCATCGGGTATGACTTTCTTTACTTTGATCGCCCCCTTCTTTTCCTCAATGATGGCCACAGAGATCTTGATCTCTGTGGAACCAAAGTAACTCCCGATAAAATCTACCATGCTCTTGAAAAGGAGGATACTAAAAGCGAGATTAGAAAAAAAACTTATAGCTATTCTTTCACTCATATTCCTCTTTCTCAATTAAAACGAGAGGTCGAAGCATTCTTGTGAAAAAAATTGATCTTCTTCTTTCCACCTCGAAATGTTACACACGAGAAAATTTTGAAGCCTCTTTTTTTAAACAAGCCCTTGATCATTTGGGTATTGAATGCAGTATCTTCCGTTTCGACCAAATCGATCTCCCTTCTTATTTTCATTCTGTTAAAACAAGAAATCCCGCTTGTTCTCTTTCCTTTGGAAATATCTTCCTCAATGATCCACCCATCTATCTCTACACTCATAGACCTCACGTGATTGTATCTGAACGATCGTTTGTCGAAGCCTTCCCTTACCTCAAACATGCTTTGGGAAAAGTCATGCTTTCTGATCAGACGCTGGTTCATTCTTTGGATAGTAAAAATGTTCATTATTTCCCTACACCCGTCGATCCTTCTCTTTACCACTCTTCAATGAAACAAAGAGAATATGAGGTGGTCATTTTTAATGATTTAATAGATCTTCCCTCCCTTTTTTTAACGTGGAAGGTGATTTTTTCCTCACGTATTGCAAATTTGCTTGAAAAAGCTTTGGAACTTATTCCAACCTTCCATCCTTTGGAAGCAATCGAAAGGCTATTTTCTCCTCCCAAAAATCAACAAGAAGGAACACTAGGAGATTGGGTTTTTGCCTTAGAAGAAGCATTGCAAACCAAGCAAATCCTCCCTATCTTGAATTCTATTAAAGGAGTTAATTTTCACCTATTTGGACGTCACATTGGAAATAACTGGTATCAAAAATTGAGTTATCCAGATCAAATTTTTTTGCACGATCTTCTACCCTACACTCTTCATCTTGATGTTTTAAAGAAAAGCAAAATTCTCATCACATCAGAAGACTCCTGGAGTCATTTGGCAACAGCTTATGGATGTTTGGCAATCCGACCAGATGATCCTCAACTGGAACATCAAATTACCCTGTTTTTAGAAAATGAAAAAAAAAGGTCTGAAAAAATCGCAAAGACACGCAAAAAACTCTTATCTTGGGAACAAACAATAAAAAAATATTTCTTAACTATTTTTTGAATTCAAAATTTCAACCTCCAAGAACAATGAGTGTTTCGAAAAAGAGAAACTGTAGAGTCTCAATCAAACCCATCCTTTGGATGTCCAATAAAATAGGATAAATAGGATAATTTTATTTTATTTTTTGAATAAAGTGTTACAATCATTCATAAAGAGGCATGCAATGGTTAATCAAAAAGCACATCCACCTAAAGGATTGGTCTGGACAACACTTTTCTTCTTAGTGATTTTGATTCTCACGGGATTGATTGTTTTTCGACATGACCTCCCCGAAGGAATTCCTCTCAATACCAAAGGTCAACCAACTATAGGTTATCCGAAGGCAAGAGTTCATGTTGTTGTTTTTGAGGAACCCAAGTGCGACAATTGCAAAGATTTCAATGACAAAATTTTCCCTAAACTCAAAGAAGATTTTATCGACACCAATAAAATTATCTATACTGTCATTCCTGTTTCCTTTCTTCCCAACTCAATGCCAGCAGCAGTCGCTCTTCTTTGTGTTTATTATACGAATCCTCTCTATCCAAATAATGATCTTTTTTTTACCTACCTTAATTATATCTATGAACATCAACCTCCCGAACATACCAATTGGGCTACACTCGATACACTTGTAGCATTTGCTCGCAATGCGAGCCCCGCGATCAATAGAGCACACCTTAAAACATGCATGGAAAAAGAAATCTACCGAATTAAAATTGAAAAAAATAATGCCTACGGACGGAAGATCATGGATGGAATGTTGACCACGCCCACCGTCTACGTCAACGGGATAAAAGCTCAAAATCTTAACTATAAAGAACTCAAGAAGCTCATTATCGATGTCCTGGAGCGTAAGGGGGTGCAACAGTGAATTTTTATAGACGGTATGGTCTCTATTTCGCTTGGCTCTTTTCCTTGATTGGAGTGATTTGGTCACTTTATTTTAGCGATATCCGACATATTGAACCTTGTTTCCTCTGTTGGTTTCAAAGAATTGCTCTTTTTCCACTGGCGATTATCTTAGGAATAGCCACTTATCGGGGAGATTTAGGGATTGGACGCTATCTTTTGCCTCAAGTCATTATTGGATTGATGATTGCGGGGTATCAAATCGCCCTTCAAGAAATTCCAGGATGGTATCCCATTGAAATGTGTGGGTCGGGCCCCAGCTGTTCAGAACGCTCTTATATAGGTCTCGGACCCATCACCATTCCTATGCTTTCAGCTTTGGCGTTTGCTTTGATTGCTCTCTTGTTGATTGGGGCCTATGCGGCTCGCGAAAAGGATTAAGGGCCTATCTTCGCAGTCAAAATCCGCACTTTTTTGATCGTGAAGACAAGTTCTAATCTTCCCCTAAGAGCCTGTTTAAAATCTTTGAAGAATTTCTTAAATCACGTATAAAGGTTGGTTTCAAGTTTTTTAGAGGTACTGATGAGCCATTCTTATCCAAGTGATATTTCTCGCGAACAATTTAACAAAATCAAGCCCATGCTTGTGTCTGTACGTAAAAAAACTCGTCCCAGAAGTGTTGACCTTTACGATATTTTTTGCGGAGTTTTGTATATTTTAAAAAGCGGTTGTCAATGGCGTATGTTGCCAAAAGAATATCCCAAATGGTCATTATGCTATTATTATTTAGGTCTTTGGAAACACAAAGATCATCCAGGTTCCGAAAGTATTCTCGAAAA
>JAGRNW010000051.1 GCA_020440555.1 Chlamydiia bacterium
AACGACAAATACCATCTTTTACATGGCGCTTACCAAAATTAATCAGCAATCCTAAGCGGATGCCAGTGAGACGTAAAGAGGATTTTTTTACCGGGAATTACTGGACTAGTAAGAGTTAATGTTCCCTTTAAGCAGTATCATGTCAGAGACAATGTTGATGGCCTCTTCCATTTGAAGATCATTTTGACCAAAATTATCCTCTTCAAGCGAAAATACATGATTAGGTTCGATCACCTGGAGAAAGACTTGATAATTTTTATTTTTCTCGAGCCTTTTTTGGCTGTTTGATTGTAGAAGGGCGAGCCTTTCCCTCCAGTAGAAGGTAGGTTTTTGGATAGTGGAAAGATAGTATTTTTTGAACCATTTCTGAGCGTATTGATCAACATCCATTAAATGATCATCAAAGGCAGGCTCGACATTGTCAGCAGGAAGGGGATAGTCGAGGTAGGCCTCCCCCATCTTCTCGTTCTTTAAAAGTGTCGGAACAATAATATCCGCCTTTACTCCTTCGATTTGTGTCGATTTCCCTGAAACTGTGTAGTAACGTCCGATTGTTACTTTAAAGAACGAGTTTGATCGAACCCCTGTAACTGTTTGATGTTGAATGGTCCCCTTTCCATAAGTATTTTCATCTCCAACAATAACCGCAACCCCATAGTCTTGCAGGGTCCCAGCAACAATTTCAGTCGCCGAGGCTGAACCTTTGGAGACTAAAACAACAAGCGGTCCATCGTAGGCTAGCGAGCCATCAACTGCACGGTAGTATTTAACTGTGCCGTCCGAGTATTTGGAGATCACCACTACGCCACTTGTGATAAAAAGGCCACTCACTTTAACCGCTTGTGAGAGAAACCCTCCCGTATTATCGCGCATATCCAAAACAAGCCCATAGAGTGGTCCTTGTTTTTGAAGTTCAGAGATAGCCTCTCGAAGATCCCTTTCACTGCCAATCCCATCGTCTCCTTCATAAAAAGAATAAAGAGTCACTTTTCCAATCACCCCATCCCCAAAAGGGACCGCTTCATAGTCACATCTTTTGTCGTTTAAAATTATCATGGAACGAACAAGTTGCACACGGATAAAATCGGGTTGAAGGGAGACGTTTCCATCGGGATAACGCATCACACCTAAGATAGTCTTCGACCCCTCTTCTCCACGAAGAACTTCAAGAATACGCGCAAAGGAGTATTCTCGCACCGACTCTCCATCTACTTCCACAATCGTATCTCCAGTACGAAGTAATCCATTTTTAGCAGCAGGCCCTCCTTTGATTACTTCGGCAACTACCACTCCATCAACCCCTTCGCTTAAAACAACACCGATGCCGCACATTCCCTTCTCAAGCTGCACCTTCATTGCATACGCCTCTTCAGGGCTATAGTAAGCAGTGTGAGCATCCAAACTCTTGGCCAGCGATTTCATGATCCTCTGGTAAACTAAATGATTTTGAGCTTCATCTGTTAACTCTCGCCCGTTTTCATCGAGTCCCAAGTAAAAATTCTCGATAGTACGAATTTTTTTCTCACAAAGCGCCACTAGTTTAGCCTCTTTCCCTGGGGGAAGCGGATGAGGTAAATGATCGATTTGGAGAGCAATCAAACCCAAAAAGAAGCGACGGTGGCGCTGTTTAAGAATTTGTTCACTAAAAGAAAAATCTCGCTCAATCTCATTTTTTTCAGGGATTAGATTTCTAGCTTGTAATACTAAAGCCACTGGATCATTTAGCCACCCTTTTCTCCACTCTCTTGCACGAAAGACAGCACTCTTGAGTTGAGCATCCAAATTAAAATAAGTTGTATACTCTCCCTCTTCATATTCATCCAATACTTTTCTCACCAATCTTTCGTTAGGATGGAGATAAGATTCGCACTCTTGCTCAAGAAGATAAGTCTTGACCGGATCAAACATATCAATATATATTTTTAGTGAACGTCTAACCAAAATATCGCTCATCCCTTTTTTATCAATATGATATTCAAATAAATGTCCCATTGTTTTTTTTATATCCGATTTTTTGAGCAAAGTGTCTGTTGCAAAACACGAAGAGGATAGTAAAATGAGGAAGATAAAAATGCGTCTCATTGCAATTCTCCAGAATTATGAGTATCCTCAATGAAAAAAAGCGAAGGTACCCAGTTGAATATCGACATAAATAAAAAATTCTTTAGCTATGATTAACCGAATAGATTCATGCTACACCCTACCGACCTTCGAAGGTCCGCTCGACCTTCTTTACTTACTCGTTCAGAATGAAGAGATAGAGATTTTTGATTTAGGACTGCAGGAATTATCCGCCCAGCTTTTGAAAAAACTTGAAGAAATTCCCACCATTGATCAGGGAGCTGCTCATCTATGGCTGATATCAACATTACTATTGATCAAAAGCCGCAAACTTCTCCCCTCCGCTCAAGAAGAAGCCTATGAAGAAGAAGGAGATCCTCGGCTCACTTTAATGGAACATCTGATCGAGTATCAGCGCATTAAAGAAGCAGCTGAAAAATTGATCGATCGAGAAGAGGAACAATCGCTGTATTTTTCCCGCAACCCCCCAATGTTTTCTAGAACTAAATCGTCTGGCCTCGAAAACGTCCAGCTCTCTGACTTAGCTTTTCTTTTAGGAGAAATGCTCGAGCTAGCAAAGTTAAGGCAACCAGCTGTCGTCGATCATGAAACATGGAGCGTGAAGGACCAAATGAATTGGCTACTGGCCACTCTTTTACCCGGAGAAAAAATCTCTTTTTGCAGCATTTTTTCAAGCGAAAAATGTCGGAATGAGTTGATCGTCAATTTTCTTGCCCTTCTCGAACTGATCAAAAACCAAACCTTCTCAACATACAAAGAAAATAATACGATTTTAATCAAACGGAATGAAAAAAATGAGTGAGACACTAAATTTTATTGAGGATAGGATTGAAAAAATTAAAAAGGAAGAAGAAATCTCCTATCATCACAAGATTAAACAAATCATTGAAGCACTTTTATTTGCTAGCCATGAGCCGATCCCCTTACACAAATTAAAAGAGATCATCTCCACTGCTTATCCAATCGGGTTACGCAACCTAAGGGAGGTGATTTCAGAGATGAAAAAAGGATGGAAGGATGCAGAAAGGGGGATCCAAATCGACGAAATTGGAGGAGGGTATCTTTTGCGAACCAAACCTGAAGTTGCCCCTTTTATTGAGCTGCACACTCAAAATAAAAAGGGAGATAAATTGTCGAAAGCAGCGATGGAAGTGCTTGCGATTGTTGCGTATAAACAACCGATCACACGGCTGCATATTGAAAAGCTACGCGGAGTGGATAGTTCTGGTGCCCTCTATAATCTAATAGAAAGAAATCTTGTTGAAGTGGTGGGACGTTTAAATACTCCGGGTCGCCCATCGCAATATGGAGTAACGAAATACTTTCTTAAGTATTTTGGACTCAAAAGCCTAGAAGAGCTCGCCTCAAAATTTGCTGTTTAACTTTCTTTTTTCGCCTCTTCCAGGTGCGATAAGAACGCCATCTTTTTAAAGGATTTTTTATATATTTATTTCTAATTTGATAGGCTTCATCGGCCACCTTAAGGGGTTCAGATGTTGAAAGAGACTCATGATGCTCTCTGAAACAAGCAATGACCCCTGGGTAAGCAAGAGGAGGGGCGAGTGGAGCGAGACGCATCCAAAGATCATAGTCCATACAATATTTTCTATGAGTAGAAAATCCCTCTACTTGCTCAAATAGTGCCCTGGATATGACTGTAGAAGGGTGGGTGATTGTATTATATTTCCATAGTCGGTTAGTTGCATCAAGAAGGTAAGGAGTGAGCCGTTTAAGAGTTCCTTTTTCATCAATCACCCGCGTTTGACCGTAGAGCCACTGAATATGAGGATGTTGTTTTAAGCTGGTTGCTACTTTTTCCAATACATTTGGAGCAGCTAAAAGATCATCTGTGTGAAGATGAAGAAGAAAATCTCCCGTAGCATATGCCGCTCCTTTATTCATGGCATCTGATATTCCGGTATCCCTTCCTTCGATCACTTTGAGATGGGGATATTGATGTGCGATTGTAAGTGACTGATCGATACTCCCCCCATCAAAGAAAATATGTTCAATATCTAAATAAGTCTGAGAGGCAACCGAATCGAGCATTTTGTCAAGGTAAGCATCTCCATTTTTACAAACGGTCACGATCGAAAACTTCATCACTTCCTCATTGTATAAACATCACGAATGGCGTTGATCATCTTCTGATGAGAAAAATGTTTCTTTCTCTCGTCTCCATGGGTCACCCATCGCTCTTTATCATTTAAAAGCTCCGCCAGGACACTCGAAAAAGTTGTAGGATCATTTGGATCAGCAAGCGGGTATTTTTTTCCTGTGATCTCGGGAATGGATGAGCAATTGCAAGCTAAAATGGGAACTCTATGCATAAAAGCTTCCAAAACGGGAAGGCCAAATCCTTCATAAATACTGGGATAAAGAAGGGCTGACGCCCCTTTTATCAAAAAATTTACTTCTTTCTGAGGAAGAGTTCCCACATAATGGACCCGTTCCTCTCCCCGCAACTCCTCAATTCTATCCTCTTCTTCGGAAGAAAACCCCCCCCGTCCTCCAACAACTACGATATGGTAGAGAGAAAATCTCGAATCTGGAAGGAGCTGTTCCAAAATTGTTAGAAAATTTTTATATCCTCCTCTCTTACCAATAAAAAGAAAATAAGGATGGGGAACATCAAATTTTTGACATTCTTTTTCATCATTCTCATGTCCTGCTGACAGATGAATCACTCTGGTTTTTTGTGAAAAATGCGGCCAAATGGAGGTTAAATCTCGTTTTGAGTGATTGGAAATGGAGAGGATTGTATCTGCCCCTTTTAAACATCGGTATTTTAGGTAAGTTTCATCTTTTGAAGCAACCCCAAGGACTTCCGGAATCATGTCATAGAAAGAATGTACAATGTGCATATAAAATTTTAAAGGAAGCCCAACATAGTGGGAGGCATGCCACACCCAAGGACGCAGTTTGAGAGCTATGCGAGTGAGGTAAAGAGATTCTCTTAAATACCCTTTACTCTTCTGAACGATTGGCCGCCTCTTTTCCACCTTTATGTACCTAAGATGGGAACGAATTCGCTCCCATTCCACATTTGTATTGGGGGGCATCAACAGATGAAGGGGATGGGAAGCGGCAAATTCTTGATCCAAACCAAGAAGAACCTCCGCCCAAAAACGACTGTTACCACCCGCATTTTCAAAACCAAAAATGGCTCCATCAATGACAATTTTTTTCACTTAAGATTCCCTCAAGCGGTCCACTTAGAAGACGGTATAGCAGATTTAGAATATTTTGACATTGCCAACAAACGCTCTTGTGGAATATAGTTTCCCTATTGCGTAAATTTTTGTTAGGAGTTTGGCGACCAATGCCTACGATTAATCAACTTGTTCGAAAGGGGCGGGGGCAAAAATCCCGTCGTAAAAAGTCACCTGCTTTGCAGCGATGTCCTCAACGTCGTGGTGTTTGTTTACAAGTAAAAACCAAAACACCTAAAAAGCCAAATTCGGCCATTCGAAAAGTTGCTTGGGTGCGCCTATCCAATGGTCATGAGATCATCGCCTATATCGGCGGAGAAGGACATAACCTTCAAGAGCACAGTATCGTTCTCGTTCGCGGAGGGCGTGTGAAGGATTTGCCGGGCGTCCGTTATCATGTCGTTCGAGGTCCGTTGGACTGCGCTCCTGTACAAAATCGAAAACAAAGAAGATCGCTCTATGGAGCTAAAAAACCTAAATAAGCATTTTAAGGATTAGAGAATTATGTCTAGAAGACGTCGAGCTGAGAAGCGGGAAATCGTCCCTGACCCAGTATATAATAGCGTAGTTATTACCCGCTTCATCAATAAGTTGATGTTAAATGGAAAAAAATCAGTTGCTCGTCGCATTGTTTACAATGCCCTTACTCAATTTGCTAAGAAAATTAGTAGTGATGACCCTCTTGAGGCCTTTGAGCAAGCGCTTGAAAATGCCAAGCCCTCATTGGAAGTCAAGTCTCGTCGCATTGGGGGGGCAACCTATCAGGTTCCTATCGAAATTGCTCCTGATAGGCGCACAGCCCTTGCTATGCGTTGGATTATTGCAAATGCTAAGGCAAAAGCAGGTCGTTCTATGGAAGCTGGTCTTACTCAAGAACTCATGGATTGTTTCAATAGTCAGGGAGCTACAATCAAGAAAAAAGATGATACTCATCGAATGGCCGAAGCTAATAAGGCCTTTGCACACTATAAATGGTAGCAGGAGAATAAAGCGCTATGCCTCGAGATCCCAAAGATCAGCTTGATAAAGTCAGGAATATTGGCATCATGGCTCACATCGATGCTGGAAAGACAACCACAACGGAAAGAATTCTTTACTACTCTGGACGTACGCATAAAATTGGTGAGGTACATGAAGGGGCTGCCACTATGGATTGGATGGAGCAAGAGCAAGAGCGAGGGATCACCATCACATCCGCTGCGACGACGGTTTATTGGCGCGATTGTAAAATCAATATCATCGATACTCCCGGTCACGTTGACTTCACTGTTGAAGTAGAGCGTTCTCTTCGCGTTCTCGATGGCTCTGTTGCAGTTTTTGATGCTGTGTCTGGCGTTGAGCCTCAATCCGAAACTGTGTGGCGTCAAGCCAACAAATATCATGTTCCTCGAATTGCCTTTGTCAACAAAATGGATCGAATGGGAGCCGACTTCTTTGAAGCTGTCAATTCAATGAAAGAGAAGTTAGGAGCCCATGCTCTTCCGGTTCACTGCCCTATTGGGGCAGAAAATGAATTTAAAGGAATGGTTGATCTCATTAAAATGAAAGCGATTATCTTCCACGATGAGACCTTGGGGACCAAATGGGATGAGACAGCAATTCCCGATGATTTAAAGGAAAAATGCGAAATTCTCCGAATGGAATTGCTCGAGGAACTTGCGACCATTGACGAGACCAATGAAGTTTTTATGTCTAAAGTTCTCGAAGACCCTCATTCTTTGACAGAAGATGAAATTCATGCTATGATCCGCAAAGGGGTGGTGGAAAACATATTCAATCCTGTTTTATGTGGTTCCGCTTTTAAAAATAAAGGAGTTCAACAACTTCTCGACGCCATTACCCTCTGGATGCCCTCTCCTCTTGATAGGGGAGTCATCAAAGGAACCAATGTGTCCACTGGAGAGCCTCTTGCGATTGAACCTAGTGATGATGCTCCACTTGCAGCTCTTGCTTTTAAAGTAGCAACGGATCCTTATGTTGGTCGCCTCACATTTGTACGCATTTATGCAGGCACTCTCAGAAAAGGTAGCACTCTGATCAACACAACAAAAGATAAGAAAGAGCGTGTTTCTAGACTTCTGCAAATGCATTCAAACGAGCGAACAGATATGAACGAATTCTATACCGGAGATATCGCTGCTTGCATTGGATTAAAAAACAGCACAACGGGAGATACTTTGTGTGAAGTTGGATCTGAGCTTCTTTTGGAAAAGATGGATTTTCCAGAACCTGTGATTGATATGGCCATTGAACCCAAATCGAAAGCTGACAGAGAAAAATTAGCTATTGCTCTTTCCGCCCTTGCAGAAGAGGATCCCACATTTAGAATTTCTTCTAATGAAGAGACAGGTCAAACAATCATTTCTGGGATGGGAGAACTTCACCTCGATATCTTACGGGATCGAATGATACGCGAATTCAAGGTAGAGGCTAACGTAGGTAAACCTCAGGTTTCCTACAAAGAGACGATCACTATTCCTGGCAAATCTCAGACAAAGTTTGTCAAACAGTCGGGTGGTCGTGGACAATATGCTCATGTGGAACTCGAAATTGAACCTAATGAACCCGGTAAAGGGAATGAAATTGTTAGTAAAATTGTTGGGGGTTCGATTCCAAAAGAATATATTCCTGCTGTGGTGAAGGGGATCGAAGAAGGTCTTTCCACTGGAGTTCTTGCTGGTTATCACCTTGTTGATGTTAAAGTAGCGATCGTATTTGGAAGTTACCATGAGGTGGATTCTAATGAAATGGCCTTTAAAATTTGTGGATCCATGGCCATCAAAGATGCAGCTAGAAAGGCGAAGCCTGTGATTCTCGAACCCATTATGAAAGTAGATGTGGTCACTCCAGAGACTTCTCTAGGAGATGTGATTGGTGACTTAAATCGTAGAAGAGGCAAAATTTTGGGGCAAGAATCTTCCAAAGCGGCCATCAAAGTGCATTCTGAGGTACCTTTAAGTGAAATGTTTGGTTACACCACAATGCTCAGATCCATCTCTTCTGGTCGAGCTACATCCACCATGGAACCAAGTTATTTTGCGAAGGTTCCGGCCAAAATACAAGAAGAAATCATCAAAAAATAGGATAGTTTAGGCATGGCAAAGCACCAAAAACAGAAGATTCGTATCCGCCTGAAAGGATATGATCAGAGACAACTTGATCGGTCGACACTTGACATTGTAGAAACAGCCAAGCGGACAGGTGCTCGCGTTGTTGGACCCATCCCCTTGCCGACGCGCAGGGAGATTTATACAGTCCTCCGTTCCCCTCATGTGGACAGAAAATCAAGAGAGCAATTTGAAATCCGGACACACAAGAGGCTGGTTGATATCCTTGATCCTACTGGAAATACAATTGATGCTCTTAAAACGCTTACATTGCCAGCAGGTGTTGATATTAAGATCAAGGCAGCCTAAGCTCTCGTCATGTCTGTTCCAACCTTAGAAAATGCCTCTCTTGTGAGCTTGCAAGAGAGGAGGCTTCTCAGCCATCCAGATTCTTCTAAGGCAGTTTACCATCTAGTTTTAGATCTGAAAAATTCTAATATTGTCTATGAAGTGGGAGACTGCATTGGTGTTTATCCTCAAAATGATCCTACCCTAGTTAAACACATTGTTGAGTGTTTCGATGTTTCCCCCTCTGAAATTGTTTGGGATAAAAGAGGGGGGCATGAAATAACCTTTAGACAATATCTTCTTACAAAGGCCAATCTTGGGTTATTAAAAAAGAGTTTATCTGAAAAAATGCATTTTCAGGAAAATCTTGCTTATCTCAAACGTGAAAATGTTCATCATATTAAGCCTCAGGATTTTATAGAGGATTTAATGCCTCTTCTCCCCCGTTATTATTCAATTGCTTCATCTCAAAAAGAAGTAGGAGAAAAAGCGCACTTGATTGTGGGTTTTGAAACAACTCCGTCTGAAATGATCGGAGTCTGTTCCCGATATCTTTGTTATGATGTTCCTCTAAATCAAAGAGCTCTCTCCATTTTTCTCCATAAAGCTACCTCGTTTTACCTTCCCGAAGCATCATTTGAAAAACCCCTGATCATGATTGGTCCTGGAACAGGGATTGCTCCTTTTATTGGTTTTTTACAAGAACGCATCAAAAGAACTCCTTTTCAAAAAAATTGGCTTTTCTTTGGCGAACGGCATAAGGATAAAAATTTTTATTATAAAGACTATCTTACCTCTTTGGAAACAAAAGGACAGTTAAAATTAGATCTCGCTTTTTCTCGCGACCAAACAGAAAAAATTTATGTTCAACATAAAATGGAAGAAAAAGCTCAGGAGCTTTACAAATGGCTCTTAGATGGAGCGTATTTTTACGTCTGTGGAGATGCCAAACAAATGGCCAAAGCCTGCGATCAATCACTAAAAAAAATTTTTATGCAAGAAGGGCGCCTCACAAAAGAGGAAGCCAAAGAGAGGATCAAAACCCTCAGGAAAGAGGGTAGATACCGAAGAGATGTCTATTAATCTGAGTTTTGGGTGGTCTTTCTCAGGTGGCGAATAGAGTAGAGGAGCCGATCACTCGGACTCCCCCCTCGTTAGAACCCGCCGTGCCCAATTAAGGCAACGGGCTCAAGATAAATACCCTTCACCAGACTTGATGGTTTAACAGTCGAGCAAGGATTTCTGATTGAATATACCCATTCCACTTCAAGAATTGATTTTCGGCAACGCGAAAGCCCAATTCTTGAAGTGGAATGGGTATACCATCCTGACTTGCCCCACTCTTTTTTGTGCCTTCTTGAGCGATTCGCAAATGCTCTTCGCATCTGTATTCTCA
>JAGRNW010000052.1 GCA_020440555.1 Chlamydiia bacterium
AAGAAACAAACTATCCGACAAAATTTTGTCATCATTTTTATTTTCTTCCCGAGCCTTTTAAAGAAAATAAAAATTTAGGAGAGGAGATTTCCAGATTTCGTGGAGAAGAGGGACATGAACTGGCTGATAAAAATTTTTTTAGAATAGAAACCTTCAAGCGAGGAAAAGGAAGAATTGTTTCGATTTTTATTCCTAAAGAATGTCTTTATGGTTATGATCCTACCGTTTTTAATCGGATAGGTTTTACCTATCAAATCAATGCCCCAGGGGGTGTTTGTCAAACATTTTCCTGTGATTCTGGGGAAGTTAAATTACCGCAGCAACCTTCGCTATGGGCGAGTTTGGAGTTAATATGAAGCGATATACAGAGGGACACGAATGGTTTATTTTAAAAGAAACTATGGCTATTGTAGGGATTACCGATTATGCCCAGAAGGAACTAGGAGATGTTGTTTATATTGAACTTCCAAAAGTTGGACATCGTGTGGGTGTTGAAGAGGAAGTAGTGGTGATTGAATCGACAAAAGCAGCTGTCGATATTTACTCTCCTTTGGCTGGAGAGATCATCGAAGTGAATACTGCTTTGATTCAAAATCCAGAACTTGTGAATAAGAGCGCTGAAGATCGTGGGTGGCTCTTTAAGCTCTCCATCTTGTCCCCTCCCAAGTTAGAGGAGTCCATGGATGAGACAACCTATCGTTCCTTTAGTCAAGGAGATTAAAAACTCACATACGCAAAAAAATCAAAGGATGCAAAATCTCTACCCATTCCACTTCTTGAAGTGGAATGGGTAGAGCCCTTTGCCACGGGCGTTGCTTCCGTCTTGAATGGAATTTCTTCAGAACTTGGTTGTTTTTCCTTCGAGGGAACGGCTAAATTGATCCCTAAAAGTCCCATAAAGGCCATAGCCATCAAGCCTGTCATAATGAAAGTGATTCCCATTCCTTGCAACCCCTTGGGAATATTTGAATAATGAAGCTTTTCACGAATAGCCGCAATGAGCACAATCGCTAACCACCAACCAAGTCCAGAACCAAGGGAAAAGATGAGGTTAGGGATAAGAGGATACTCTCTTGTTACACCAAAAAGAACGCCCCCTAAAATGGCACAGTTGACTGTAATAAGGGGGAGAAAGATCCCTAAAGCATTGTAGAGGGGGGGGGAGAACCGCTCAATAATAATTTCAAGAATCTGAACGAAGGCCGCGATTACCGAAATAAAAACGATCAGATTTAAAAAAGAGAGATCGATGGCTCCCATATCTAACCCAATAAAAGATAACCATGCAAGCGCCCCTTTACCAGTGATGAATTTGTAAACAAACCAATTAAGAACGCCTGCTGATGTAAGAACGACAGTCACGGCAAGACCGAGGCCATTAGCTGTGCTTACGCGATTGGAGCAGGCGAGATAACTACACATTCCCAAAAAATAGGAAAGAAGGATATTTTGAATAAAGATCGATTGAATCAAAAGACCCAAAAGATTTAAAGTTGTGTAGTTTCCCATCCACATAAACTAATAAGCCGGTTTGTCAGGTTTAGTGATCAAATTGGCCATCCAAATAAAAATTCCAATGATAAAGAATGCTGCCGGAGCTAACACCATGATTCCAAAATTTTCGTATCTATCTGGGTGCTCAGGCGTTGCGTACCAGCTAAGAGGGATAATACGTATACCAAACAGAGTGCCAAAACCAAAAAGTTCTCGCAAGAAAGCCACACAGAAGAGGATAGCGCCGTAACCCAATCCTGAACCAATTCCATCGAGAAAGGCGGGGAGGGGAGGGACATTACGCGCCATACTTTCAGTACGGCCCATCACAATGCAGTTTGTGATAATTAATCCTACAAAAACAGATAGAGTTTTTGAGATATTCAAGAAATAGGCTCGTAAGAATTGATCAACAATGATCACAAACAAGGAGATGATTGCCAGCTGGGCGATCATTCTAACATTGTCAGGAGTGTAATAACGCAATGAAGAGACGAATAGGCAAGAGAATCCCGTGACAAAAGAGACGGCAATTCCCATTGTGATGGCCGTATCGAGAGTTGTTGTGACAGCCAACGCTGAACAAATTCCCAGGATGGCCACCAGGATTTGATTGTTTTTCCAAAGTGGTTCAAGAAAATAGTTTCTAAGATGAGTTGTTGTCATTTACCTTCTTTTGTTTGAGTGTATGTATTTTGATCAAAAACTCTCTGTAAGGAGTGAGCGAAGCTCGGTAGGCTTGAGTCACACCATCTCCTGTGAGTGTTGCTCCCGAAATACCATCCACTGCACTTTTCGATTTTGGTGATGTGCTCAAAACATCTTGAACTTTGCCTTTCACTACGACAATACCCATGGGGGCTGTAGAAAGATCTGTTTTTCCATCGGATGACTCATGAAAAATCAATTTTCCAAAAAACTGGGCCTGCCACCAGGGTTCAGAGATATTGGCCCCAAGCCCAGGTGTTTCGGCTTGTTCGTACCAGGTCGTTCCGATCACAGTATTTCCATTAGGAAAAAGGGCAATGTAGCCATAGATGGGAGCCCAAAGTCCAAAGCCCGAAACGGGAACTACGAAAGCATCAGCAAGTCCGAGATCTTTAGCTATATCTTGATCGGTGATCTTCGCGCTCTTTGAATCATTAGGCAAAATTGCATAAAAAAGTTTTAAGTCCTGGACAGCATATCCTTCTTTTTTATGTTCCTCAAGATATTTGGGTAGATTAAGTTTTTTTTCTCCGATTGAAAAGACATTTCCTCTAGCATCGGTCAGCAAGGGACGTATGCGTAAACTTGCAATTCTTTTAATCTCATCATCGGTTGCTTTTGGGATACGCTCTCCTGCCTTTGCAATGACGAGTGTCTCTGTCTGAGGATCGAAAATTGCAGCAATCGCCTTTTCCTCCAAAATTTCAAAATTTCCTGTGGGTGACAAAATTTTTGCGGCGATCAACATCTGTCGACTTCTGTCAAATTCTTTTGCTTCAAATTGGGGATCTGCCAAGGCGTAAGCGATGATGGCGAGAAGTCCGCCAGCAATCACACATAAAATAATAATAAACAAGAGAACCTGTCCACTAGAGGTGGGTCGTTTAACTTGATCGGGTGGCGACACGCGGTTTTCTCCTATAATGACGCTGGGCATAGTGATCGATCAAAGGAGAGAAAATGTTGGCAAATAAAATAGCCAACATCACTCCCTCAGGGTAAGCAGGATTGATCACTCGAATCAAGATAGTCACGACCCCAATGATTCCTCCATAGATCCATTTTCCAATCCGCATCCCAGGGGCGCTGATAGGGTCTGTGGCCATATAGACAAGGCCAAAGGCTAAGCTCCCCACAAGAAGATGACGATAGGCTGGAAACGCATATCTAGCGGGATTCCAAGCCCCTCCCTCAACTCCCGTAGATCGCGCGAAAATTTGGAAACAAAAGGCAGTGATAAAGGCAAAAATTCCAAATGCAAGCATTGTCCTCCATGCCCCCACTCCTGTCCAGATCAATACAAGGGCTCCAAGAAGGGCTGCTAACACTGATGTTTCTCCCATTGATCCAACAATATTTCCAAAGAAAAGATTGGAATCGGTGAAGTGACCAATGCCATAATCAATATCAACAAATTGGTAAGCCGCTTGGAAGTTTCCAGGAAGGAGACCTAATCCCCCTTGCTCGGTAGAGCCGGTGACAAAACTCTGCATTTGATCGAGGGTGAGATGGCCTAATTCCAAATTAGCATGCGTTGCTTGATTCCATTGGTCAAAATGGGCAACTACTTGGTCGTAGGTTCTCACTTTATCCCCAATGAAATTAGTAGCAATTGCGTCGACATGAATTTGTTTGATTTCTGGAACTGTAGCATTGAGTGTTTGCAAGGGAGAAGCTTGGGTATAACCATCGATGGTAGAGAAGTTTGCAGCTGCATTCATTTGATCAAGACTTTTTGCAGCTTTAGTGGGATTGGTGCCCACCCAAACATCTCCCGTCATCTTGCCGGGAAAAGTAAAAAAGAGAAAAGCTCGGGCTGTTAAAGCGGGATTGAGGATATTCATTCCCGTTCCTCCAAATAGCTCTTTTCCCACTAATACACCAAATGCTACTCCTACAGCGACCATCCAGTAGGGAATGGTTGGGGGCAAGGCTAGAGGATAGAGCATACCAGTCACTAAGAAACCTTCAGCGATATCATGCCCACGGATGCAAGCCACGCATCCTTCGCATAAGCCTCCCACAGCATAGCTGATGATCATCACTGATAAAAAGGCCCATCCCCCAAGTCCTAAGATAGTGAGCCACCTTCCTTCACTGAAGGTAAAATCAAAATATCCAGAAAAACTGCCAGAGGCGAGCAAATACTGATTCATCAATGTGTAATTGCCGCTCATATAGACCATTTTCTGTAAACCCGTATTCCAAATGGCCATGATGATGGCAGGGAGAAGAGCAATGATTACCATGATCATCCACCGTTTAGCGTCCACGGCATCTCGGATAAAAGGAGCTCTTTTTGTATTAATGGCGGGCTCATAACAGAAAGTATCGACTGCGGAAATAAACGAGCGCCATCTGGCGAAAGGTCTTCCTTTATCAAAAAAAGAGAGTTGAAAGTCTAAAAATCGACGTAACATATGAATACAGAGATAGCAGATTTTCTCGTAATCAAAAAGAAAAAAACCTAGAATTTTGCACGACGACAAAGGAGAGCTTTTTGCGCAAAAAATGGGCCATTAGATTTTCGGTGCTCTTTCTTCTCGTGTTTGTCCTATCAATCCCTCTTTGTCCTAAATTTTATGTGAAGCAGTTGATTTTGTGGAGATTGAAATCTTTTGCTCATTCAGTTTTGGGAGCCTCTTTTTCCTTCAAAGACGTTTTTTGGGATGAAAAGGAGTTTGTGATCAAAGGGGTAAGCATGGAGAAGGACGCAAGCAAATGTACGCTTGATGAAACCCGACTCACACCTTATGTTTCATTCAAGGATTGGATTTTGGGAGGCGATCTTTCAATTAAAGGGATGACCTTGATTGTAGGAAAAAAGGAAGAAGAGGCGTTCTTTCCCTCCGCGTTTTTTGACAGGATGGGTCGTCTTTCTTTCCCATTTTTTACCACAAGTTTTCATGCTCGTATCTCTCGTGGATCCCTTTTCTTCTACCATTTTACCAATGATGAACCGATTTTTCATCGACTTGATTGGGAGGGGAAATATTTTCTCCATGGAGCCCAGTCAAACGGAAAAATCGCAGTGAATTTTGATCCTCAAAGTCCTCTCCTTCATATCGAATTTACACAAGATCGAGAGGGGTGTCTTCACCTTCATAGCTCCTTGCCGCTTCATCCCGTTGCGCCACTGATTGGAGTTGGAAGAATGTTTTTAAGATCTCACTTTCCTACCCCCCCATACGATTGGATTTGCAAACAGGGATGTGTTGAAGGATTTGTTGACGTTGATTTCCAAAAAGGGGAGATGACATCTCTAAAGGGCCAGCTTCATATCAAGGATCTGGTGACCAAAAATCCCTCTCTTAAGATTGAAGTGAAACTTTTCGATCTGTTTTCTACCCTCGACCTTGATTTTATCTCTCCAGATTGTGTTGAAAGTTGGGAGGGTCAATTTATGATTGAGGGAGGGACTCTCACTGGACTGGATGTGGATCCTCTTCTCTTTAAAGAGAACTGGGAACTTTCCAACCTTTCTTCAAAAATTGTTGTGAAGGGTGGAAAAGTGGAGAGTTCTTTTTTGTCAGCAACACTTATGGGAATGCAAGGAGAAATGGAGCTCAACTGGGATTCCCCCGATCAGCTGGCTAGCTTCTCTTTTGTAGGGAATTCAAAAGAGATTGCCTCTTTTATCCCCGAAAAAAAAAGAAAGAAATTTTTATCGGCTTTTCCCTCAGATCTCTTTTCATTGGGGGCCCAGGTCATCCGTGATCCCAAAGGATTGTTCCTTGACGGAGGTCTTATCATCTCATCTTCAGAAGGAAAGAAAGAAAGCATCGACTTTGGATGCCATTTTGGAGATGAACTCTCTTTGATTAAAAAAGCTCAATCTGAAGAGAGCTCTTACGTCGCTCAATCTGTAGGGACGATGGTAGGACGTCTTAAGAGTCAATTTTGTCTCGCTAAAAAGAAGGGATGGTTCACAGTCAAAGAGGTCGACCTTGGTAGGCGCCTCGCTCCTTTCTTGCTGGGAGATATTCACTTAAATCTCGAAGGAACTGTTGATATTAACGCTCATTTTGATCACCATTATTTGGTTGTGTTTTATGAGGGAGAAAATATTGCGGTGAAGAGCCCTGACTATCGTATCGCAACCGACCGGATACAAGCATGTTCGGAAAGTAGGCCGGCGGTCTTTTATCTCAATTTGAGGACGTTTGAATATCTTGGATTTATCCCTTTAGAAGATTTTTTCTATGATCAAGACAATCTGAATCTTCATTTTGAAAGAGCAAAGGCCCTTGTCTCCTTCGAGAATGGGACAATCGCCCTACAAGAGATTCAAACCAACTGGGGGAGGCTCTCTTTGGAAGGAGAAGTGAGAGTCAATGTGAGAAGCCCTGAAGATGTGGATCTTTTTATCAGCGTTGACAAAAGTTTTGGACCAGCTGAAGATGCACGAGATTTTATTTCCCACTTTTCTCCCTCTTCCTTTTGGAAGCTCCCTCTAAAAGGGTCTGTTGAATCTAAAAAGGGAGAAATTTTTTTTTCCTATCACTTCTCTCCGAAGGCAACCTTGATAGAAGGGAGGATGCAAGGTCATGTAGTGGCAGAGGGAGCCTTTGATCATCTTTTTAAATTCGGAACTCTTCTATTTGATACAGAATTTAATTTTGATGCTTTGACAAAAGAACTTAACTTCAATTGCGGTCATGGAAAGATCTGTACTGAACAATGGGGATGTTTTGAATTAATTTCTCACTCCCTTAAGTTTAAGGACCTTTCAAAAATGGTTTCTACTTGTGACTTAGCGTTTTTGAAAGAGGGAAAAGAATGGGGACGATTAGCTTTTTCTTCAAATCGCGCAGGGAGAAATCTTGAAGTTATTTTAGATCAAGACCAAACCCATTTTGGTACTCTAATTCCCCATCTCAAGACAACTATCACTTGTGAGGAAAAGGATCTTTTTTTCGAAATTTCGTCCGAAAATTTTTTTATGGTATCAGGAAGGTTAAAGGAAAATCATTTGTTGATTGATCGTTGCGTTTGTGGAGCTCTTAAAGGGGGAGTGGATTGTCTTTTTTTACCCGAAGGGTGTGAGATCTCTTATTTTGGATTGTGCGTCGAAGATCTAGGGTATTTCACTGTAAAAGGGGGTTATAGAAAAAATCAGAAAAGATTTGAGTGTCAGATTTCAGATTTTTCACTTGATCTTCTCAGTCTTTCACGGCTTTCTTTTTGGAAAAATGGATTACAAAAACAATTCGAAAAATGGAGTGTTGGAGGACGCATTGGGGGTGTTGGAAAGATTTTCTGTCAGTTAGGAGAAAATTTTTCTTTGGAATCCGAAATATTTGCTCATGTTGAAGAATTGGAGATCTTTGGGATCAATTTTGGTGATGGAGGAAACCTTAAATGTTCGTTTTCCTCGCAGCATGGAGTTCAAGTGGAAGGTTTGAAAATTGAAATCGGTGAAGAAACCTCCTTGCTTCCGCCGATGCAGGGGCGGTTGGGCAAATTCGATTTTGATCTCAAAAATGAAAAACTTGTTTTTGAAGGATTCGAGTTTTTGCTTCCAAAGGAGCATATCCCTTGGGTGAGTGGAATTTTGATGCAGCTATTTCCTAAGTCCCTTCCCACTTCATTTCCGATTTTTCTTGAAAATTTGAAAAAAGAGGGACCATTGGCTGGGAGAGTGAACGTCGCAATCTCTTCCAACAATCAATCGATTGATCTTACTTTGCGGGACGGAAGCTACATCATGTGGGATAAAGAGTTCAAGCTCAATGATTTCTCCCTTTATTTTGATGGAACGGGAATGGCTGTGCAAACAGGAACCTCTCTTTTCGATCTTCCGGTAGATCTCAAATTAATCATACATGATTTAGGTGTTCCAAAAGGAATGGCCTTCTGTTTCCATCAAAATGAAACCTTGGCAATAGATTTTCATAAATCTTCAGAAAAGGTGTTTGATATCGATAAAGTAAAAGGAACTTTTATGGGGATGGAGTTTAACTTGTTGCAAGATCGTGTTTGGGCCGATCCGTTGAGAATCCGTCTTGTAGGAGACGTCGCAATCGACGGAGAAAAATTACCTCCCATTTTTAATCAGTGGATCAGTTTTGGCAAAGGGTATTCCATTTCTGGTCATTTTAGCTTTCTTCGCAAATCTCCTCAAGATTTTTATGTTTCTGGGGCTCTCATCGGTAGAGATTTTGATGTGGGAAATGTTACATTGGGGTCGATGTGCGCTGATTTCACTTGGATTCCCAGCCGTTGTGAACTCAAAAACATTGAAATAAAAGATTGGGCTGGAGCCTTTTTTTGCGAAGAAGCAACTTTATCCAAACAAAGTGAGGATTGGTTTTTTCATATTCCTAGTGCCCGACTCACACGTTTTAAATTAGAGCGTGTTCGACACAAGAAACTTCAAGAGATCAAAAAGCGAAAAAGGGACTCTCTACTAGTTCAATCGTGGGAACTTCATCATTTTATGGGAAAATTCAATGATCAATCGACTTATAAAGGGGTAGGTTCTTTCCTTTTTTCCAACGCACCCCGGAAGGGTTTTGTGGATAACATTCTCCAAATTCCTTCCGATATTATTGCTCGCATCGGTTTAGATCTCACTCTTTTAGTTCCTGTTCGAGGGAAAGTCAACTATGAAGTTTCCGGCCCTAGGATCTACCTGACAAAATGTGAGGAAGTTTACAGCGACAAGAAACGGTCACGTTTTTTCTTTTCCAAGAAATCACCTTCTTGGATTGATTTCAAAGGAAATCTCAATCTTAATGTAAAAATGAAGCAATATAATCTCTTGATGAAATTTGTCGAATTGCTCACCATGAATGTGAGGGGAACGTTGGGCAAACCCAGTTATCACCTTTTCAGACACCAAGACTCTTGCGACCCGCATGCGCCTCTTTGATCTATTTTATCCTACTCTTTGTCTCCATTGTGGAGATCTTTCTGAGGCCCTGTTTTGCAAAAGTTGCCAAACTCTCATAGAATTGCTCGAGCCGAAAGATCGGTGTGTGACATGCTTTGGCGAGAAAGAAGATGGTACACTCACTTGTAAAAGTTGCCGTTTTGAGAGGGAAGAAGTCGTGATGATGGGAGCTCTTTTTGAGTATCTAGGGCCTATGATGAGTTTAACTCGTTCTTTAAAATTCAAGAAAATGGGATATTTAGCCAAAAATGTGGCTCCTTTTTTTGTTGTTCAACTTGAAAAAATCGGTTGGGAATGGCCTGATCTTGTAACTTATGTTCCCAGAAATTGGTTCAAAAACTTACTTCGCGGCTACAATCAAAGCTATCTATTAGCTAGGGCTTTTTGTCAACTCACACGTCTTCCGCTTCTTCCTTTATTGAAACAAAAAGGAGAAAGCTTTTCACAAATTAAACTTTCTAAAAAGGAGAGGAGGAAACTTCCTGTTTCTCAATTTCAATTGAAGAAAGGAGGATCACTTTTTGGAAAAAACATATTGATCATCGATGATGTGATCACGACGGGTGCAACGGGAAGGGCTTGTGCGGCCGTACTAAGAGGAGGGGACCCAAAGGAAATTAGGGTGATGGCTCTCTGTCGGGCTGGATCAAAAGATTCCTAAAACAGGCTCTAATGAGAGCGGTATGAATCGAGAGGTTCACGCACCGTTCTGCGAGAGACTGGGTGAAGAAATGCCCTTGGTCCATGTATACCCCACGTTCCGCATATTCAACGGAAGTTCCCCCTTTTTTTGCCCTTTATTTTCCAAGTATTTGAAAATGAAACATTAATTTTTTTTGACACAAAAATGTAGTCACCAAATTATTCAGACAATATGTATTTAAATATTGACCAATATTCGATTGATATTATATAAAGGTAGACATGCATATTGTACGATCCAAATTCAAAGCTAAATCAGGAAAAATCTATCATAC
>JAGRNW010000053.1 GCA_020440555.1 Chlamydiia bacterium
TTTCAGACGAAGTAAATGGCCAAGGGCCCTTTACGAGTCTAAAAAGCACAAGAGGTGCAAGCAAACTCCTCTGAATCTGAGGGAGAAAAACCCAAAACTCAGGTTATCAGCTTTTTTATCTAGACTTAATAAGCTGCTAAAAATTAGAGTATCAGTCCATTTTCTCTCATTTTCGTCAATTTTTCGTGAAAAATGACAAAAAAATAGACATATTTTTGTGAAAAAATCACGTTTTTTGAACATATGATTGAATCATAAGGGATAAAAAGGCACCATAGACTTATGGAAAGAGAGTTCTATCAAAAGTTACTTCAGTGGAAAGGTTCAAATTTACGTAAACCATTAGTATTAAGAGGAGCCCGTCAAGTAGGCAAAACTTATATTTTAACCGAATTTGCAAAGCGAGAGTATGAGGATTACGTCTATATCAATTTTGATGAAACCCCTCATTTCGCAAGTTTTTTTAATGAAGATCTAGATCCCGACAGAATTATCAAGGAACTCAACATCTTTTTCAAAAAAAAGATTCATTCTGGTTCTACACTAATCATATTAGATGAAATTCAGGAATGTCCTCAAGCTTTAGCATGTCTGAAATATTTTTGTGAAAAAAAGAATGAGTATCATTTGGCTACAGCCGGTTCTTTGCTTGGAGTAAAGTTGACGAAGGGATTTCCTGTGGGTAAAGTGAATTTTCTCGATCTTGCCCCATTAAATTTTTTTGAATTTTTGGCTGCAATTGGCGAGCAGGAATTAGTTGTAATGCTCGAAGAAATGGATCATCCAAAATCGATTTCGGAAATCTTTCATAACAAATTAATCTCTCTTTTAAAATATTACTTTATTGTAGGTGGCATGCCAGAAGCTGTTGCCGCCTATTTGAAAACAGATGATCTAAGCCAAGTCAGGGTGGTACAAAAAGAAATTCTGGATGCCTATATATTAGATTTTGCAAAGCATGCGCCAAAAGATGAGGTCATGAAGATTATGGCTATCTGGGACTCTGTCCCTAGTCAATTGGCTAAAGAGAATAAAAAATTCGTTTTTTCGGCAATTCGCAAAAGCGCTCGAGCTAGAGAATTTGAAACATCCTTACAATGGCTAAAGAGTGCAGGACTCATTATCAAGTCTAATCATATTTCGCTTCCCAAGCTGCCCTTAGATGCTTACGCAGATAAGCAAGCATTTAAGGTTTTTTTACTGGATGTAGGTTTGCTTGGGACAATGAGTAAATTAGATCCTAGAATTATTTTAGAAGGCGATCAACTTTTTCAGGAATTCAAAGGGGCTTTAGCTGAAAATTTTGTAGCAATAGAGCTTCATGATAAGCATTTTGACGAACTCTATTATTGGACAAGTGAGGGGATCGCAGAAGTAGATTTTGTAATTTCCACAGAACATCATATTTTTCCTCTTGAGGTAAAGGCTGGTTTTTCTAAAAAAAAGAAAAGCCTGAACGTATACGATGAGAAATTTTCAAAAGAAGAAAATGCCCCTTTAGTATTGTCTAGAGCCTCTTTAAGAAATTTTGCTCTTGATGGAAAGCTTGTCAATTATCCCTTATACGCGATCAGTCTTTTTCCTCGCTTTCGTCTAAAAATTGCAAAATGATAGGACTGGTTTATCAAGTGACAAGCTGTACCTTTTCCGTCATTGATTAATGCTTGTATGAGATGAATTAATTTTTGAAGCTCTATCTGTAATGGCAAGGCCGAATCCACCCAAAAAGAGAATCAAGCTTAATCCTCCCCCAGTGCCTAGAGAAACATAGATCCAGATATTGGATAGATGGATGGGGGCAAAATAAGCCGCTGCTCCCCACCCTCCAGTGATCAAAGCGAGCGCAAGAGAGGTTATGAGCATCAGTCCTCCTACAATGGGAAGGATGTTGATGTTTCGTTTGACAACTTGTTGATTGAATGGGGAGAATGGTTCGAGTAATGTGGGATCTATATTTTCTTCTATTAAATTTGAAGGAGGTTTATTTTCAGGGCTTTTTTTCTTTGGTTCCAAGTTTTTGGGCTTCACCTTTTTCTGACGTTCAGCGATTTGATCTACATTTTTTTGTTCGAAAGGAGGTTTTTTTTCATACGCTTCTTCCTGACCTTCTGTGATCCTAAAATCAGCAGATTCTATACAATCAAGATCCTCTGGAAGGAATGAGGTGGTTTTTCTAAGTTGTGCTTGAGATAGATAATATTCCACCGCATTGGAATGAGCTTCCTCAGGGTGCGTTTGGGCGTTGAATATCCGATTATAAACAACCATAAAGGCTTTTGCACGCTTTTCACTGGTAATCCAAAACGTCATGAGCCGTTCGAAAAAAGAAAAATCATAAATCTTTCCATTCAGAAGGGCTATATCGGTGCAAAGTTTTCTCATCCACAAAGAGTCTTGAATTTCTTGAATTTTCTCTTCAGGAATTGCCAAAGCTCTTTTTCCATTCTGAGCCAGTAAACCTTGTGAAGTGAAAAGGGCTGCTTTTCTATTCAAAGAACAACTTTTAGTTTGCAAGAGTTGTTGTTGATAAATCTCTGCATCATGACGCGAGGCTAGGTAAACAAAGTGCTTTCCATTTTCAAAGACAATCAACATGTATTCGAGATTTTTCAAAAAAACATCTCTTTCAGTGACTGTTTGTAGAGCATCTGGGAGAAAATACAGTTCTTTAGAGAAAATGTGTGTTTCAAATTGTGCATTTGCGCTTTTTCCTTGTTTGGTTAGAGTGGGAGAAGTCACAGAACAACTCTCTTTCGCATAAGAACGCAGACTGGCAGCATGAAAACGAAGAGCGTTTTGATTTTGATTGAGCCTCAGCGCTTTATTTTGATTCTCTTGTTCACCAACGCTTTCTATTTTTTGTTCCCCTGTATGAGTTGAGGTGTTTGTAAGATTTTTTTTCTGACGCATTCTAGGGACAAGTGCTGCGGTTTCACGAATCACCTGGGTAATGATTTGGCAGCCCTGTTTATTCTGTTGCCAATCTAAAATATGGGCTCCTCTTCTAAAGTTGTTTGAAAAATCTTCTAAGAGGGTGCGTGTCTCCTGCTCGCATTCAGGGTTGCCAAAAAGAGCTTGCAGATCTCTTGAGTATTGATCTTCAAAAGCTTTAACATGTTTTTTATAGAGAGAAATTTGATCGTTCGAAGAGGAGGCTTCCATCAGCTTTTGATCAATCTGTTTCCGATATTCATGGGCAATTTGTTGAAAGGCTCTGGCAACAATACGCTCTTCCGTTGTTTGTGCCTCTTTTGACAGGGCGTACATCACAACGCTTTGTCGAGAGATTTGATCTGATGCATCAAGAGGCATTTTGGCTTTAAGTTTTTTCGGTCCAACGAGTATACACGACTGTTTTAGCTCATCCTGTTCGCTATCAAGAGGTTTGATAAATCCACGCATTCTCATCAATGCCTGAATCAAACCCCAAAGAGAGGTAGATTCTGAGAAAGTCACAAGCATTTTGGCATGAGGAGTGAGCTGTAGATCAGTGCCTGTACATTGGGTAGGCCCATAGACCTTAAAGAGATTAAGATTTTCAGGCTGTTCGATTCCCTTTTTTTTAAGAGCCGCATAAAGATCGCTTCCTTCGAGAGGTATGATTTCTCTAGTCTCTTGTTTAATGAGGGTGAGCTGTTGCATGTCACTCGAGGATCCCGTCTCTTCTTGGATAAAGAGAGCTCCAAAGTAGTTGAGATTTTTTTCTTTGGCAAAATCAAGGAAGTGCATGGCCATGTGTTCTGTCGAATAACGGATATTGATGCCTCCCACATCGATGATCCCCTCAATGTTGTGATTGTCGAAATTGTCCTGGCTTTTTTGATACAGGCATTCATAAAGAGTTTTTGGATTAGCTGTGTCCACCCAATGGAGTTCACTATTTTCATCTCTTGAAAGGAGTCTTTGAATCACAGCAGCCTGAAAGGGGAGATCCGTTTTCTGATCCTCAGTTTTGGGGTATTCTTCTTTTCGTCCAATGGTTGCGGAGACAAGAATCGAGCTGATGCATCCATCCACAAGGGCCGGAGCTGTCGATGTCAGCTTGATGGTGTAGATTTTAATCTGTGGAAGAAGATGGAAACGTAAGTAGTGTTCGATGACTGCGGGATTTTTTCCAATCGTTTGTACAAGGCAGAGCATTTGGGAGGTGTCTTTGCTATTGAGTTCTTTTAAAGAAAAAGAAAGCGTTGTTCCTGAGGTCCATGTGTTAAAGAGAATGTCGACGCTTTGATCGCCTAGGTTATATTGAGATAGCAATTTTTCAAAAATATTTTTCATTCCCCTAACATCGACACCTCGCTGATAGAGGCCTTGGTTGCAAAGAGCAGCCGCGATTTCGGCTGTTTCATATTGGGAGGTTGTAGGAGCCTTTCCATAACGAGGGGATTCGATAGCATCGGTTTCTCTAATGGATCCCCCATGATCAAATCCTCCCACAAGAGACAGGGTAATAGGTAAAATTTCAGTCAGAATTCCTCGCGTTAAAAATAGAAGATCCACCTTTTCTGAGTTCTCTCTATGAAGAGAGTTAGGAATTTTTTCTGTTTTAGTGGTCAGGTAACGAATGATTTCCTCTGAGGGTTCGACTGTATAGTAGACACAGACCCATCTAGCGAGTGCGCGTAACACTTTAGGGAGATCAGCAGGCAATAGTTTGGCCTGTTGATTAGAGGCAATCTGTAAAAGTTCGTGAACGTTCCTTCCCTCTTCATCGGTAAGAATTTCAGGAGTATTTCCCGTCAGAGCCTTGTAGCACATCACAAAGAGATCCTGTTCTTCTTTCTTCAGAGGAATCGCCTCTCCTGTTGTCATATTGGCTTGCCAAAGGGAGGTTGTATTTCTGTGGGCTTCGTCGATAATAAAATATCCATGCTTTAGAAAAAATTGACGGATCTTCTGTGTCACCTCTATCCGTTGAGCGTCTTCGCTTCTGAGGGCGAACTGGTAGTTAAGATAAAGGGCATGATAGACTTCTGGGGTCACCTGAAGAGCATACCCCTCTTTTTTCCATCGATGAAGATCTTTGAGTATTCCCTTAAGTTCTAGATTGGAGAGTTTAGTGGTCAGGCGGAATTCCAAAACGGCTAGTTTAAGATTAAAAATGGATCCAAGAGCCTCTCGAAGGTCATTTTTAGTGATATCGTGTAAAGAGGGGAGGCTATAGAAAACGGGAAGCTTCCCTTGTTTATAAGCCAAAAAGATTAAAATGGCAGAGATCACCTTGGTCTTGCCACCCCCCGCTTGAAATTCAACCAAGAGTTCCTTCCGTTTTGCAGAGTCGGTTTCTTTAAGGATCCACATCAACAGTTTGATTTGGGACTCTCTTAACATAAAGCCAGAAGCGTATTCATAGACAAGAAATTCGGGATATTCAAGAGGGTTGTAGAGTCTTTGTTTATGGAGTACCTCTCCAATAGCTTGAACACTTTCTCCTTTTTTGATTTTTTGTTTTGCCTCGTTTGCCTGATCTACTCTTGAGATGATGAGCATGTAATCGGCGACTAAGTTAAAAATATTTTTGATCTCTGCATCCGTAAGATGAGGGTTATGTTTTTTAAGTAGAGCAGCATCCTGCATCATAAAAGCGGGCAAAATATGGCGAGCAAAATCCATTTTTGCTTGTCTTTGCCACATCCTTTTCAAGCGTTGAACATCAGCCTGGGCTAGCTCACCCGCAGTGACGTTTTCTTTTTTGTTGATTTTTTTATTAGCAGCTTTTTCGATCTGTGCTTTTAGCTCGCCTGCTTTTTGACGATCGGTATCTACGTGCGTACTGAGTGTTGTTTCCAAGTGATCCAGAGTGTGTTCCTCTTTAAGAGAATAAAAAAAGATCTTCTCTTTTGTGTTATTGAGGTGTCCTTGTACAAGGTCATCATAGATCTTTTTTTCAAGAGGTGTTGCCGTCTGATCGTCCAAAACGAAAGGGGTATTAGCCTGATAGATGGACTCCCTGGTTGTAAAAAACTCGATTTTTGCCATGTGTTCTAGAGGGAAGGCGAACTTTTCTCTTATACGTTGTGCTCGTAGGGGCTCTTTGTTTTGAGACGTTTTCTTAGAAGGAGTGGCTTCATGCAGAAGCCGAGATTGATTAAAGTTAAAATTTAAATGTTGAAAAAGGGAATATTTTTTTGTACGGCTCCCTATTTGGGACAACATTTCATTAAGGTTCATCTCCTGATCATCCACCGTGGAGAAATTTTCTGGTTGTTGAATCATCATCTTGAGGAGAGTTAAAAAAAATGTAGATTTTTCTGTAAAAGAAAATTGATATTGACTGTATAACAAAGGAACTAATTTCATTTTTGCGAGTTTAAGATCCTTCTTATTCTTAAGATCATTAAGAATATCATGATATATTGTAATGAACTGTTTCTCGAATTCTTCTGAATTCATATGCAATGCGGTGGTACTGACAGGATTTTTGCCAGAAGTTACAAGAGGATCAGGCCCAAGCCAATGTTTAATTGAGATATCATGAGGCAATTGCCTTTCCCAGTTATTTCGCGAATATGTCCAAGGAAAGCGATAGAATTTAATGAAGTTTTCAAATTTATCAATTTCCTGTTTGAGCTCTTTAGTTTGATTTTCGATCTTTGATTTATCGACTGACTGATCGATAAATCGTTTTAACTTTTTAAAATCCTCAAATGTAAGCGATAAATAATGAGGAAAATGTCTTCCTTGTTTCCATACACATGTTTCTAATAAAAAGTTGGTGTGTTGCAGAATTTTCTCCCACAGATTATCGATCTTTTCAGGTTTAGGTGCATTTTCATATCTTTTAGCGATTCTTAAGTTTTGATTATCAATGTAATGAAGGGCTAAAAGAAGAATAAATGCGCTTCGTTTGGGATCAAAAGTTGAGTATAAACAGATAAATTGAAGCATGAGCTTTCGATCGGTCATGCGTTCACTATTTCCGTTATCTTCGATAGTGGAATAGAAATGAAAAGGGTTTTGTTTTTCCAAATAACGGATAGCATTTTCATAATCACCAATTGAAGCCAAATAAATGATGAGATATAGATTTGCACAAGAATCGAAACTCATTAAATATTCTTGTTTTTCATCGATATCAAAAATAGCATATTGACAAGGACCAGAACTCATATCAGGAGGAATGTACGAAATTCTTTTCTTATCTTTAAAACTATTCCTGTCTAATGGAATTAGTGGAAGAAGAACTTTTTTATCTCCTTGATTATTTTGAAGAACAAGAGCTGTCTTTAAAAAGAGAAATGAGTGAAATCCTAGTTGGGCGAGATAATATCCAGGGAGCGCAGCTGCTTCCAGTCGTTTTTCTCTGTATTTGAACTCTAAAGGATTGTTGTTGAGATCAAAAATTTTTGGAATTACGATAGAGGAAGGCTTCCCCTCTTTTTGCCATATTCTAAAATCGTAAGGAGTATTTTTTTCAAGTTTAAAAAATTTTAAAAAAAGATTAATCTTATCTTCTTTATCATTCATGCAATTAAGGCAAGAAAGTGTTTCTTTAGTTTTATTTCCATTTTGATCGAGTCGATAAAAAATCATAGTCTTGTCATGATCGACCGAAAACGTTGCGAAAAATTTATCTTCATCGCAAAGATGAATGATTCCTTCAGAGACCTTCGGATCGCACGGTATCCAAAGAGAATAAAAAAAATGTCCTTGATTGGATTTTTTATCAACGTATTGATAGCGTGTTTCCACGCCGTCGATCGTAAATTTTTTTTCGAGGACCCATTTTTTTGTATTAAGGACTTCCTTCCTCCCGGGTTTCTTATATTCACAGCGGCGCACAAATAAGTGAATGGATCGATCCTCTGACCAAAGCTCTTCCTTTTTTTCATTATAATAAAAAGGAGTATCCAAATTGAAATCGATGTTAAAGTGACACAAGAGATAAAACTTCTTTCTCTCGTGTTTGGGGATAGAGCGATCGATGTTTTTCATGATAATTGTAGACCAATCTGAGGTAAATTTTCCATTTTCAATGTAAATTTGCTGTTGAGGGATATTCACACTGACATTTTTTTTCTCAAATCTGGGATAGCTCCCTTCCCATGTCTCATCTTCAAATAAATTAAATTTCTTGCTGATTTTGGCAAAACAAGCTTCCAGAAACTCAGGATCTTTCGTTTTTTCAACAAGTATATTTTCATGTCTTAAAAAGAGTAATCGAGCTTCATATTCAAGCCAGTCTATTTTTTTTAGATCAAAAAGTTTTATCTTCCGTTTTAAAAAAGAGGATTCAAGCCACATTGAGATAATAGATGATAGATGATTACTATTAATTTGTTTTTCATTTTGAAAAAGATAGATATAACTAAGGGAAGCTTCAAAAGCAATGATCTCTGATGTTTTTTTGTTGTTAATAAGATCGAGGATTTTTTGTCTTAAATCGGCAATTCTTGTTTCACATTCCTCCATCCCTTTGATGTTAAGAAAAAGCACTTCTATAAGATAAGAGGCACGAATTAAGAACAGGGCCGTTTGATGTCCAGCGTTTTTCGACATGTAGTCATGAATCGCTTCGTCAAAAGTAGAGCGTAATTGTTTGACTAAATAGGGCTCTTCCCTAATGGCTGTTGTTAAATGAGGAGGTTTGAGTAACAGTGACAAAATTTCATCTGAGATCTCTTTGCGATCGAGTCTGATCATATTAGAAGCTATCCAATTGATAAGTGAACTCATTTTAATCGAAGAATTTTGTGTAGCCTCTATTTTAAGAAATTCTTGATAATCGCTTTGATTTCTCCACAGATCATTGTGAGACTCACTTTCTGTTATTGAAATGTCATTTTCATTTTGACTCAATGGTTTGACGAATGATCGACTTTGGACAGCTGGGGATACTACCTCATTATAGTCGTAATCAAGATCAAACGTGTCACCAGTCCAAGCGAAATGAATCATTCCATTGTTTTTATGAACCACTGTATGTGTTTGACAGGGTTGATTGCGTACAAATTGTGCGAGTCCTGCAAAATGCTCAAGGATAGAATATTCTTCTGCTACTTTGTTCGCCCAGAAATTAGCTAAAGTATTGGCATCGTTTTTTTTTCCAGTAAATTGAAGTAAATATTTGATATGGTCATCGAAACTGGCGCATAAGAGCTCGGGGGCTGTCTCATGAAAAGGAGAACGATTCAAATAATTTTTAAGATCAATAGGATCGCAAGAACGAGTGTTTTTTACATCGGGGACAAAGTTTGGTATCAAAAAAAGCTTTCCATTTTCGCTGTTGATCTGATTAAAGTAACTTTGAATTTCGGAAAAGCGAATCACGTCTTCGCCTAGGGAATAAAAGAAACCAGGATTTTTATCAAAATGATGGAGTATTTTGGATGTTCCAATGCCGTATCCTTTTAATTTAAGATCTTTAAGTCTTGAACAAAGTTTATGAACGATGGCAAAAGCTGAATATGTGGTCATGATATCAAAAAGCGCCAAGGCGTTTTTTGTAAGTGTTCTGAGATGAGCATGGAATATTTTAAACTGAACATATTCTACGAGAATCACGTTAAGAGTTTTTAAGTGTCGAAGGGATTCCAAGATATCTGTTTCAGGAACAAGATCCCAAATATCCTCTTCATTTTTTGGAATAGGAAGAGAATGGATGGCCAGATAAACGAATAAAAATGCTCTCTCTCGATCCTTCTTTTCTGTTTCAGTTGCAAAGGAAACCCATTCTTTCAGGATTTCTTTTATTTTCGAGGGATCAAATTTCTCTGAAATTTTGGGTGATGCAGATAAAAGGGGCAAGGAATCGATC
>JAGRNW010000054.1 GCA_020440555.1 Chlamydiia bacterium
AGATTTAGACAAACTTAATCTTTCATTTACCTTAAGTGAGTATCATGATGGGGGTCAAAGTAAGGCTGTTTTTCCCGGTTATAGACCTGTCCTTTAATACGAACTTAATATGCATTTTGTACACTATGAATTGTTCTAAATAAGTGTAAATTAAAAAAATTGAAATGAACTCTTCGGGCTCTACAAAATTATTTAGCCGCCGTTTGGATTATCAAGATTTTTATTCACAAAAGACGATTGCACATAAACAAGTTTTTAAAATCCTGTTGATTGCTACGCAAATCATTGTATCTCTTGCGATGGTGGTAACAATAGGATTAGGGATGATCGCTGTTGCAGGTGGCTTGCCAGCCATTGGTCATACAATCGCCTATTTGCTTCTAATTGGGGGATCCGTAGCTTTTGTCGTAAACAAATTAGCTATTGTATTTTTATTTTCGCGAAATCTAGAAAATAAACTGATGAAGGTTCCGGTTGAAAAATTGAGTCTCCCTTTAAATTTATTGAGTTTTAATCTTATTCACTGTCGATATGATTTTGCAAACTCTAGCTATGAGGTCTACGAACTTACTGCAGAGGCAGCTGAGAGAATCATGAATCAACCAAAGAATTATAATAAAATATTGATTATCAGAAACAAAGACACGCATCAGCATGTTGTTTATTTTAGGAAAAACGCATGTTTGATGCATGTTGGACATGATGATCTTGAAGAGCTTTCTGAGGATATTAAGTTTCTTTATCCAGGTAATAAGCCTCTTCGTCTTGTATTTAACAATGCATTAGATGAAATAATTGTGCCCTGGATAAACAAGGAAGAGCTTGTCATTTTTGCATGGAATGCATTAGATTTCGATGTTTTACAGCGTAATTTTTCTGAAAACAATATCCTTTTTTATAAAAATAACGATTCATTGGGAATATGTTATCGAGAAAATAAGGAAATTATCCAGAAAGATATTCATGGAAAAAAAGGGACTGAGGAAGATGTGATTGATTATGTCAATAGATATCTTAAACCCAAGAACATCATAAAGCATCTTCCCTGGCTCAATGATGATCACAATGATGATAAGGCAAAGCGGAGTGATATTATTTTCTAATATGTTGTGTAAAAATCAAGTTTTATTTTGGGAAAATGTGCCGAATGTAAAAAATAGGATTGGATTTTCATATAAAGGGAAAGGGGTAAATTTAGTAGAATTTAATCCTAAGAATCAATCTTTCTCTGTTGCGCTTGAGAAAGTGAAAGAATTGGCTCAAGGTGTTGATTTTGAAATCATAACCAAACGAGAACAATTAGTGCCAAATGAACGGGAGATTGCGTATTTTTCTTATAGTGATGATAACCAAGATTTAATTTATTCAAATTTACCTAATAATTCTATTGTTATTCTTCTTATGAAGACAGAATCTAATGAACCTCCACAATATAACTTCTACTATAAAGAAAATACTGTCATTTACACAACGAAAGACCTTTATGATTTTGAAATGAAAAGCATTGTTCATCAATACCTTTTGCAGAATGGATATAAAATCGTCGAAAATTTAAATGAATTGCGGCCCCAGCCCCCGCTTAACTCGATACCATCCAATAGTAGTGAGGATGAGTTGATGGGCAGAGACTCTTTCGGAGAGAAAGATTGAATAACCTGAGTTTTGGATTTTATTTCTTCATCTTCAGAGGAAGATTATTCAAACCTCAAATTAATAAGAATTAACGAGTTTTAGATTAAAAAATGCATTTAAAAAAAATTGATCTGAATTATTATAAGCCGGTTGAGGCTTATGTTCCAAGTCGTCGGGATTGTCATTTTTTTTCAACAGCGATGAAACTGATGGGGGTTGCTGGCGCCATCATTATTCTCTCTGCTGGAATTGGCACATTTTTGATAGGGACAGGCACCATCACCCCATCCTTTGCTGGGTTATGCTTTCTCACGTTCGTGGTATTCCCTTTCGCAAGCTTGGCTATTCATTCAGTTAAGAAATATGTGCAATTCTTAAAAACAAAGGAAAGATATAATCAAAATGCAATTTTTCAGCATTTAACAGGGGAGCCCGAGCATTCCATTGCTCCATTATATTTGCGGGTGAAGGCCCGTGGATATGAAGATGTCATCCTTCCGAGAATATCTTTTAAGGAAGGCGCAAGTATTTTTTATCAAAGCAGTTTTGATGATGAAAAATGTAGAAAACCAAAGAAAGAATGGGAAAATACATTTTTTGCATTCTATGTGCCTGAAACAGACGATTATGAGCTGTTATGTTGGAAACAGCAGCATGGAAAAGAGTTAAAGCGTGTTATTGCAAATTCTGTTTATGTGATTTTAACTTTTAATCAAAAAGGAGATGTTGATTGGAGCTATGAAACTAAAAATACAGGCTCTGAGATTCCTTGTCTTGTTTCTAAATATGTTAAATGCACGTCCGCAGAAATGGAGGTGACGAGGCTTTTGAAGGCTGGATATACCCCCTATCATCCAATTCCGGATATCAAAGCTCAGTCTGTTTACCCTCATGCTTTTAGTCTTATTACGAATTCAGATGCTGAGTGGTGGGAAGATTTGTTTCTTGAAATTAGCAAAAAACAAAGCGAAGTTAAAAGCCGTTCTTATGATTATAAATGTGAAACAGACTTCATCATTGCTGAGGGAGATATAACCGAAAGTAATGTCAAAGTTATATCCGGGAAAGCGGAGGATTCTAAAGACAAAGCGAAGGATTCTAAAAGTAAACCAGGTAAATATTATAAATTTATGAGACATTTATTTAGGATAACTCCAGATGAAATTCCTCGCACCCCAAAAGCTTTCATGCAAAGCATTAAACGAATAAAAAACATCGTTGTATCCCAAATGTAATGTAATGCGATGAATGAATTGAACAGTTGGCTTTTTAAACAAAAAGAAAAAATAGATTTTCTAATGTAAAGGTAATATGTTATCATCAAATCTTTCAGATGTTCCCTTTTATGACGAAAGTTCATCCGGCGACGATTATTTTTCTGATGAAGAAATGTTGGTTTCTGATGAAGAAATGTTGGGGTCGCCAACATGGCATTGTTTTTCTACATTGACTGCGCCTATACAAATTAAAAAGTTATCCTATGTCAACACAACTTTTTCTCGTTTTGCATGGATTCAAACAGCTGGAATGACAACACTTTTTGTCATGGGGGCAATTGGAATTGGTGCTGGCCTCCTAACAATTTGTGCGGTTTCCAGTCATATTCCATCTTTTCTTGTTTTCTTGCAGACGTTGCAAGGGGCAGGTTCGCTGGGGACTATTGGAATATTGTCTCTTGGAGGACTTTCTACAGCAGGAGGGACAGCTTGGATTTTAGGGAATATGATTTCCTACCATCGTAAGTATTCCATTCCCACAATGAGAGACAAGAAGGCGAGACAAGTAGGTGGAACCCTTAAATCTGAAACAGACTTCTTTCTTTATCGCAATGAAAAAACTCAAATTCTCTTTAAAGTGGGTAGAACGAAAAAAGGAGAGGTCTATCGTGAGCCAATCATTCCTCAATTGAATGAGAATCAAGTGAGGCAGATGAAGGAAGAGTTGATTAAAGCAAAACAAGGAGAATTTGTTTATCAGACGTTACAAGGCATAGAAGAATTTCTTTCAATAGAAGAACTACAGGATCTGAAAAATTCGGATGAGGGGATTGAGGGTTTTTTAGAATCTGTTATAGAAATGACTCCCGAAGAAGCAAAAGAATCAATACAAGCATTTACGGATAATAATCGTACTCTTATCTACCGGTCATCAAAAGATAAATTAATCTATGGAATTGCAAGAGAAAACCTTATTGAAAAACCGATTGGATCGGGCCTTGTTTACCTTGTTAAATTCAATGTCGATCAAGATAACGAAAAAATTGATCAGTTAGAAGAGTATGAACTTCTCCTCCTCTCTCATCAAGATGCCAAAAAGACCCTTAACGAAAGTGAAAATGATGAACTCGATGAAATTACTGTTCAAATTGCGGGGCTTAATCAAAGAGAGTTTTTTGGATTTTATTATATCAATGAAGAAGATGGACAGATTTATTCGATTGTGAAAACTGAAGAAATGTCTTCTGAAGTTATTGATCTCTCTATGAAAGAGACATATAAAGAAGAAAAAGATGCGCTTGATCATTTTATTAGTTGTCTAAATGGCAAAACAAAAAATGAGATCAATCTTCTGCAAACTCAACTTCTTTCAGAGGGGAAGTGGGAGAAGTTTTCAATATTTAGAAAAAAAATTCTTGAAAATAAGGATACAACGGCCTCTTCTCTTTTGGAAGCGAGAAGTTTGTGCGGTGGACGGCAAGGTTTAAGAAGAATATTGTCTCTCCAAGATGAGGAAGACTTTCAGGAGTTCTCTACAGAACTTTTTAAATGTCTTCCCAAAGAAGGAGTGGTCATTGCCCCTCCTATTGAGATAGGAGAGATTGACAGGGAGCGTCAAGAAGAATTAAAAAAGAAGGAAACCTCGACTCCTTACACATTATTCACGCCTGATACTCCTTCTAATGTCCAAAGATTTATTAATAGGGTTCAGCAAAAAAGAATTGAAGTTCTTAAAAAGCAAAAAGGGAGAATCAATGCGGCAGCTACTGATCGTGAACTTGTTGAAACCAAAAAAGACATTTTGGATCAAAAGAAGATGGCACGGAGATGTATTGAAGATTTCTCATTGAGGCAGGGACAATACCCCCTTTATCGTTTGAAGCAACTTAAAAAAATTGGCAGGACTCCTCCTCCTTTTTATGAGATCGCATGCGAACGATTCACTCAAGTTTATGAAAGAGGAGAGCCAGATAGTCTAGCACAGGCCAAAGCTACTACAACGCTGATTAAGAGCATGTATGACCAAGCTATACAATATATCAATGCGCATAGCGGATCTCTTGAAATTCTTGAAAGGACCGCTTTTGCAAATGTGGATGGAGAAGAGAAGCTCACTTTTAGGAGGCAGTTATTGGAGGCAGGACTCTTTCCCCGTTATAAATTGGAAGTAGGAGAGCAAACAGCCTATTTTTCACAGGTTTTTAAAAATTCGAATCAAATCTATCTGATTGCTTATGTCGAAGTGGAGTCAGGAAAATTTATCCCACGCCTTCTTCAAAGGGGAGAAATATTGTGGAAAACAATCCTGAATGAGAAGGAAAGTCAGGGTGATCTTCATTATAGGTTATCCGATAGGATTGATAGACTTTGTGTAAATATGCTTCAGGTTCCTTCTAAGGATGAAAGTGAGGATATTTATGCGGAGAAGAAACTAATAAACGTTGTTTCGTTTTTTGCATCATCTAAAAAATTCGGAGCTGAAGATGTCGAAAAGGAAATTAAGAATGAGCCCCATCATACAAGTGAGAGCCCTTTGCTGAGTTTTAGTAGATTGCAATCACGTATTTTAGGTGTTGGAGGCAAGATGAAAACATCTAATGTTAAATTTTCTGGGAGGGTGAAAGATTTTCCTTCCCTTCGAGATCTTTTGTATGAACGGCCACAGGTTTCTGAAATCGATGACGCAAACACTAAATTGGACTATATCTATTGTGCGGGTCTTAGTGATAAATACACATTTTGTATTGAGCACAGATACCAGCCCAATGCACTCATGCGTCAAGATGAAATTGTCGTCCATGCATACGAAGCTGACATTCAGATCAATACTTTCTTGATGAATAAACGTCAAGTTGTCGTTTCAAAAGCACAAACACAAGCAATCCTTAATGCTATTAAAGGCCGTAAGATTAAAAGAAATTTAGATGATGTAAAATTTTTACGTCATGATGAGGCTGAACTGCTTACATTAGCTTTTAAAAAGGAGAATGAATATTTTGCTTATAAAAATGCTTCAAATGAGGTAGTGCTCCTTAGAACTTTTCGTGAGAAAGAAAATGACCTCTTGCAAATTGAAGTTATGAATGATGATCCCACAACCACAAATAATTCAAATAATTTAGTTCAGCTCTCTCATCAGCAGCTTGGAAAGCGTATTATCAAAGATAATATAAATATTATAAAATTTTCTAAATCTACAGGTATCGATAAATATGTTGATAAACTTCAAAAAGCTGGAGATTATTTCTTATTTAAAGACGAGACGCCTGCATCAACAGCCCCAGGGGCTTTTTTGCCGGGAATATGGGCTGCAGTTCGAACTTCTAAAGGGGAGATTATTCGTCTTCCTTATGATCAACTTAAAAATGTCAAGGTTGATTCTTACCACCTTTTTGGCGCAAAGGATTTTGATCATTCCGTGCTTAAAGGCTAAGAATTTGCTTCCCGCCCTTTGCCTTCAATTTTTTATATGTTAAGATAAAATTTTAGATATCAATTCTTGAGTTTTATTGAGGATTCTTCTTTTTCTGATTTTTTGTTTTTATTCCTCCGGCCTTCTTGGCAAGGCCTTGTCTATTGCCATTGTCACTGATCAGCCCGGTTTTGCTCAAGAAAAACTTTCTTCACTTTTAAGGAAAGAAGTTATGGCTCTTGCTCCTGGGGAACATACTTTTTCAGATGAAGTGGGCAATGGAAAAAAAGAGGGAGTGGAACAGACTCTACTTAAAGCTTTACACGATCCTCAATATGATATGGTTGTTGCTTTAGGTCTCATTGCAAGTGATGTGGCCGTGCATCAAACGGAGATTCCCAAACCTCTATTTGCTCCTTTTATTATCTCTATCAAAGATCAAAAGGTTCCCAGGGAAGGAGAGGGAAGCGGTGTCCCGAATTTATGTTATATTTCCCAAGAAGTCGATTTAGATCTTCATATTTCCCTTCTAAAGCGGGTCGTGAATGCAGAACATATTGTTTTTATGGTCAGTCAGTCGTTGTTGGAGATCTTACCTTTTTTTAATAGTTTGCAGGTGATCGCCATCAACGATGGGGCTGTTTGTTTAGAAATGCTTCCACAAGAAACAGATGCTGTTTTTATTGCCACCATGCCTTTGGGGAGAGAAAAAGAAATTGAATGTTTAGCGAATGGATTGATTGAAAGAGGATTGCCAAGTTATTCGTTTGCCAGCGATCCCTTTATCAAAAAAGGAATTTTAATGTCATTGTCTTCCGAGACGCATTTGCAGAGAATCATCCGCAGAACAGCATTAAATATTGAACGATCGCAGTTAGGGGAAAGGATGGATCTTTTTCCTGTAGTGATGAGCACATTAAAACAGCCTATCCTCAATATGAATACGGCCAGAGCTTTATCTCTTTCGGTGCCTTATGATCTCACCTTGGATGCGAAGTTGATAGATGATCCCGGTAAAAGAATAGGATCTCCTTTAACTTTGGTTGAAGCAGTCAACGAAGGGGTGTGTCAAAATACTCAGTTGCAGGCGAACTATCACGAGATGCTAGCGGGGTTGGAAAATCCCAAGCTTGCTAAAGCTCTGCTATTTCCACAGGTGGGTGTTGAAGGGAATATCCTAACTATCGATCGTAAAAGGCATGTTCGTAGGCAAATTGATGGATTTCTAACATTACAGCAGATGATCTATTCTAATGAACTCATTGGACAATATTGTATTGCTAGAAATCAGGCTGGAGCGGCGATAGCTGATTTCAATGAGGCATGGCTGGATGCTGCGAAAGATATTGCAAACGCCTATTTTTCTCTTTTGCGCTCACAGACTATAGCTGAGATTTTAAGAGATAATTTGGATCTTACTCACTCTAATTTGATGTTGGCAGAAGAACGAGTCTCGGCGGGGGTGGCTCGTTCGAGTGAAGTTTATCGATGGGAGAGTCAGTTCGCAAATAATAGAGCTCAGCTTGTCACGGCAGGATTTCGAGTGAAAAGTGATATGACGCATCTTTTGAAGTTGCTTAGCCGTCCTCAGGGAGAAGAAATTTATGTGAGGAATGTCACTGAGGAGGAGGTCTATTGGCTCTATCCTCCCAAATGGTTTGAGGATCGATTCAATACACCTGAAAAATTGGAGCGATTTGCTACGTATATTGTATGCGAAGGATTTCGCCTTTCTCCTATGCTGCAACATTTTTCCTGTCTTGTTTCAGTCAAAGCAGAGGCTTTAGGGATGGCAAAACGAGCTTTTTGGACACCCGATCTTTTTTTTAATGGCTGTGTTGATCAAAAACTCTATAACGAAGAAAAAAAAGAGTGTTTTTTTGATACGCATTGGCGTGTGAGTCTCAATTTGAGTTTTCCCCTTTATACAAGTGGGGCGAGAAGGGCAGAACTGCAAAAGAGTCGACAAGAATTTTTGCAGGCTCAACTTGACTTTGCTAATGCTGGAGAGGTCGTTGAAGAATCTATTCGAACGAGTCTTTACCAAGTGATGAGTGCCTATACTTCTATTGGCCTCACACGGGCATCTTTTGAAGAGGCAAAAAAAAGTTTGAAACTTGTTCAAATTAGTTATGGAAAAGGGACCACTTCCATTGTCGATCTTCTCGATGCACAGGCCCAAGCCCTAAGAACCAATATTGAACATGCCCAAGCGCTTTATGGTTTTTTTATGGATTTTGTTCATTTAGAACGAGACATTGGACGGTTTGACTTTCTTTTGCCCTCGGAAGAGCGGGCAGAAATTAGACGAAAAACAGAGGATTATTTATGCACCGATTGATCATTTGTTTGTTGTTGATTTCGGTCATAGGATGCTCCGAGACGAAAGAAAAATCCATTAAGATTGTTTGCTGTAGACAAGCTTGTTTTCACGAAAAACAGGAGAGGGTTTTTTCGGGGATCATCAATCCTTTTTCTGTAGCTAATTTGAGTTTTCGTGTGAAGGGGACGATCGCAAATTTTTCTGTAATGGTCGGAGCACATCTGCAAAAAGGAGAGGAAGTGGCTACTCTTGAGCAAAGGGATTATAAAAATGAGCTCAGTCAAAAAGAGGCTGATCTTCTTGAAACTGAAGCGATTTTTAAAAAGACTAGGGCAGCCTTTCATCGATGCCTAGATCTCTACGAGGTAGAGACGATTTCATTGGAAGAACTTGAGGAAGCAAAGATGGAATACGAATCGAGCAAAGCACGTGTGATCGCTTCCAAGAATCGGCTCGACCTTGCCGTCCTCCATCTGTCTGACACGATCTTGTGTTCCCCCATTGATGGAGTTGTTGCTTCTAAAAAGGTCGAGGTGGGTGAGAATATCAAAATAGGACAAGTGATCACCACTATTTATTCTGATGGGCCCATGAAAGTAGAAGTATTTGTCCCTGAAAAATTGGTCAGCAAGATCCATCTTGGGCAAAGAGTTGATGTCGAGTTTAGTGCGTTGCCTGGAAAAGTTCATTTTGCCCATGTAATAGAGGTGGGGACAAACACTTCAGGAACTGCCTATCCTGTTGTCTGCGAGATGTTAGACAAGATTTCTAATGTTTTTCCTGGAATGAGTGCTGAGGTAAAGTGGGTGCATCAAGAAGAGAAATTTTTCCCCGAGATCCCCTTATCTGCTCTTCTTCAAGAGGGAGGGGAGACATTTATTTATCTTCTCGTTCCTCTAGAGGAAAAACCTTGGTATGGGGTCGTATTTAAAAAGAAAATTAGCATAGGAGAACTGACTGGCGATGGAGTGACTATCCTTGAAGGGCTTAAATGTGGAGAGATTGTGGTCACGCGTGGACTCAAGGCTATTGAAGAGGGAGAGGTGGTCAAAATGAGACTGGAAACATGAAATTAGAATGGCTCACA
>JAGRNW010000055.1 GCA_020440555.1 Chlamydiia bacterium
TTATGACTGTGGAAGTGAAATGGCTCAGCATGAGCTTTTGAGCAAGTATCTGAAAATGCCTATCTATTTTGCAGATCCTGGATGCCCCTGGCAAAGAGGAAGTAATGAAAATACCAATGGTTTGGTTCGAGATTTTTATCCAAAAAAGACTGACTTCGATTGTGTAAGTGAAGCAGAAATCAAGCGTGTAGAGTCGTGGCTGAATGAGAGGCCTAGAAAAGTTTTAGGATTTAAGAGTCCACAGGAAACATTGCAAAAGCTAGAGACAAGCAAATAAAAAAACCGGAGACAGGACAAGCCTGAAACCGGCCACTTTAGTGAAGTGTACCTTCATAATGCGATTTCAAAATATGAATATCAATAATAAAGTTTTGCGTTCTGTTTAGAAATAGAATATAATTAAGATATCATTAATACAGACCGTCGTGTTTCAGAGCAAAATGTTCGGTTTGATTTTTGAATTCGCTAAATTTTGGCAAGCAGAGTCTGCATCCGCACTTTTTTCGCCTCCTGGATCCGCCGAAGGCTGGTTCGGGCAACAACGTCGAAATGATGCATCATTCTTTCACAGGGAATCTAAAATAATAAAACTCATTTTATGTTAATTTCTTTGTAAAAGTTTGATAAAAATTTTTTTATTTCTTTTATATTAAATCCTTTTTCTTTAAAATATGGTTATGAAATTATTTTCAAATCTCTATAACTCTATATGATAGTCTCGTCATCCGCCCTTTCAGTAGGAGATAAAGAATATGATGCTCAAATGAAATGGGGTTATCAAATAGCCATCAATAATTTGAAATTAAAATTTAATCATAATAAAATTTCTCAAAAATTTGAGGCAAACCATGCTTGATTGTTGCAAATGTTTTCTAGAAAGAAATAATATTTTTTCTTGGAATGACGATGACAACACTAAGATCACTCAATTGAAGCGCTGCTTCCCCGCTGTTCTTAAAACAACACTTGTAGCAGGGGGTATCATCAGCGCTCTCGGGCTAATTCCCGGAAGTATTGGCCTTGTGGGAATCGTCTGTCCCTCATCCCCTTATTGGATGTGTGCTTTTGGGAATAGTCTCACATTTTATGGAATCGGATTCCTTCTGGGAGGCGGATCTTTGGCGATCGCAATTTTGCCTTTTATTATCCGCTGTAAGACCATGAATAGACCTCCCTCATTTAAAATCGGAGATTTTAGTTATTATGATCCTTCTTGTAATGATACCCCATCAGCTCCTCCTTTTGAAACGCAAAATTTTTCTACGAATTATTACCAGTTGCTTCCAGCTACTCCAAATAACAAATAAACTCGATCCAGCGTTATATCGAGTAGGAGGGGGTCTTACGGCCCCCGTCCTCTCACACCTCAGAGATCTGTGAACGCTTCCATCAGACAATGCAAAATGAATTTTATCAAATAGCTTTCCGATCGATGGCTTAGGAATTGCGGAATGTAGGATTTAAAAAAGCCACAAAAAAAAGCCAAATCACCCCAATCGTAATGACTGAGTCTGCTATATTAAAAACAGGAAAAGCATATCCCCAAAATTTGAAATGAATAAAATCAATTACGTATCCATAAAGGAAATAGTCAACTACATTCCCAATGGCCCCAGAAATAATTAAAACAAAAGGAAATCCCATGCCACGATTTTTGTTGAAAAAGCAGAGGTAAACCACAAGACCTAGAATGACCAAAATGCGAATCACAAGAAGAATCAGTTGAAATTCTGAAAAGATTCCCCAGGCAGCCCCTCGATTGATCGCGAGGGAAATGGACCCCTCGATTCCAAAAAAATTTTTAAAAAGCCCAATACCTCCATAAGGGTAACCGCTTGAAAAATCCTCAATAAGAAGCAAGAGATTATAGATGTAGGCCTTCGTCAAAAAATCGATAAGAAGGACCCCCATGCCAACGATCATCAACCAAGCTATACGAGCGTAACCTTTCACTCCCCTATCATTCCTTTTTCAAACTTTTCCTGAGCCTTGACCGTCATATTTGCGTAGGGAACAGCATCGAGTCGTTTAACCGGAATATCTTCTCCTGTAATATCGCAAATTCCATAAGTATTTTCTTCAATTTTCTCTAGCGCTCTTTCGATTTGCCTTAAAATCGCATACTCCTTGGTCGTCACCTCCAGCGTGGTCGTGCGATCAAAATCATCTGTCCCCTGATCAGCTTGGTGTTGCGAATATCCTGTGGCCTCATCCGGACTTTTAACTTCTTTTGTCGTTCCCTGCAAAGTATGAGTCAATTGAACTCTGAGCTCTTGCAAACGTTGTTTATACTTTTCAATTTCAATTTTTGTTAGCGGCATAATCCTCCTATCAAACTTAATTTTTTTGCACCGATGTGATAGCTTCCATCAACTCGTCTATATCCTTAAATCGACGATAAACACATGCAAAGCGGATATACGCAATTGTATCCATTGTTTTCAAATATTTCATGACTGTTTCTCCAATTTCCTTGGTAGAAACCACCTTGGAATGCCTTTCCATCAAATCCCGAGTGATCTTATCGGATAAAACGCGCGCCTCTTCGTGACTCACACGGCTGTGACGACAGGCTGCAAGGAGGCCATTCATCAGTTTAATCTCTTGAAAATCCTCATAACGACCATCCCGTTTATGGACTTGCATCACGAGCTCGACAGTCTCAAAAGTAGTGAAACGACGAGAACACTTAAGGCATTCTCTACGCCTACGAATCGCATTTACATCTACAGCGTTGCGCGAATCAGTAACTTTAAGTTCTTCGTGATTACAGTAGGGACATTTCATGAAAAAATTCCTTTATCCCTCTAGAATAGAAAATAAAACTAGTATAGCTTACAACACAAAACAAAGCGATGGTTTTTTCTTTCCTTGTCTTTTTATTGAGCCTTCTCCTTCTTATTTATGGAGCTCGTCTCCTAGTTTTTGGCGCATCCGAGCTTTCTTTGCTTTTTGGAATTTCTCCTCTAGTCGTGGGATTAACAGTTGTCGCTATTGGAACCAGCAGCCCGGAAATTGGGGTTTCAGTTCTAGCGGCTATTCGAGGAAAACCCGAACTTGTTTTGGGGAATGTCATTGGAAGCAATATTTTCAATATTTTACTTGTTCTTGGCTTGTGTAGCCTTATCTCTCCTCTGAAGGGACAAAAATCCCTCATTTGGACTGAAGTTCCTTTAATGATTTTTCTTTCAATCATTCTTTGGATAATCGCTGCTTTTAAAATAATTACCTGGTGGGAAGGGACTCTTCTCCTGTGCGGACTTGTCCTCTATTTTTTTTATATGGGAAAAAAAGCTCAAAAAGAGAGAGAAAAACCTTCGCGGCAACGAAGAAAGAAATCACCATGGGTCCTTTGTATCACACTTCTTGCCGGTCTTCTTCTTTTGGCCATTGGAGCTGACCAATTGGTCGATAGCGCAATAAAAATTGCTAGAGGATTTGAAATCAGCGAACTTTTTATTGGCCTCACTATTGTAGCTGCGGGGACTTCCCTTCCGGAAGCTTTTGCCTCCTTAACAGCCACCTTTAAAGGAGAGGGGGATTTGGTCATCGGAAACATCATCGGAAGTAATATAATAAATATTTTAGCTGTTTTAGGATTCAGCGCCCTTTTTTCTTTTCATGGACTTCCTGTTTCCCCCCAAGCTCTTCATTTTGATCTTCCCGTTATGACGGGTGTGGCCATGGCTACTTTTCCTATCTTTCTCACCCAACATAAAATTGATCGTTGGGAAGGCATTATTTTCCTCATCTACTATATCGCCTACATGACTTCTCTATTTTTACAACTTACAAACAATACCTACTATCCCCTATTTAAATGGAGCCTGTTCGGATTTTTGCTTCCCTTAACTCTTTTGACTCTGATGATTGGACTTTATCGTCATTTTCTACGACGAACTCCTTGAATAATTTTGTTAAAATACAGGAAAGGCTATACTCCATCTTTGTATGTTTTCGGGAATCGTTCAAGAGACTGCTGATGTAATTGAGTGTTTTATAGAAGACTCAGTCTTAAACTATACTCTTAAATTTTCTCATACTTTGTTGAAAGGTCTCTCCACCGGAAGTAGTGTTTCAATTGACGGAATCTGTCAAACCGTTGTCAACATAGATGGACCACTTGTTCACTTTCAAGCAGTGGATGAAACGCTCCATCTCACAACTCTTTCTTCACTTAAAGTTGGCTCGTTGGTCAATGTTGAACGCGCAGCTCGTTTTGGAGATGAAATTGGAGGACATCTTCTTTCGGGGCATGTCATGGGTCGCGCAACTATCGTTAAAATCAATAGGGCCGTTTATACCTTTGAAGGGGACCCCATATGGATGAAGTTTCTCTTCAAAAAAGGATTTATTGCCATCGATGGAATCAGCCTTACTTTAACTTTCGTCGATCAAAAAAAGTCTCATTTCTCCGTCCATTTGATTCCTGAAACATTAAAACGAACTACCTTGAAAACAAAAGGTACGGGTGATTCTGTGAACATCGAGGTAGACGCAATGACTCAAGCTATTGTAGAAACTGTTCTGTTGTTTCAGCAGACGTTAAAAGAGAAACATGCTTAAAATCGACATAACCAAGATGAGTGAAATAGATCCCTTTGACCCGCTCGTGTTCCAAATAAAAATAGTTTTGAACATATAAAGATGTCGCAGGCATCTGATCCACCAAGATTTTTTCTGCTTCAATCAAATATACTTCTCTTTCGTCCTGCTCGGCTGTTGATTGGGCTAATTCTAAAAGCTCCTGATAGCGTTTGTCTTCCCAAGCAGACCAATTGATCCGCTCATTTTTTTGTCTAAAAAACAATAAGAAGTACAGAGGATCACCGTAAAGAGCACTTTTTAAACTACCTCCAAATTCGAAGTTATGCTGATAAAGATCCGTAAGATAACTCTTTAATTCCCCCCCTCGCAATTTAACTTTAATTTCCAGAGTTTTTTCAAGAAAGCGCTGCAAGGTTGCCGATATTTTTCTGTCTCCCGGTGTATTGGGGCTACTCAGTATTAAACAAGGAAATGTCTCCCTCGTTAAGCCAAATTCTTCTAAAGCCATTTCAAAATGAGCATTCGCGAGCCTGTGATTGAGTTGATGATCAATTCTATTCTCATTTAAACGAGAAAAAGAAACAGGAACAGGACTCATATGAGGAGTCTGATCAAATAAAACATGTTCACTTAAACTCGTTCTATCAATCGCATAAGAGATCGCTTTACGCATATTGACAGAGTTGAAGGGAAATTCTTCAGTATTAAAGACCAGCCAATAAACGCGAGATACCTGATGCTTTTTAAGGCTCCCTAAGGCAGCATAATGAGGCAACACATCAAACGGAAGCGTGCCAAAAGGGTCCCCCACACAGTCGATCGCGTCTTGTTCATACATGGCCAACGCAGTTTCAGGGTCCTTCACCATTGCAACATCTATTCCCTCAATTAACACGCTTTGGGAATCCCAATAGTATGGATTTTTAGTGAGGCACAAATGATTTTCGCGCTCCCATATTTTTATTTGAAAGGGACCATTAAAGACCGTAGGTTCCACAACAGTTGCATCGTACAAAGGAGAGTAAAGAGGGGCAGAGGTAAGCTCGAGAAAATAGGGAGTAGGGTTCTCTAAGACAACAACTAGAGTGTAATCGTCCGCAGCCGTTACCCCGACAGCATCAAGAGAAAGCTTCCCCTCCTTCGCTTTTTGCGCATGTTTGATTGGGTAAAAAAATTCAGATCTTAAACAATCAGCATCGGGCTTGAGGGCTTCTTTCCAGGCTGCTTCAAAGTGATGAGCGGTCACATTTGCCCCATTTGACCATTTAGACTCACGCAAATAAAAAGTGTAGATAGTTTTGCAAGGAGAGACTTCATAGGCTTTTGCAAGAGCAAGATCGGGGATACCCTCATGATTTAAGCGAGTGAGCCCTTCATAAAGAGCTTTTTCTAAGGAAACACACTGAAGGGATAAGCCCCGATGAGGATGAAGAGTTGCAGGATCTCCTTCTTGAAGATTTAAACGTAAATATTTACGATTCAACTTCATTGGAAGTGAATCACAGCCTAATAAAAAAACGGTACTCAAAGAAAAAATCAAGATTCGTATTAAAAGCATTAGGTAATGTGTATTTTAACAGAAATTTAAATACCAGTTTTTTGTTGTCTTTTTTCACCTTTGTTTGGTATATGCATGTTTTATGAAGAATAATAAAACTTTAGACGATAAAACTGTCGACGAGATCTGTGAGAAACTTGCAACTTTTGTCTCTGATACCTTTGTTCTCTATGTAAAAACTCTCAATTTTCATTGGAATATGAAAGGACCCCAATTCTTCATGTATCATCGATTGCTGGAAGAGCAATACAAAGAGATGGCGAAGGCCACAGATGAGTTGTCTGAGCAAATTCGGCTGCTTGATCGTTATGCCCCGGGCTCTATGCATGAATTTCTTCAAAAAACTTCATTAAAAGAGGCAAACACTCTGCCTAACCAAAATGCAATGATTAAAGAGCTTGCCAGCGACCATGATGCACTCGTAGAAAAATTGCACGGAGCGATCAAGTTCATGGATACTGTGCTCGATCAAGGAACCTCAGATCTTTTGATTGAACGAATCCGTTTTCACTCTAAGGCTTCCTGGCTACTCCGCAGCAGTCTTGCCTAACGCCCTTTTTTACGTCCAGGCTTTCCCGACTTTTTGTCTACAATATGCATGAAATGCTTACACTTATCGCTCATATTTTCATAAAAATCATGCGCTTGATCTGAAAGTTTGTGGTATTTTTTTGAGAGCTCCCTCCTCATCTTTTTCCCCTCTCTGGGAGCGAAGAGAAGAGTGATTCCTGACCCAATCAATCCCCCTAAGAGAGATCCGATCATAAAACCCTTAACCTTACCACCATTGTTATGATATTCCATCATTTATCTCCTTTTTTTGTTATTGTGTTCCATAAATCAATGCCGATAAAAATCCAATCGGCCATATCAGAGAGGGTTTGCCCAAGTCTCGCTCCTTTTGAGCAGTCGATTTTTCTTCCAAATTTCTTGATCAAATGAACAAAAGGATCTAAACAATTCATTTTGTCGTGCACATCGAGCACTATATCACTTGAACGATCTATTAAACCCACCACATGCTCCTCAAGTTCCCTAATCGCCTCTTTAGTTTGCCGCATACTTCGAGCAAGTGAGCACAAAGTTACACAACAAAAAATAACTAAACACACAAAAGCAAGGGCAATCACTGCGACGCTTAAATCAATTATCCAACTTTCCCACATGCTACCCTCAATAATAACAATTATAATTGTAATACAAATTTTATTAATTTGTAAAAAGGAGGTTTTATTTAATGACAAAACGAAAATTTAAGCGATTTTTTCTTCTGTAAGGGACTGATATTCAAACATATCTCCAGCAGAGAACGTGATTTCATTTCTGAGGCGAAAGATACCTAACAAATTGATAATGAGAAGCATAGCTCCTGCAATAGACATCACAATAAGAGCGCGAGAGGGATCAAAAAATGAGAAGAAGATAAGGGAAAAGGTAGCATAAACAAAATAGAATTTTCTCCCATAGTTAGGAAATAAATAATGAGCACACTTTAGCCCTACGACAAGATAGGCAATGACCGTTGTATACATGGAGATGATAAGGAAAAGAGGGATAAAAATATACATATAGGGAAAAAACTTTGACAAGGCCTCTTGAATGAGCAACGAAGCGGGAAGATTGGCAGTATTTGTCCAAACATCGGTTAATAAAACAACAAGCATGCTCACAGTACAAATGAGACTATCTATTCCTACGCCAATGATAGCCAAACAGGCTTGCCTTTGAGGGTGAATGGTATTAGATTCACTTTGAAGAATCGAATCATATCCTATCCCAATATCAGAAGAATAAGCAGCTCTCGCAACCCCATGCTGGATGGCTAAAATCATGGAACTGCCTACAAATCCCCCAACAGCTGCATGACCTGTAAAGGCTGATTTAAAAACAGTGAACAGGACCGATGGAAGAAAAGTAATCTTTGAAAAAATCACCCAAAGGGCCATCAAAAGATAGACACTGATAAAGACAGGCATCAACCATGAACAGATACTGCCAATTCTTTTAACCCCTCCAGCTCCTCCGTAAAGGACAAGTCCAAGGATTAGGGCGATAAAGAGAGGACGTGAGATGGGCCAATTGTTGATGACACTTTCTGTGGCAACGGTGAACTGATAAATTTCAACTCCATAGATACACAAAAGAATGGCCACAAGCGTTGGGAACAGAGGAGATTTAAAGGCTTTTTTTAGAAAAAACATAGGTCCTCCATCATATCCCCCATGATCATTGGGCTGCCTATATTTAAGACCTAAATAGATCTCAGAATACTTGACAATAGCTCCGATTAAGCCGGCAATCCAAAGCCAAAAAAGAGCTCCGGGTCCACCTAAATTAATGGCTGTGATCACCCCGACAACATTTCCAATACCTACCATGCCCCCAACGGAAGCAAAAAATGCCTTCAATGGATGAACACCTCGCCCCTTTTCTTCTCCTCCATGCTTGGCCATCGTAAAAAATGTTTTTCCGATTTGCGGAATACGCAATAGCTGAAAAAACTTATTTTTAATTGTAAGAATACTACCCAAGACAATTATCAGGATAAAGGCGAAATAACTCCAAAAAAGTTCATCAATATGACTTAAAAAATTAAATATATCATCAAACATCTTGGAAGTAATTGTATCATCGATGACTCATTAATTTTAAGATAAAAGTGTGTTGCTTCAAAAGGATTTTTTGTTTATCATAAGACTTAGGTACAGGTGTTTCATGAAAGATATTTACGGATGCTTCGGTTATCATACTTCCACTACCGCGCATGTTAGGGAATATTGGGAGCTACCCAAAAAAATTCACAAGAAAAAAGCGATTCTTTTCACGGTCATTAATATCGCAGGTTACATCCCTGTTGTGGGTGCAGCCACAGCTGTCGTGCGATGCGTAATCATTTTGTCCAATCCAAACAAATCGATTGCTTTTACAGTAACCATGATGGGCCGCGGCGTGGTAGAATTTTTTGGATTGGGAAGTCTATTTCTGATCCCGGACGTAATTGTGACATTCCATCGCTTTTATCACACCCCTCGAAAGTTATCTGCGCAAACAAACATCAAAGTATAAAACGGGAGACACGGGACGGTCTTCGAACTTTTCCCTGGCGTGAATTTGGTAACCTCATGGGAGAATTGCTACCGTTTGCTGCTTACTTTACACTACAGAAGATGGCAAAACTTCCATAAATTAAGAGCCGAAGAGAACACTGTTTGGCTAACCAGAATGGAAATTGCTGAGCTATTTCAAACAATCATAACCTGAGTTTTGGGTTGTCTTCCTCGGATTCAGAGGAGTTTGCTCCGCAAATCTTGGGATTTTCAGACGAAGTA
>JAGRNW010000056.1 GCA_020440555.1 Chlamydiia bacterium
CCGATTACACTTCTATCAACCCCTCCTACGGTACGCTAGCCGATTTTAAACGATTTATGAGAGAGGCGACCAAACGAGGAATCCGCGTGATCAGTGAGGTAGTGATTAACCACACGTCTGATCAGCATCCCTGGTTTCAAATGGCTAGACGTGCCAAACCAGGTTCAAAATACCGTGACTACTATGTGTGGAGTGATACCCCAGAACTCTATAAAGAAGCAAGGATCATTTTTCAAGATTTTGAAGCCTCCAATTGGACCTGGGACCCTGTGGCCGAATGTTATTATTGGCATAGGTTTTACTACCATCAGCCAGATCTTAACTTTGACAACCCTCACGTGCGAGAAGCAATTAAACGAATCGTGAGTTTTTGGTTAAAGCTTGGAGTTTCTGGGTTACGTCTCGATGCCGTTCCTTATCTATTTGAAAGACAAGGAACTAATTGTGAAAATTTGTCCGAAACCCATTCTTTTTTAAAAGAACTTAGGGGTTATATCGATCAGAACTTTGAGGGAAGGATGCTCCTTGCTGAGGCTAACCAATGGCCTGAAGATGCAGCAAAATATTTTGGTGAGGGAGATGAGTGCCACATGGCCTTTCATTTTCCGATCATGCCCCGCCTTTTTATGTCGATTCACTTGGAAGATAGCCTTCCTATTATTGAAATCCATGGACAAACTCCAAAGATTCCTGATAATTGTCAGTGGGCCCTTTTTTTGCGTAACCATGATGAGCTCACTCTGGAGATGGTTACGGATATTGAGAGAGATTATATGTTTCGTGTGTATGCCTATGATCCTCAAGCTCGAATTAATTTGGGTATTCGACGACGGCTTGCCCCCTTATTGAAAAATGATCGGCGAAAGGTGGAGTTGATGAATTCTCTTCTTTTTTCACTGACAGGAACACCCGTTCTTTATTACGGGGATGAAATTGGAATGGGGGATAACATTTATCTAGGGGATAGAGATGGAGTGCGTACACCGATGCAATGGAGTAATGACAGAAATGCAGGATTTTCCCGAGCCAACCCCCAAAGGCTTTACCTCCCTCCCATCATTGATCCGGAATACCATTATGAAACGGTCAATGTAGAGGCGCAGCAGAATAATACTAACTCATTGCTTTGGTGGACTAAGCAGCTCATCGCCTTGCGCAAACGATTTAGAGCTTTTGGGCATGGAACAACTCAATTTTTACTTCATGAAAATCGTAAAGTGCTTGTTTTTATTCGAGAGTATGGAGAGGAGAGGATTTTTATCATCGCTAACCTCTCCCGTTATGCCCAATACGTAGAACTTGACCTTTCGGAATATCATGGTTTTCATTTAGTCGAACTTTTTTCAGGAGAAAAATTTCCCTCCATTGGAGAGCTTCCCTATTTTCTCACTCTCGGACCTTATGGCTATTATTGGTTTTTGATGGAAGAAGAAGTCATTACAAATTTCTCAGAGTTACTCAGAAAAAAGGGAGTATCCTCAAAAATTCCGTTACTTCATCTTAAAAAAGAAGAAGAAAAAATTTTCGATCATAAGTCTCACAAATTATTGGAAAACTATCTCGAGGGTTATCTGCTAAAAAAAGAATGGCTAGAGGCTGAAAAAGAAAAGGCCCATGCAGTTCATATTATCGATCATTTTATCCTTCCAAAACGAGAGTTTCACCTTTTTTTATTAGAGGTTGTTTCACCTGATGGATTTAGGAATAAAATTCCTCTTGTTCTTTCGATTGCACGAGGAGATGAAGCAGTCTATTTCCTTGAAAACCAATCTTACAGAGTGGTGGCTCGCTTTCATGTAGCAAAGTCAAAGGAAGAGAGTTTATTAGTGGATAGAACTGAAGAGAAACGCATTGCAGAACTATTTGATCAATTGATCCGTTCTAATCGAAAACTCAAGGGGGAAAAGGGAGAATTAGCAGGTATTTTCTTGCATCGCACTAAGGAAAAAAATCCATTCGCTGAGATGGGGGGAGAGAAGGGGGGTATGCGTTGTGAGGACGATAGAGTGATTTTTCCCCTTGAAAGGGGGGTTTTAAATCTTTTTACTCGAATTGAACAAAGCATCGATTTAGATGTGGAGATGCGAACCATACTTTTTAAAAAAACATCCTTTCGTCATTTTCTTCCGTTATTGGGGTATCTTGAATACCGTGGAAGTCAGCTGGAGGCTGTTGTGATGGCGGAAGAGGTGGCCTCTTATCCGGAGGAATTCAATGCTTGGAGACTGGCTGTTGAAGATGCAGAACGCTTTCTCCTGCGGATGGAAGCAAAGGGAGGGGGGATTCCTGAGACTATCATGGCTCCTCATATGACATTAATTGATCTTGCCTACGGAGAACTTCATCAGGAGATGCACGGTGCCCTTGAAGGATATGTTGAAGTAGCACGCTTACTTGGATCTTGCACAGCCGAGTTTCATGCAGCCTTAGCAACTCTTTCTGATGATCCCGCTTTTGCTCCCGTCCCCTTCACCCTCTTCCATCAGCGATCGATCTATCAAACCATGCGTCGTAAGATCATCCATGGATTTAATTACTTAAGGGGAATCAAGGAACGAGAGTCCAAGGGGCGTCAGGAGAAAATTCAAAAACTTCTCTCTTACGAGGAATCCCTGTTTTCCTACCTACATAGGCTCACAACTGAAAGATTGAACGGAGCTTCCCTTCGATTGCATGGGAATTTTGGTCTCAAGAATTTAGCTTATACCGGCAAGGAATTTTTAATTACCAATTTCTCTCCCAGGACAGGGATAAGCCAAGCTCGATCACGGCTCAAACGATCTCCCCTGCGGGATCTTGCAAGAATGCTTTATTCGATCTACCAGGCGGGGTACAGCGCAATCTTTCGTATTCAGGCTAGAGGACAGATGACTGGCCAGGATCGAGAAATTCTTCAGCTTTGGGGAAGAAGCTGGAGCCTTTGGATCGGTTCTTCATTTTTGCGCTCCTATTTTAGAGTTAACAGTAGGGAAAAATACCTTTCACAAAATTTGAAGGAAATCGATTTTCTTCTTAGTTTATTTCTCATAGAAAGATGCATGGAACATCTCACCGAGATTGCCTGTACAAAAACAATCGATGCGGAACTTCCGGTGGTCTTATTATTGCGCTGGCTTCCAATCTATGGTGTTCATGGAAAAGATTGATTTCTCTTCGATCCCTTCCTCAGTTTATCGGTTGCAACTTAATGCCTCTTTTCCTTTAAAAAAAGCTCTTGTCCTCCTCCCCTATTTGAAAAAACTGGGGATCGAGGGGGTTTATCTCTCTCCCTATTACGATTCCTATAGTCCTCATGGATATGATGTCACAGATCCCAACCAATTAAATCCTTCTATTGGAAATTGGCAAAACTTTGAGGACTTTTGTAATGAATTGAAAAAGCAGGGTCTTAAACAAATCATTGATGTGGTCCCCAACCACATGGGGTTTCGCGGGGGGAAGAATCGTTGGTGGCAAGATGTGTTGAAATATGGACCCCATTCAAAATTTGCCCATTATTTCGATATTGATTGGGATCCCGATAAAAGGGAGTTGCACAATCGAATTTTACTCCCCATCTTAGAGGGTGGTTATGGGGAAGTACTGGAAAAAAAGGAAATACAACTTGAGTATAAGGAAGGAGATTTTTTTCTCAAATATGCCGATTATTTTCTCCCTCTGGCCCCTCATACTTATTCTTTGATCTTACAGAGATGCGACTGTCAAGCGTTCAAAAAAGAGAAAACAAAAGAAGAACTTCATGCGATCATCAGTGCCTCTCCAAAATTTGCGAATCGTCTAAAAGAGGTGATTGAAACGATCAATGGAGAACAAGGAAATGCTTCTTCTTTTGATGCTTTAGATGAACTGATCGAATCTCAGTTTTACCGTTTAAGCTACTGGAAAGTGGCTAGCCACGAAATCAATTATCGTCGTTTTTTTAACATTCATGAACTTGTCGCTATCAGAGTTGAAAAAGAAGATGTACTAGAGGCGCACCATCGATGGATTTTTGAATTAATTGAAAAGGGTGTGGTCGATGGCCTAAGGATAGATCATCCGGATGGCCTTTATGATCCTGTTTGTTACTTCGAAAGATTAAGAAAACGTTATCCGATCTATACTGTCGTTGAAAAAATTCTTGCCAGAGAAGAAGACCTGCCCATTTCATGGCAAGTTGAGGGGACTGTGGGGTATGACTACCTCAATGTTTTAAATGGAATTTATATTGATCAGACAAAGGAAAAAAAATTCACGCAGATTTACGAAAATTTTATAAAAAAGAAGGTGGATTTTAAGGAACTGCTCTATCAAAACAAAAAACTCTTTTCCCTTGTGTACATGGTAAGTGAAGTTGAGAGGCTTGGAAAAACACTCGATTATCTTTCTGAAAAAAATCGTTATTTCCGAGATTTTACCCGAATCGATCTTACAGAGGCCATACAAGAGGTGATTGCTTGCTTTCCCGTCTACCGTTCTTACATCCGGGAAGGAGGAGAAGTTTCAAAGGAGGATCAAACGTACCTTTGTTTTGCCTTCGAAGAGGGGAGAAGAAGGGGGAAGCACCTCGATCCCTCTATTTTTGATTTTTTAGAGAAACTTCTTCTTTTAAAACTCAAAGATTCTACCGAATATCGAGACTTTATTTTGCGCTTTCAGCAACTCACAGCCCCTATCATGGCCAAGGGGTTAGAAGATACTTCTTTTTATATCTATAACAGATTTATCTCTTGTAATGAAGTGGGAGGGGATCCCTCCTATTTTGGTCATTCGATTGATGACTTTCATTCCATGAACATGAAAAGACACAAACAGTGGCCCTATAGTTTTTTAGCCACTTCGACTCACGATACAAAACGAAGTGAAGATGTAAGAATGAGGCTCAATGTTCTTTCCGAAATGCCAGATCAGTGGGAAAAAGAGATTAGAAGATGGACAAAACACAATCGACAAATCGATGGAGCTCCAACGCTCAACACCGAATATTTGATCTATCAAACACTTGTGGGGGCCTGGCCTAAAGAGGGATTATCCAAATCTGCTATTCCCTTATTTATTGATCGATTTTGGAACGCGATTTTGAAAGCGATGAGAGAAGCGAAGACAGAAACAAATTGGATCGATCCCAACCTTATCTATGAGAAAAACGTTTTCTCATTTGTCCGTTTTCTCTTTTCTTCTTCATTTTTAAAGCTATTTGTCCCTTTCATGAAAAAGATCGACCGATATGGTGCCTGGAATTCTCTTTCGATGACTGTAGTTAAAATCGCCTCTCCTGGGGTTGTCGATCTTTACCAGGGGAATGAAATTTGGAATTTTAAATTAGTTGACCCCGACAATCGGACCCCTGTAGACTATAAAAAGAGAAGGGCAACCCTTAGACGAATAGAAACAAGTCGCCCTGGATCGATTCTTAAACTGTTTACAGCAAGTGATTGTGGAGTAATCAAACAGTTTATTTATTATCGAGGGCTCAATTTTCGAAAAAAGGAAAGAGAGGTATTCTTGAAGGGGGATTATGTTCCCCTAACCGTCAAAGGTGGACAAAAAAAGCACCTCATTGCTTTTGCACGTATCTACAAAACGAAAGTTCTTGTTGTGGTAGCCTCTCGATTCTTTACTGCTCTTGTTAAAGATGAAGGGGGATTGCCTTTGGGAAAAAAGGTTTGGAAAGAGACTAAAGTCATGCTCCCAAACGAGTGGAAGGGTCCTTTTTATGAAGTTTTTACTCAAAGAGCATTTGTTCCAAAACAGAAGGAGGTAAGTTTTTTTATTGCTGATTTGTTTGATACTCTTCCTTTTTGTTATTTACTTGGGGAGGTAGAGAAATGACAACAAATGCTGCACATCAGAAAGTAGGTACGTTTTCTAAATGGGAGCTCGATTTTGGAGCAAGCGTTCAAAAAAATGGAACTACTCGATTTAAAGTATGGGCACCCTATCATTCTTCATTGACACTTAAGGTGATCAAATCTTTTACTTCCTTTTCTATTCCGATGGATCAAGAAAGAAAAGGGGTGTTTTGCTGCCAATCCGATCGAGCTCTTGAAGGGGATAGGTATGTCTACAAATTTACGAATGGACTTGAAAGGCCTGATCCTGTTTCTCGTTACTTGCCCATGGGCGTTCATGGTCCGACAGAAATTATGGATTCAAATGGATTTGAATGGAGCGATGAAGGGTGGAAAGGCATCAATCTTCATCAAATGATTTTTTATGAGCTTCATGTAGGTGCTTTTTCTAGAGCAGGAAATTTTGAAGGGGTAATTGACAAACTGAATTATTTAAAACAACTTGGAATCAACTGTATTGAACTGATGCCTCTAGCTGAATTTCCAGGACGATGGAACTGGGGATACGATGGAGTTTCGCCCTTCGCAGTCACAAAAAACTATGGAGGTCCCATTGGTCTTAAGAGGCTCGTTAATGCAGCCCATGAACAGGGAATCGCCGTATGTTTGGATGTTGTTTATAACCATCTTGGTCCCGAGGGGAACTATCTTGGGGAATTTGGTCCTTATTTTAGTCAAACCTACCGTACTCCCTGGGGACAGCCTTTCAACTACGATGGGGCGTTTAGTGATGATGTTCGCCATTATGTGATTCAAAATGCTCTTTATTGGGTAGAAGAATACCATCTCGATCTACTTCGTCTTGATGCGATTCATGGAATGTTTGATTTTTCAGCAACAACGTTGCTGATGGAGCTTAAAAAAGCATTTAATGAGGCCTCCAAGCGTTTGAATCGTAAAATTTTTCTCACAGCCGAAAGCAATTTAAATGATGCAAGAATTGTTAAAATTGAAGAACTCGGAGGACTTGGTCTCGATGCGATTTGGAATGATGATTTTCATCATGCGACCCATGTAACTCTTACCCATGAAAAAACTGGATCTTATCAGGACTATCTCTGGCTTTCAGATTTAGCCAAAGCGTTAAAGGATCGTTTTGTTTATGATTGGAGGTATTCGCCTTTTCGCAAAAAACATTATGGTAACTCTGCAAAAGGAATTCCTTATAGGGCATTTATTGGATTTGTCCAAAACCATGATCAAATTGGAAATCGCCCTTTAGGAGAACGTCTTGCGGTCATGATGCCCTTTTCCAGACTGAAACTAGCCGCTGCTTTAACTGCAACAACCCCCTTCTTACCTCTCTTATTTATGGGACAAGAGTATGGAGAAAAAAGACCTTTTGAATATTTTGTTGATTATGAAAATGAAAAGCTCATGCGTTCTGTGTTTGAAGGGAGAAAAAGAGAATTCAAACAGGAGATGCCTTTTCCCGGAAAAGATGCTTTTTTTCGTTCCCATCTTTCTTGGAATCTGGATAAACATGAGCATCTCGCTCTTTTAAATCTCTACAAAAGCCTTTTTGCTTGGCGCAAGAACCATCTGCCGGTTGCAGAAGCCTCAGATGATGAAGTAAATGTCTACCACAATGTAGAGGAACAGTGGATCGGATGGGAATACCTCACTTGCGATCGCAAATGGGTTGCCGTTTTTATTCATTTTGATAAAAGGACAATACAAATGCCCCTTCCATTTGAAAATTGTCCTTGCAAAAAGATATGGAATACGGATGAGCTAATTTACGGAGGAAAGAATAGTGTTGTGTTTGAATCTAAGAAAAAAAATATAGAAATTCCTGAGCAGACAGGCGTTTTTTTTGAATGAATTGAAACAACTATGCGACTTCCCGTTGTGACAGGCATTATTTTAGTTGTCTTAGGGGCATTGTGGCTTAAATCAGCCTTCGGCTGATTCAGGTAAAAAACCCCTGTCTCAGGTGTTCTCTTCTTAACATTATTGGTTTGTGGAAGAAGGGGAGGGAGAGTTTATTTCCCAGTAAGTCTCTTCATTTTCATCATTAAAATTAAGTTTGTAAAAGTTTGAAATTTTTCGAATTATTCGAATAGTCGTGTTCACAGAAAAAAACAATAGACCCGTAATTCCGATTCCTCCTACCGCGGTCATCATATAAGGCATGCCGTTCCAAGCTCCTGAAATCGCTGTGTTTATTGCAAACATAAAATGAGGAGCTCCCGCGGCACCCCCCGCTAGCGCAAAAGCACCTACAATTCCTATCAGTGTTGCTATAACAAGCGTTGTGATAAGAGTATAAAAAACTGGATGATCTCTAAAACAATTTTTAATTGTCACGGGAATGTGTATCACCTCTCGTGCTATTTTATTTAATATCTCTCCTCCCATGTCTCCTCCCATTTATATTTCGATAATGTGGTGTTATGTTTTTGTTCTGCCTTAATTGTAGCATTTTAATTTTAATTCATTGTTAAAAAATCTTTTTATAAAGAAAGGATAAAGGGTCTACCTATTGGAAGAGGGATTATCAAAAGTTACGTTTTTGTCTGCTAACGGTCTATCGAATGGGAGATGTTTCGGCGAGCAACAGTTGCGATTACAAGTCCTGCCAAAAACCAGGCGATCACAAGATCTGCCATATTTATAAGAATGTAGAGAAGAGGATAGCCCAGCCAATTCCAGTTTGGAAGGGAAGAAAGCCAGGCCACAATAAAACCGGTTGCCGTAACAAATGCAACCTTTCCAAAGTAGTTCAATCCTTTAGTATGCCAGACCAAGGCGGTTATTAAAAAAGCCCCGATCATCTGAACAAACAAAGAGATGATAAAACGACTGGGAGCCATTCCATCGAATCCCTCTTTTTTAATTACAGTAAAGAGCATGGGGCCCTGTTTCATCGCTTTCATTCCTTGATTGGTCCATTGTTTTTGTTCTTCTTTGGAAAGACCATCAGGGAAACAGTAAGTATTTGGAAGTATGTAAACCCCACTTTCAGAAACATTTTCCGTGATCAGCGCGGCAACGGATTTTTCATCTTTAAATGACATTAGGTAATCGCGCACAGCCCTCACAAGGCTGTAGGTAAAAAAAAGTTGCTCCTGATTTGCGAAGTGA
>JAGRNW010000057.1 GCA_020440555.1 Chlamydiia bacterium
AGTAGAAGAAAAACTGCTGCAAAAAATTAAAATTCAACTACTTGTATTGCAGACACTCGATAGAAAACCGCGGAACTTCCGTTGTAGAGCAAATGGGTTGACCTGAATAGTTGTAAAAATATTTTGCTAGAAAAAAAATGTTTCCATTTTCTTTACTTTTTAGGTATGCTGGGCGAGAATTTTGGGTTGGAAGTCCGAGTTTTGCCGGAATGTTTCAGTTTCAGAAAAGTCTTTTAAGATTACTTAGTCGTTTTAGGTATCCTGCTTCTTTGCCCGAGGAGGTTGCTTCTGACTTAGGCCTCTTTATTCCTAATACTATCTCATTTAAAGATTTTATGTCCTTTTTACGTTCAAATCATTGTTGTCCCACTACTCTTAAACGAGGGATGGATCGATTTGATGCTGAAAGAGTGTTTTCTTCTCCTTTGAAAAAAGAGATATTTTCTTCGCGGACCCTCCTCTCCTATTATTTTGCCAAGGGGTGGTTAGTGATTACTCTTTTTTTCGATGAAGGAGGGCAATTGACGCGCGCTCAGGTGCAGTGTCCAATGCCTACGGAGATCGAGGGATTTGATCTCCATCTTCTAGAGAAAGAGTGTACTTTACAACTGTGATTTTACCCAGTATAATCCTCGACGATATGGTGTTACCACAAGAAAAAAAAAGAGAGATGATTCTCCAAATTCTTTTTGCTCTTTCGTTGGAGGAACAGAACAAAGAGAGTTTGATTCCCTTGATGATGAATGAACTTAAATCAACGAAAAAATGTGTTTCAGAGGCTTTTTGCCAAGCTGAGGTCATCTATGCAAAAAGAGAAGAAATCGATTCTGCAATAGAACAATTTTCCCATAGCTACCGTCTTGAAAGAATTCATAAGGTAGAACGAACGGTGTTGCGTCTTTGCTGCTACGAACTTCTTTTTGAAAAGGAATTACCTCCCTCTGTTGTGATCAGTGAGGCTATACGGCTAACTAAAAAATTTAGCACATCTGATGGGGCGAGATTTGTCCATGCCATCCTAGATGGAGTCTCCAAAAGAGCGTTGCTTACAGATGATTCCGTTTTCTTATCAAAAGAATAAGCCATTGTGTGAGGTCTCTTCCTTTAAAATTGGAGGGCCTGCTCGTTATTTTGCTGAAGCCAAAGAGGTGGATATCCTTCAACAGATGATCGTCTTTTGCGCACTTAGTAGCATTCCTTATTTTATTTTAGGAAAAGGATCAAACGTTCTCTTTGATGATCGAGGGTATAATGGTTTAGTGATTCATAACCGAATTGAAACCTTAGGTATTGATGAGAATCGTTTTGTTGTGGGAGCTGGGTATAGTTTTTCAAGGCTTGGAAAATTGACTACTCGTTTGGGGTGGACAGGACTTGAATTTGCCTCGGGCATCCCAGCAACAGTTGGAGGGGCCGTCTGTATGAATGCTGGAGCCAATGGTCAAGAGACGAAAGATCGTCTGGTTTCAGTGGAATACATCACAGCAAAAGGAGAAAGAACCACTGTAAAAAAAGAAGACATCATTTTCTCTTACCGAACCTCTCCCTTTCAAAAATGGAGGGGGGCAATCGCCCTTGCTACCTTTACCTTAGAAAAAGGAATTCTAGTGAAAGACACGCAGCGTAGGCTCTTAACTTATCGATTAAAAACTCAGCCTTATAAAGATCCGTCGGCGGGATGTGCTTTTCGCAATCCCAGCGGTCAATCGGCAGGAGCTTTAATCGAACGATGTGGACTAAAAGGATGCACATTGGGGGGGGCGGAAGTTTCTCGATTACATGCTAATTTTATTGTGAATAAAAAGGGGGCCACGGCGCAAGATATCATTAACTTAATTGATCATGTGAAAACAATTGTCTTTGCACAAACAGGCATTCAGCTCCAAGAAGAGATCATAAGGGTCCCTTATGAATGAATTCAGAGCTGATCTTCATTGTCATACTCATTTTTCTGATGGTTCCTGCTCTCCCCTTGAACTTCTAACTCTTGCAAAAGAAATGGGACTTGGGGGGATTGCTATTACTGATCACGATACTGTCGCAGCTTACCCCACCGCTCTTTCCATTGCAAAATCTATGGAGTTGCCTCTCCTTCCTGGTGTTGAATTTTCAGCTGATCATCGGGGAGATCCTGTGCACATTTTGGGTTACGCTATGGATTTCGAAAGCAACGAGATTCAATCATTCTGTGATAGACATCAACAAAGGCGACATCATCGAAATCTCGTGATGCTTAAAAAATTAGATGGACTCGGAATCAAGATCACCTATGAAGAGCTAGAACAAGTGGGGGGAGACATTCCTAGACGGACGATAGGTCGTCCTCATATTGCGATGATTCTTTTAAAAAGAAGATTAGTCTCTTCTGTTAGAGAAGCTTTTGTCAGATATCTGGGAGAGGGAAAACCTGCTTTTTATTCAGGAAAAAAAGTGACGGTTGAAGAGACTATAGACGTGATCCATCAGGGGGGAGGGAAGGCGGTGATTGCTCATCCCCATCTTATCACCCGCAATCGAACCATCCGGGAAATACTTCAAATGCCCTTTGATGGAATAGAAGGCTTCTATGCACAGATGAGTTGTGATCGGGAAAAAAAATGGATTACCCTTGGCAAAGAGAAGGGGTGGCTGATCACGGGTGGGTCTGATTTTCATGGAAATATGAAACCTGCAAATTCGCTTGGAAGTTCCTGCGTAGATAAGTCCACCTTTGATATACTTTATGACCACTATCTATCTCATGAATATAGATAAACGCTATCACATTCTTTTAGATTCCCTTTACTTTCGCTCAAAGAAAGAAAAAGGGTTTACAAGGGCGTTAAAACTCCATCAATCTCTTGAAGAACCTGCCTTCAATTATCCAGTGATCCATATTGGGGGGACAAATGGAAAGGGATCGACAGCCACAAAAATAGCCCATGCTCTGACCCATTCTGGAAAAAAAGTGGGACTTTTCACTTCTCCTCACATTACCTCTTTCAGAGAAAGAATTCAAATCAATGGAGAGATGATTTCTAAACAAGAGGTTCTTTCAATTTATGAAATAATTGAAAATATCTTTAATGGTTTGAATCCTACTTTTTTTGAAATCACAACCCTCATGGCTTTTTGTTACTTCGCTAAACAGGGGGTGGACTATGCCGTGGTTGAGGTGGGAATGGGAGGACGTTATGATGCCACCAATATTGTCCAACCACTTCTCACTGTGATCACAACAGTAGCCTTCGACCACATGGCTTATTTAGGGAACACTTTGAAGGAAATTTCCCTTCAAAAAGGGGGGATCATCAAAAAAGGAGTTCCCCTCATCCTGGGGCCGACTGCAGCGTCGCAAGATGCGCTCATAAAATTAGCTCAAAAAAAACAGGCTCCTCTTTATTCTATTAAAAAAATTTTTTCTAACTATGAAGAAGAAAATCGAGCGATTGCTAAAGAAGCTCTTAAAGTTTTAAAAATAGATCAACCTTCAATAGAATACGGGATTTTGCAAACGCCTCCCTGTCGTTTTGAGGTGATTCAAAAGAAAATTCCTGTGGTGTTAGATGTGGCTCACAATCCAGAAGGTATTTTGGCTTTGCTTAAACGGCTTAAGAATACTTATCCAAATCAAGTCTGTCGTTTTTTGATTGGATTGAGTGAAAACAAAGAATTGGATGAAATTCTTATGTGCTTTCCAAAGAGGCCCATTCATTTGATGGAAGCGCCCTATCGAGCAGCTAAAGCAACAAAGCTTGCGCAGATTTTAAAAAAGTTAGGTCATACTGAGGTGATGATTGAACAAGATCCTAAAAAGGTCTGCGAGGAGGCAAGAGAAAAAGGAGAGATTCTTGTCATTACGGGAACTTTTTATATGATGGATTTATGCAAGAAGATCCTTCATGTCCAAACAACTTGAACCTCTACTCATCCCACCTATTTCGGTTGCTTGACTATAGTCAAAAAAGAAGGGGCCGTTGCTCTTTTCTCCCAACGGCTGTGAGAAAAAGAATATGTTTGGGGGAGAGTTTGGCAGTAATTCAAAAGAGCCATCTCCTCTTCGGTTCCTTCAGTGTGCCCAGGGTAACATGTGATTGAAAGGGCTCCTCCCTCTAGCAATAGGATTAACCCTTTGAACACGCTTTTTAGTGTTGTTTTCACCCGTGTTTTCACTTGTTTATCAGACCCTGGGAGATACCCTAAATTGTACACAATGAGTTTAAGTTTTTTGATTTCAGGGGGGAAACAGCTATGACATCCTTGGAGCAATTGAACTTGGTGGTTTGGTCCTAGTTCTTTTTCAAGAAGGGATGAGGTGTTGTCGATCGCTTTTTGTTGGATATCGAGAGCGTAAAGCTTACCTTTTGGGAGAAGTTTAGCTAAAAAAAGGGTATCGTGCCCATTGCCGCAGGTGGCGTCCAGGGCATGGTCAGTTTCTTCTAGAAGCGATTTCCAAAATGTGTGAGCTGCTGATAAATGCGGTTTGAACATGTTAAACGAGTTGGTGATGGATTGAGTATATCTCGATTCATTTTGTTGATCAATTTTTAATATTTCAAAAAATTAAGAGATTCAGGCATACTCCTGCTCCTTATAGCCCGGGGTATTAGCTCAGTTGGTTAGAGCGCCACGTTGACATCGTGGAGGTCAGCTGTTCGAGTCAGCTATATCCCAATGCTTTCCCTTCTGCATACTGCTAAAGAGCTTACGGCAGTGGCTGTTTGCCAATTATTTCCTGATACTCTCTTGTGTGGCGGAGTAGTGTCTGAAATTGGTTTTTCTTACACTTTTTTTTTCAAAAAAAATCATCAATTGTCTGATGGAGATCTTAGGAGGGTGGAAGAGCAGATTCAGCAGTTGATTTTACAGAATATCCCTATTATTCACAGAGAGATGATGCGGGAGAATGCAGCTGAGTATTTCGAGCATTTAGGACAAGGGGAGAGAGCCATTCAAATTTTGGAAATGGCATGGAATGTTGTTTCGATTTTTGAAATAGATGGATTTGTCGATGTTTGCCCTTATCCTTTTGCTTCTCGCAGTGGAGAGATTCGCTTGCTTAAACTTTTGCAGATCGAATCTCGCGGAGATACCCTAACTTTAACAGGAGCAGTTTTTGAGACCAAAGAGGAGGCTAAAGCGTTTTCTAAGCAGTACAAAATGGCCCTTAAAAAGGATCACCGATTTCTTTTAGTCAAGCAGGGGGAGGGGATTTTTCTTGAAAAAGAGAGTGTGGTCTTTTTGCCCAAAGGGGAAAAGCGCTATATGCATCTTTTGAGTTGGTGGGAAAATCAAATTAAATCTTTTGGATCAACGTTAGTTCGGCCCCTTCCGGGAAGAGTCGATTTTAGAATATTTTGTTTAAAATTTTTTGAACTTCAGAAGGAATTAGGTCGAAACAACGTGAAGAATCAGGAATTTGGCAAGATCGGTTCTCGAAATTTAATTCGGCGAGGATTCACTGAAGCAGCCAAACCTCAACAAGTTGGGCAATGCGGGTGGGATCAAATTCCGAGAGGTTTAGCGCAGTTAAAAATTGCTTCTTTAAATTGTGTCGGTATAAATAGAGTTTCAGCTCTTTTCAATCAGGAATTTGATTTTACGCTTGGTCCCCAAAGAGGTTTACTTTCTCTTCCGGTGATGACTCGTGATTGGACAGTGACTTTCGTGCACAAAAAAGGAGAGGTGATGGAGGAATGTATTTCTTCCTTGCAATTCATAAGCAAAGCAATTAAGATCTTCCCATTCGAAACATCCCTTTTTCTCGTAGGATCTAAGGGAGATTTTTTAAAGAGAGTGCTTCAAAAAGGAAATTTTTCTTTTACGGAGGAAGTGTCTCCTCTTTTCCCAAAAGGAGAGGAGGTCAATGAAGCAAGGATTGAAGTTCGGGCCAAAGACCACTATCGGATTAGTTGGCCCTTAGGAATTCTTAAGGTCATGGAGGGGCCGGGCTTTGGGTCGATGATAGGTTTTAGTGTTTTTGGAGCGATCGAGAGAGTGATTGCATTGAGTGTTGAGTATGGGAGAGCCATCGATTGAATTTTCGTATTAATAGACAAATTCGGGCTCTAAAAGTTCGGTTGATTGGTCCTGAAGGGAATCAAGTGGGAATTGTCTCTATCAAAGAGGCACTTGCTGTTGCAGATGAGGCGAAACTTGATTTAGTCGAGATCTCCCCTAACGCAGAGCCGCCCGTATGTAAAGTGATCGATTACGGAAAGTTTCGTTATGATCAAACAAAAAGGGAGAAGGAAAGTAAGAAGGCGCAACATCAGGTTAAGGTCAAAGAGATCAAAGTGAAGCCCAATATTGATGAGCATGATTTTTTGACTAAACTAAAAAAAGCGCGCTCTTTTCTTGAGAAGGGAAATAAAGTAAAGGTGGCCTGTTTTTTTCGTGGTCGAGAAATGGCTTTTACTGAGCTGGGTGAAAAAGTTGTGTTACGAATGGTTGAAGAACTAGGAGAAGTTGGGGGAGTGGAATCTCCTCCCAAGATGATGGGGCGGAGTATGATTGTAGTTTTGGCTCCCCTGTCGATGAAAAAAGGAAGGTGAGAAAAATGCCTAAAATGAAAACGAATAAATCTGTTCTTTCCCGTTTTAAACTGACGGGTCGGGGGAAGCTTTTACGCAGACGTCCGGGTAAACGTCACATTCTATCAAAAAAATCGTCCCATCGAAAGCGGGTGCTGTCACATCCAGGTATTGTCGATGTGAGCCTTGAAAAGACATACAAACGCATGTTGGGCATGTAAGGAGAATAAAAAATGGTAAGAGTAACTTGCGCACCAGCTTCGCGCCGTAGACGTAAACGATGGCTCAAACGTGCCAAAGGTTTTTGGGGTGATAGGAAGAATCATATTCGTCAGACGAAGGATGCTGTGATGAAGGCGATGTCCTTTAGTACTGAACACAGAAAGCAAAAGAAAAGTGATTTTCGATCACTTTGGATCACACGTGTGGGTGTAGCTGCGAAGATGAGAGGAATTTCTTATAGCCGACTCATGGATGGGCTTAAAAAAGCCAATTGTCCATTGAATCGAAAGATGCTCTCGGAGCTTGCTATTCATGATCCTGAGGGTTTCACCTCCATCGTGGAAGTGGCAAAAAGTGGTTTCAAATTATAAAAATACCCCCTCGCATTCATCAATGAAGCTTGAACAGGCGATAGCGAAGATAAAAAAACAGGCTGAGAATGAACTGTCGTCTGTAGGTTTAGCAAAAGATATTGAAGTGCTTAAGGTGAAATACCTGGGCAAAAAGGGGCTTGTTGGCGATTTGATGCCTTTACTTAAAACGGCAACTCCCGAAGAACGTCCTGTTTTTGGAAAATTGATTAACGATCTTAAACTTTTTCTCACTTCTTGTTTTAACAATATTTTAAACGATCTTTCTCTGAAAGAGCGAAATGTCCAGCTTGAAAATGAAGCGATTGATGTCACTCTTCCTGGTCGTCGATCTAGCTTTGGTCGGAAACACGTTACATTGAGACTTCTTGAAGAGGCAACGGAGATCTTAAGAGGGATGGGTTTTACCGTTCAGTATGGTCCAGAAATTGAATCAGAATACTATAACTATGATGCTTTAAACTTTCCAAAAGACCACCCTGCCAAGGACATGCAGGATACTTTTTATATCACAACCGATACACTTCTTCGTACTCACACATCTAATACTCAGGTGCGTGTGATGGAAACAAGCCGTCCTCCCATTCGTATTATAGCGCCTGGAGTATGCTTTCGAAACGAAGATGTGAGCGCTAGGTCTCACGTAACCTTTCACCAGGTGGAAGGGCTTTATATTGATAAAAACGTGACTTTTACTGACCTTATTGGAACATTAAAAAATTTTTTTAAACGTCTTTTTTGTAGAGATTTAAAAATGCGTTTTCGGCCAAGTTATTTTCCATTTGTGGAGCCTGGAATGGAGGTAGATATACACTGTATAGTGTGTGAAGGTAAGGGTTGCTCGGTGTGTAAGCAGACAGGATGGTTGGAGGTGAGCGGTGCAGGGATGGTTCATCCGGAGGTATTGAGGTCGGGAGGGGTTGACCCAGAGGAATATACTGGTTACGCGTGGGGATTTGGAATCGAGAGACTTGCAATGTTGCAGTATGGGATAAAAGACATTCGACAGTTTTTTGAGAATCGTGTAGGATTCCTATCTCAATTTTGAGAGGTTATGGAAGAGTGGCAGAGCGGCCGAATGCGTCTGTCTTGAAAACAGAAGACCTGCAAGGGTCCGGGGGTTCGAATCCCTCCTCTTCCGAACTTTTTAAGTCCCTCTCTCTAGGTATTCTCAGAGATTTACGGTATAAAACCATGCTGTGAATCAAGCTGAGAAGTCGCGCCATACACCGATTTTTCACAAATTTTTCACAGCAATTAAATCTGAGAGGAATCTATGAGCGTAAAATTCGGAAGTATCAAGACCATCCAAGGCAAAAAGGGGAATACCTACTGTGTCCAAATCAGAATGAAAGGGCATCCCCATATCTCCAAAACCTTCAAAGAACTCAAAGAGGCTAAATTCTGGCTAAAAGAAACCTCTTATGCCATGAGTACAGGCCAGGCGTATGGAGACAAAGGTCATGCGCACCCAAACCTTTGCGCAGCTCATCGATAAGTATATCGAAGAGAAAGTCGATAAGACATCCACGAACTATACTCAGGCGGATTTAGTTTGAGAAGATTTTTGAAAATAGCGTGATTTTTTTTCACATTCATGACATAAGGTCTGTCCTATGGAA
>JAGRNW010000058.1 GCA_020440555.1 Chlamydiia bacterium
TGAGCCCGTTGCCTTAATTGGGCACGGCGGGTTCTAACGAGGGGGGAGTCCGAGTGATCGGCTCCTCTACTCTATATCGCGGGAGCTTTCGCGTTGCCGAAATCCCAATTCTTGAAGTAGAATGGGTATAAAATAACATGAAAGTTATGGAGTTGAACGTTAAAAAATAAGTTGCTTAGAGAGGGTAAAGCATTTTAGAATTTGTAATAATTTTTATAGGTATGGAAAAGCTTACTTAAGAGGACCAGTCAACGGTCTTGGCGAGCGCGGTTGGCGTGGATGTCTTGTTTCAGATTATTCTGGAACAATCTGTTTGATTGTGAGCATTGTTGCTCTTGCTCTCGGTGTGTGGATGATGTCCTTGGGAGCGATTTCCTCCAATTCTGCTGTATGGGCCCTAGTGTTACATAATAACTTAGAGCTTGTGTTTGTTGGATTATCGGGCATGGTCATGTTTGGTATCCTCAGCTCTATCGGTTGCTGGCAAGGAATTGGTGGTCTCGCAGAGGAGATTCGATATGGAGAGTTTACGCTCAGGTGAAAACACGAAAATAACCTGCACTTTTTTGCTTCAGATTGACCATTCAATCCAGTTGGAAGGCATGTGAGTCGCAGGTGTACCCATTCTACTTCAAGAATGGGGATACATCAGGAGTGCTGACTGGTATCAGCCTTTTTTAGCATGTCTCCTTTCTAATCGCCCGGCTTTTTGACAGAGTTCTCTAAGTTGTTTGGATATGCTGTGCCTTCATGATGGGAAAATACAGAACATCTCGGATTGAAGGGGCATCTGTAAAAATCATCGCCAATCTGTCAAGACCCATCCCAATACCACCAGTGGGTGGCATTCCTTGACAAATCGCTTCAATAAACTCTTCGTCAAGTGGATGAGCCTCTTCATCTCCTTCATCTCTTTTTTTAGCTTGCTGAAGTAAAAGTTTTCTTTGCATGACCGGATCATTGAGCTCTGAATAGGCATTACAGAGCTCACGCCCTAAAAGAAAACTTTCAAATCGTTCAACAAGGCCTTCTTCCCGTTTAATCGGATCTCGATGGAGTTTACATAAAGGTGTCGTTTCGATGGGATGATCGATAATATGATGAGGTTGAATGAGATAATCGACTACTTTTTCATCGAAAATCATAGCGATTAAAAGACCACGCGTCGCAGTTCCGATGAGTTTGGGGTTTAGATCGGTTTCTTCTTCTAAGTATCTGCGCATCTCAACATCTGACATCTCATCCACGTCAAGGCTCGCAATCTCCCGGATACTCTCTTTCATGGAAAGACGCTTCCAAGGAGCTTTGACGTCGAGGGTTACAGGTCCATTTTTTAGATGGGAGTAGGGGATTTTTGTTGTTCCAAGTAACTCGATTGCGACACGCTCAACGAGATTTTCAATAAATTCCATCAAGTCATGATAATCCCAGTCAGCTGCATAGGCCTCAAGCATAGAAAACTCGGGGTTGTGTGTTCTATCGATCCCTTCGTTGCGGAAAACCTTGCCGATCTCGTAGATGCGCTCCATTCCTCCAACTATTAATTTTTTAAGCGAGATTTCAAGAGAGATTCGCAAAAACATCGACTCATCGGTCGCGTTGAGATGGGTAGAAAAAGGGCGAGCCTCGGCTCCTCCATAGATATTTTGAAGAATGGGAGTTTCTACTTCGATAAAGGAAGCTTCATCCAAAATTCTGCGGATCACCTGATACATTGCACTGCGTAGTTTGAACCGGTCTCTCACTTCCTTATGGGTGATCAGATCAAGCCAACGCTTTCGATAACGTTGCTCTTTATCGACAAGTCCATTGTGTTTATCGGGAAGAGGAAGGAGGGTTTTACAGAGAAGGGTCACCTTTTTGGCAAATACAGTAATTTCCCCTTTTTGCGTTCGAAAAAGATGGCCTTCAATACCCAAAAGATCTCCTAAATCAATCTTTTTTTCCAAAATCTTTAAAGAAGTTAGACCCGGTTCGGAGGAATATCCCTCAATTTCAGTGAAATCTCGATTGAACATCACTTGAATTTGATTCGATCCATCCCGAATATGGGCAAAAGCATTTTTGCCCATCGCTCGAAAAAGAACCATTCTTCCTGCTATTTTTACTCGATCGGTCTCTCCTCGGGCAGCTGCTTCACTGTCGCCAATGGGATGATCGGAATATATGTTATGAATATGGGTGGCTGAATCTTCAGAAACATATCGGTGGGGATAAGGATCGATTCCAAGTTTCTTGAGTTCATCGAGTTTTTTTGATCGATTGATGAATTCTTCGTGCGTGTGATAATGAGGCAAATCTTCTGTCATAGAGCGGCATTATGACTCTTCTCTTTGATATTTGTCGAGTAAGAAGAAGTCCTGTTTCTATGGCTAATTAGTCAAACATAGGGATAAAAACAAAGAAACAGCGCGAGGAGTTTCATAAAAACAGAAATGATAATAAAAACTTTAGTCTGTATTAAAGCTTTAAAAAAACGTTGAAAGAGGGTCGATATCGACACTAATTTTCACCTTTTTTGAAAATGATTTTGTTTCTCGAATTTTTATCACACCATCACTGATCGGGTAGATTTTTTTTCCTTTGACAAGAAAAGAAAATCGAAAAAGATCTTTAATTTTAGGATATCCAGCCGGTTGTAATGCCGTGATAGTGAAATCTTGGCTGAGCAAGGCAATGAGCTCTTTTCGGTAGAGATGACCCACTTCAATTGCTAACTTTGGGTCCTCGGCAGAAAAACTGATTTTTGTCAGATGAAGAATGGGAGGAAATTCGAAAAGGGTTCGGCTTTCTATTTCAGCCTGATAGAAGGGCTCAAATTTCCCTGCTGCAGCGAATTGAATCGTTGGATTATCTGGCATTTGGGTTTGAATCAGCACTTCACCCGGTAGTTCTCCTCTGCCTGATCTTCCTGAAACTTGAGTAATCAACTGGAAGGTCGTTTCGGATGAACGAAAATCAGGGATTTGTAAGGCCAGGTCACAGTTAAGAATGGCCACCAAGGTGACCATAGGAAAATGAAGTCCTTTGGTGATCATCTGTGTTCCAATGAGAACATCACTCTTTCCTGTGCTAAAATTTCGAAAGAAGCGATCATGACTTCCTTTTTGACGGGTTGTATCTCCATCAATTCTCAGAGTCCGAATTTCAGGAAAAATGGCGTGAAGGGCTCTTTCTACTTGTTCCGTCCCCCTTCCCCTATATTTAAGAGTCTCTGTTGTACGGCAAGAAGGACATTCCTTGGGAGGAGGGGATAAATGATATCCGCACAGATGACAGGCTAAGATTTTATCTCCAAGATGAAAAGTGAGAGCTCTCTCACAATGAGGACAACTGAAAAGATGAGAACATTTTAAGCAAAGCAAGGAGGTGTGATATCCCCGTCTGTTTAAAAAAAGAATGGTTTGTTCTCCCTTTCTGAAGCGGTCTTGGATTTTTTCGAGAAGGAGATCGGAAAAAAGGGCGATCCCTTTGACTTTTTCATTTTCTTTTTTCATGTCGATGATCTTAACCTGTGGCAGGGTGGCAGAAGAGACGCGTTGGTCAAGACGATTGAGATGATATTTTCCAATGAGTGCATTGGTATAACTTTCTAAGGAAGGGGTGGCACTTCCCAGAATCACAACCGCCTCATTGACTTTTCCTCTCATTACAGCAACATCTCGAGCATGATAGGAAGGAGATTTTTCTGATTGTTTATAGGCCGCATCGTGCTCTTCATCAACAATGATTAGCCCCACATTGTTAAGAGGACAAAATAAGGCAGATCGCGCTCCGATCACAATTTTAACCTCTCCTTTTTTGATCCGTTGCCACTCGTCATACTTTTCTCTGGAGCTAAGACGATGGTGGAGAATGGCAATTTTCTCGCCCATTCGGCTTCGAAACTTTTCGATCGTTTGTGTTGTTAAAGAAATCTCTGGAACAAGGAAAATAGCTTGTTTTCCTCTTTTTAGTACTTCCCAGATTGTTTGTAGATAAATTTCAGTTTTTCCACTTCCAGTAATGCCAAAAAGAAGATGAACAGCAAAACTTCTTTTGTCTAGAGACTGAATAATGGATTCAAACGCCCTTTGTTGGTCCGGGTTGAGGGTTTTAGGCTCTGTTTTAAAGTACTCCTGTCCTTCTAGAAGAGGGTGATTGATCTCAATATGTTCAATTTTAAGTAGTTTTTTCTTTATCAAACTCTCAAGAGGTCCTGAAGAGACTCCTACATTTGAAAGAAGTTCATTTTTAAGAATTTTTCCTTTTCTCATCAAAATTTCATCGAGAAGGCGAGCTTGGAGGGGACATTTTTCACGTAGGAGAGCTGTTGCCTTGCGTAGCAGATACTTCGGTTTTGCAGGGGAAACAAAAATTTCTTTTTTGATTTGTCGGTCGACCCTCAATTGACTAGGAAGCAGTCCTTTTAAGATATCTCCAAGGGGGGTCGCGTAGTAACGACTCATCCAAATAGCGAGTTTAAGTAAATCAGGAGGGAGAGGAGGCTCAGCTTCCAGGATATTTTTCACTGTCAAAAGATGTCTAACCGGAGAGGAATTTTTTATTGTGATCACCACCCCCCGACAGGGTTTGTTTCTTAGGGGAACTAAAACCAAACTTCCTTCTTTTATTGTTGTTAATTCCGAGGGAAGTCGATAATCGAGAAGTTTTGGTACCCCATCAAGAGAAGCAATAGTCACAACATGAGCTTCAGTTTGGTCCATAAATCTCGTTTCAAATCGATATTGTTTAGATAGTCTGAAAAAGGGGCTAAAGTAAAAAGAGCGATTCCATTCCATTGATCAACAACAGTGTGAATTTGTCCTTCTTGTTTGAGAGAAAAACATGTGTTGAGAGTTTGCAAAGATGCAATAACGAATTTTAAAGTTCTCGCCTTTAAAAAGAGCTCAAGCTCCGATTGATTCACTACTTTTGCAGAGCAAAGAGAATCTTCAAGAGCTTTTGCTACTTTTTCTAAAAATGCACGCTCATCTTTTTGATCATTTGTTACAAAAAGCATAGGCGGCGAGGGAGGCAGTAATTCTAATTGAGGGACAAGGCGTTTGAGAGTTGTCATCATTGAAGTGTGACTCAGCTGAGTTTTGGGTTTTACATCGAAACATTGTAAAGAATCACTTTTTGATTGTGAGGAATGCTGTGGAATTTGATTCGGCCTGGATTGTATAACTTGTTGAGGTTGAGCTATTTTGATGCCGTTTCGCTGCATCAAATTTCGAACATTGATCTTTCCAAACTCTCGATGCTTCAAGGTGTTTTTGTCTAAGCCTGTAGATTTTATGTAGCTTATGGTATCCCGAATAAGGGCTTTAAATTCTTCGACAGACATCTTGATTGATTGCTCTTCTTTTGTTTTCAATAAAAAAGACAACATGTGGATATCCTTTCTCGGTATATCTTTCTACCACAAACTCCGCAGCTTCATCCACTCCATGAATAAACATTTTTTCAAAAATTGATCGAATATCAAAGGAAAGACCGAGGGAATTCATGCTTTCAAAGTGTTTAAAAAGAAAAAAAATGATTGTTTCATCTTTTGAGTAGGTTAAAATTTTGGCGAGGATCAGTTCTTGTATCGTTTCTATTGATTGATCAACTTTTTGTCCCTGAAGAACTCTTTCCACAGCTTTGAGTAAGCGAAGATCCTTTTTTGATGGATGATGTTCAAGATAGAGGGTGAGATAAGCATGAAGCTTTGATAATGATTGAGTTTTAGAAAAGGAGAAAAGCTCCTTAAGAATAAACTGAAAAAGAAGAGATTTATTCTGGACGTTCATAGAGCAACCCTAACAAAAGAGCTTGTTAATCTGTAGTTGATTTTTACTTAAAAAATGTTCCTTCCAATGATAGAGATCAAGTAAGCCTTCTACACTTTTTCCCAGAATCAAATGTGCCAAGTAGAGAGCTTCCAAGGAGGCAAGACCTTTTGATTTTTCAAGGCAATCCTCTTGTCGCCGAGGATAAGCCGTTTTAAATAATGGTGGGAGAGAGCGGCGCAAAGGTTTTCCCACAAGAGCATTTTCTATTTTCTTTGTCAGTCGCCAGGTTCCATCAAGAATCAAAAGGGGATATTGACAATCCTCATGAGAAAGCTCTTTTCCATCAAAACCAAGAAGGATCATATTGTCAACGCAGGGCAATTGATGGCTCGGATAGGTATAAAAATGTAGATTTTTCCGCATTTCAAGGCCTTTTAGGGAGCACTTTTTTAAATTTTCTCGTCGATGTCTGATGATAATGGTAGGACTAGATGTCAAAACAATCAAATACTCAATAAGTTATAAAAAAGGTGGAGGAAATTGTAACATAGTTTATTTTTATTTGTAAACAATAGCCAACCATATGGAGGAAAAAATGTTAAAAAAGTTTTTCGTATTTATCATAGCCACAACTCTCATTTCAGTCGGAATGGTGCAAGCAGAGGAACGACAAACGGATAAACAGGTTACATCTGGAACTCAAATGAAACAAGGGGAGCTCAAGTGGTATACAAATTACAAAGAGGCCGAGGCAGTTGCCAAAAAGGAAAATTTGCCCATGCTGTTATTTTTCACAGGTTCAGATTGGTGTGGATGGTGTAAAAAAATAGACAAAGAAATCTTCGAACAAAAAAATTTCGCTTCTGCTGTGGGAGAGAAATTTGTTTTTCTGAAACTTGATTTTCCGATGAACAGTCAGTTACCTCGTGATTTAGCGGAGCAAAACGCGATGTTGAAGCAGAAGTATGGGGTGACTGGATTTCCTACAATTGTGATTTTGGACGCACAAGGAAATTTCTTGGCTGAAACAGGCTACCGACCGGGCGGAGGAAAGGAATATGCTGATTATCTCATGAGTTTGATTCAGAAATAAAACCCTTTGATTTTAATGATGGCAAATGCTCATAAACGTGAAGTAAGCGGGGTCCCGTTTCGAAGTGCTTACCTCACGTTTATGAGCATTTGCTAATAAGAATTATAACTGGAACAAACTTTAAGGAGATCAAAAGATGAGATTCAAAATGACTTATGGAGCTAGATTATCTCTTATAATTCTCAGCTTTTTTCTGTTGATGAGGACCTCTTTATGGGGGGGGGATTCCAGTATTTTTTGGCATACCAACTACAAAGAAGCACTTGTAAAAAGCCAAGCAGAGAAAAAACCTCTTTTGATTTATTTTACGGCTTCTGATTGGTCGGGATGGTGCATGAAGTTGAAAAAAGAGGTGCTTGACACACCTGCATTTCAGCATGAAATTTTTGATCGATTCATCTGTGTTGAGATTGATTTTCCCTTTTATCGAAACCTGACTCGTGCTGAAAGTGATCGTCATCATTCTTTAAAGGAACAGATGGAGATAACAGAGTACCCTAGATTAGTGATTGTGACCCCTGATGAGAGAATTTTGACTAAAGTGGGGTATTTACCAGGCGGTGGTTCTCAGATGGTATCACATCTTCTGAACGTAGTGGCAACAGACAATAAATTATCAGAAATAGTCAAACATTTAGATCAAGAAGAGGAAAAAGAGCTTGAAAAGTACTATAAGCGGGCAAGGGAGCTGGGCAGAGAAGAAGACGCTAAAAAAATTTTAGTTCATGGTTTGACTAGAGGAGAACCTTTATTCTTTCTATTTGAACAATATCGATTGTTGATTGAAGAGAAAGGAGTGGAATGTGCTCAATTAGCAGATCTTCGTCAGAAAATTGAACAAATGGATCCAAAAAACGAGAGAGGCATTCAATTTTCATTGGCTCTGATTGATTTTCAAGAATTATCGAATCAGCTCACTATTCAAGATAATCCAAGATCGGTCATTAAACCATTAGAAGATTACATCGCGAAGTATGGAGAGAACGATACAGAGAACAGATGGCAAGTTGAGATGATGATAGCACAGTTTTATTTGGACTATGAAGATCGCTCTAAGGCGCTATTGCATGCTAATATGGCTTATCGTGATGCCCCGGATCGTATGAAATGCGAAATAGAACGTTCTCTAAACTATATGAACAAAGAGGCTTCCTAGCTTGTACTTTTCAGAGTAAGTTTTTGACATATTCAAAAACGACACCCAGATGCAGCGATTCGGAGAAAAACTTACCAACTAGCTTTTGTAATACCAGGGATCATCCCTCTGCCTGCTAATTCACGAAAACAAATTCGAGAAATTCCGAATTTGCGCAAATAAGCATGAGGACGACCTGTTAGGCGACATCGATTTTTTAATCTACAAGGAGATGTATCTCGACGCATTTTGTTAAGTGCGATACGAGCAGCCAAACGTTCCTCCTCACTCAAATTCATATCCTTACTTGAATGACGAAGTTCCTCTCTTTTTTTCCAATTACGATTAACAAGTTCTTGACGGCGCTTTTGTTTTGCTATAGCTGATTTTTTTGCCATTTATAAAGAATCCTTTTCTGTAACCCAACATTACTTATTTTTTTCGAGCAGGCCCTTTTTGACGCT
>JAGRNW010000059.1 GCA_020440555.1 Chlamydiia bacterium
CAATATTATAAAGATGCCCCCATCATTACAGTGATTTGTGATAACGCAAAGTACTACAAGTCAAAACTTGTCCAGGAATACCTGACAACTTCAAAAATTCGTCTTAAATTCTTGCCTCCCTATTCACCAAACTTAAATCTTATAGAAAGATTTTGGAGATTTTTTCATAAAAAAGTGACTTACAATCAGTATCATGAGAATTTTGCAGCCTTCAAGAAGGCAGTGAATGCATTTTTTGACTCAATACCCAGCTTTTACGGGGAGTTAAAAAGCTTATTGGTTCAAAAATTTTATATCATAAATTCTCAAACTAAAATTACCTGAGTATATTTAGAAGTAAAAAGCACAAGAGGTGCAAGCAAACTCACTGAATCCGAGGGAGAAAAACCCAAAACTCAGGTTGGGAATGCCCGTTTGTTCCTCTATCAATATCTCATGAGCATGCGCAAGAGCTTTGAGGGACTCTCTGAGTTAGGAAAGGAGCTCTTCGGTCGAAACCGGGAGAGAAGAATGTCCAATTGGACTAATGATATTGAGGCGAAACCAAATTTCTAAGATCAGAATAGCCCATAATTGGCAAAAGCTTGATGAAATCATGTAGGGATATCCCAATTGTTGTTTAATCCATTTGGCCGAGATCAACCCTTCTTCAACCAAACATCCCTGCTGCAAAAGAGAAAACATTTTTCGACACAAAGAATCTTTTCTCCATTCATCAATAAATGCTGTTTGAGGAGGGGAAGGAAAAATGTGAGGTTCTAGCAGATCAAATTCAGAGGTTCGTTTCTTCAACAATTGCGCCAGAAGAATGCCAGGAATGTTATTCAAACATTTGATTTCAATGGGGCAAGTGGCCATCCATTCAATCAACCGATGATCGAGAAAAGGCGTCATTAATTCTAAGCCATAGTAGTTAAAAATTTGATCCATCATTGGTAAAAGACTGTCGGGAAGATAGGTCTTTGTTTCAAAATAGAGAAGAGCATCAGTGCTGTTTTGGACTTTTGAAAGGCGATGAAATCGTTGCGTAAAAACTTCAGGATCAAAAAAGCGGGACAAATAGGGTGAAGCTTTTTTTCTTTGGTTTTGGGTAAATAATCCCATTGAATGAAGATAAGCGATCTGAAGAGGGTTTATATCTAGATTACGAAGAATTTCATATTTGTACCTAAGATGAAAAAATCCTAGAAACAAAAAAAAAAATCCTTCACGAATCGAGGATGGAAGATGGGCGATTTTTTTTGCTATTGACTCCATCTCTTTTTTCCCACCAAGATTTGAAAAGTAGGCCAATTTTCCAGCAAATACTTGTTCCCATCCGATAGCAGAAAATACGGTAGGAGTCTCATCACTTGCGATTTTACCTAAAAACCAAGAACAAAGAATACGGGGGTCAGCGATGGGATCATCAAGTTGCCAGACAATCTGAGGCAGCTCCAAGAAAGCTTGTGTAGGCGTAAAGTTGATCGTATTTGTTCCAATATGGAGGATGTCAGCAATGGCTTGGGCTTTTGGATGCTTGGTGTAGCCTCGAATTCTCCCTTTGCTTGTGAGATGGCTTAAAGACCAAGCCATCGCCGTAGAACCAAGGGTTGGTTCTATCATTGTTCCAAAAGGTCCCGATGGAGGGATGACGCTTATCACCGCTTCATCTAATCTAACAGAAAGAGAGGAAAGGCTTTCTTCAAAAGTCCAATGACTTTTCTCTTCAAGAAGGGTGCTGTAGGACCAAAATTGTTCAATTGTTGATTGTTGTTTAAGGTTGACCTTAATCAAGTGGCCGGGCAAAACTTTATTCACATTTCGGATAGGAGAGAGATCTTGGGGAGTATACCCAAAAAACAAATAACTTGCAATGCCATCAATTGCAGGTGTTTGAGGGACTACTCCGGTGGCCAGCAAAGCTTTGATTTCACTCGCGAACATCCAATAACCTCCACTTGAGGTCCAGTAAAGCCTTTTGTGTCCGATCCGATCTCGGATGAGAAAAAGGGTTTCTATTTCTTCATCAAAGAGAGCAATGGTGAAATATCCTATTAATTTTGAGATGAATCTATCTCCCCAAGCGTCATAAGCATGGACAATGAGTTCAGATTCAGAAGAGGTGACGAAATGATATCCCTTGTTTTGGAGCTCACATTTAAGAGAGGAGGCATTGTGAAGTTTTCCATCACATGCTACCCAGCAAGACTTGCGAGAATTAGAGGAAAGCGCTCCTCCTAGAGTGCCCATCTCTAGATTCTTATAACGAAAAATGGATGAACCGAGATCATGACCGTAGGCACCGGACATCATCTCAAAAAGATCACTCATTTGATAAGCTGTCGGATAGATAATTCCACCCAAACGAGTCATAACCTTTCTCCTTAAATTGCCACTTCCGTTTTACTTTTTTTCGATCATTAGATTATATTAGAGGTGATTTATAGTCTCTCCAATGATGAGGAAAAAATATGTATCGCCTCTGTTTTCTGTTGGTTTTTTTGTCGCTTTTTTGTGGGTGTGCGGGCCCGTATCGAGATACCTGTATTTATCAAGATAGCGGAAAAACAAAACCCATTGTTGTTGTTCTCCCTGTTATTCTCTCTTCTTCTGTTGAGAATGATGAACGCATTTGTTGGGATCTAGCAGAAGAATTTTCTGAACAGATCAGATGGCGAATCTTCGATTCTTCGAGACTTTATCTCCTCAGAGATATGGGAGATGCAAGTGTTGCTCGTTCATTGAATATAAAAAATCTTAACGCTCTTAATCATCTTCATATTGAAGGTGTAGGGGCTGCAGAATTTGTTGTTTGCACAGAACTTGTGAAACATGAAGAGACGCCTTACAAGATTGGCAAAGCAACTTTAGAAGAAGCAGGGGCTGTTCTTGCTTTAGATTTTCGCATTCGTGTTATCGACATTAGAGGGGAACATCCCAAAGTGATTTTACAGGAACTCATCCATCACGATCATTTCATCGCTCGATCTTACCTCCATTCAGATTATACTAGGTCTGTTTGGGGAACAGAGGCGTTTGAACGTACTCCCATGGGAATGGCTCATTCTCGGATGGCGCGCGAGATTGTTTCTCGTGTAGAAAGTTATATTCAAATTGCAAAAAGTTGAGTTTTTTGAAATTCTTATCCAATGCAGGTGAAATTTTTAAGGGAGGGGAGGCTTCTATCCTTTTTTTCCCTTTTATTCTCTCTATGAGCGTATTGTTGATTGCATATCGTTTGAAATTTTTTCGTTTTCCTTATATCAAACCCCCCTTTAAGCTCTCGTTTGGTTATCCTGTACTTCTCTTCCTTATCTACCTTGGAACAAGTTTTGTGATTTTACCTCTGATTTTTTTTCTTTTGAGCTTTTTTATCACTGGGCAGATAAAAGGGTATACGTCATTTTCTGCTGAAATGATTTATTGGCTTAATTTGCTAGGAATTTTAATTGTGTTTGGATTGCTTGTGGGCTTTTGCTTTACAATTAGAAGGGATGTTAGGCTGCATATTTTTTGGGGGAGAATTAAAAAACGGTCTTTTTCTGTTCTGATAAAATCTTTTCTTATGGGAGTTCTCACGCTTGTAATCTGTTATCCTCTGATGGCATTAGTTAATGAAGTTGCGGGTTTGATTTCTCTTGAAATATGGGGAGAAAGAGGGGTGAGCCAAGTGGCAGTTAAAAGCCTTGACCAAGCTTGGGAATACCCACTTCTTTTTATCTTTTTGTCCTTATCAGTCGTAGTGCTTGTTCCTATCATTGAAGAAGTGGCTTTTCGGGGGTTTTTGCAAACGTGGATCCGTCGTTACTTTGGACGGATGGGAGCGATTATATTCGTCGCTGCTATTTTCGCTTTAGTCCATTTTTCTATCAGTCAAGGCAGAGGAAATTTTGAGTTGATTTTATCTCTTTTTGTTCTAGCCTTTTTTTTGGGTTTTATTTACGAGAGAGAAACCACCCTTTGGGCCCCTATAGGGCTTCATGTTGTTTTCAATGCGGTGACTGTTTCGGTTCTTTTTCTAGAACATCTTTCAGAGACTGTTCAAGGTCTTTCAATTCATTAAAAGCGAATGTGTCCATTAACAGACAAAGATTTTTCATCTGGCCAACGTCCCTCAACAGATAGGGCCATTTTTTCACAATCGATGAAGGAGATACCAAGGACATATCCGCCATTCCACTTTGTTTCAAGATCCCGAATCAAAATATTTTGAATCAAGGTTCCTCCGCCACTGGATAAAAGTACATTGGCACCGTCAAGAATCATTTGCCCGCGTGAGTATTTGGCGCCAAAATAAGGGACAATATTGTTAATACGGTGGGCCACCCCAATTCCAATTTGCCATTCCCTGTACTTCATATGAATATTACTTGCTGGATAAGCACTAAAATCCTTTTCAAGGGAAACGCACTTTAGGTTAGGACGAGTGTAGAAATACTCGGTTTCAATTCCGTAGGATGTGCATCCCCATTCAAAAATTGTCGCGCGAAATCCTATGCTATAAGAAAAATCGGTCTCTGATTCCAATACAAGCCTTGCTCCGGTTGGACCACCGAATGCTGAGGCATTTGATTCGATGCGAAAGTTTGTCGCTCCAAAAGTTGCATAAAGATCGAAACGGTCATAAAGATTAGCGACAACATAGCCGGCGTTAGTGCAAATTTCGGTGTTGTCAATATCGGCCCCGGAATAGCTGGCATCCACTTCTAAATGACGATTGAAAACAAAATTGCCATCATATCCAAAGCGGACACTAAATGCATCACACCAGGAGAGGTCTGAATCACACCAGTCATAGCAACAGGATCCATCCAAAAAGAGACCATCACAAAGCAAACTCGCTTCTGCTGGATTTCGAAATGGGAGTGCATGAGCAACACCACATGTTAGCAGGGTTAGCAAACAAAATACCATTTTCTTCATAGCATGACCTCAAAATCACTGTTTAAATTTGACTAATTCAGAGCCGAATGTATCTAAACATATCTTTTTCCCCAAGGCAATTCCACAGCCATGCAAATAAAAAAAATCGGAGCTAAAAATTTAACTCCGATGCACAAAAATACATCATGTTGACGACTAGTTCTTAGAATCGAATTTGCCCTGTGAAGTGAACAGCTTTTTCATCTGCCCACCGTCCCTCAACAGTTAAAAACCCTTTTTCACAATCCACTAAGGAGAACCCGATTGCATAACCCCAATGTTTTTTGTTATGAAATTTACGAACGGTTCCTTCGCCTGATATATCGACGCATACATGAGACCATTTGATCGCAGCATAGGGAATTAACATATTGATTCTGTGAGAAACACCAAGTCCCAATTGCCACTCGTTATAGTCGATAGCTTGATTATGACCTGGATACATGCCATTTTCTTCGCCAAGATAGATAGATTTAACATTTGGGCAAGTTCTGAAATATTGAAATTCACCACCAAGAGATGTGCAACCACATTCCCATATTACGCCATCCATACCAACACTCCAAGAAAAATCAGTGTCTAATTCGTCTTTTACTTGTGTGCCATTGGGACCACCAAAAGTTGAAACATTGCTAGAAAGATACATTTTTGTGGCGCCCAGTGTTGTGAATAAATCAACTCGATCGCAGATATTCACTGAAAAAATCCCTGCATTAGTAAAAATCTCAAAATCTTCAATGTCACCATGAGCACCGTGACTATCTGTTTCAAGATGACGATTATAGACGTAATCGCCCCAAAAACCAACGCGGAAATTAAACATATCACACCAAGACCCACAGGGATCGCAACAGGGATCTTTGCAACAACTTCCTTCAAAAAATAATCCGTCGCATACTAAGTTTGCTGACGAAGGATTGCCCACCGGAAGAGCAAATGCCGCTCCAGAACTTAGTAATGTTAAAAAACAAACAAACATCTTTTTCATAAAACACCATTCTCCATTCTGAAATTGAATTAATCTGTATATGTAGTCATTTCACCACTTTTTTGAAAAGGAAAAAAGCGGACTCAAATTTTTGAGTCCGCATAATCTAGTTTCTAGTTAGAGGACAATTAGAAGCGAATCTGTCCATTAACGTAAAAGGCTTTTTCATCAGCCCATCGTCCTTCGGCAGTTACTGCAGCTTTCTCACAATCAACAAGGGTGACTCCTGCAGCGTAGCCCCAACCTTTTTTATCGTTTAGGTCTAGCAGGGAGACGACATCTTCACCAAAAGTGAACATGGCATCACTTGCGCCCACCTTCACGGAAGACCATTTTACAGCGATGTAGGGAACAAGCATATTCACTCTATGAGAGATTCCCAATCCAATTTGCCATTCATTCCATGAGAGATCTGGGCCATTTGGATAAACACTACTGTCTCCACCCACGGTCACACGAGTGATGCCTGGGCAAGCACGAAAATATTGAAACTCACCACCAAGTGTTGTGCATCCACATTCCCAAATACTAGCTCGTAGTCCAACACTCCAAGAAAAATCAGTTGAAGTCTCGATTTCAATTCTTCGATCTCTAAGCGCGTTGTTGTTTGTGAAAGCAATGGCATTTGTATCGATAAAGACATTAGTTGTTCCAAGCAAGGCAAAGATATCAAGACGATCCAGCATATTTAGAGCAAAATAACCAGCGTTTGTAAAAATCTCTGTGTTCTCAATGTCTTTATGAGATCCATTATCAAGTTCTAGATGTCGGTTGAAAACATAATCTCCATAAAATCCAAGACGGAAGCTGACAGCGTCACACCAACTAGCACATGGGTCACAAGGATCCATGCAGCAACTGCCTTCCCAAAATAGACCATCACAAAGCAAGCTGGCTTCAGATGGATTTCCAACAGGCAGAGCATAGACAGCTCCACATGTCAAAACTGTTAACACTGTTACAAAGAGTTTCTTCATGCTTTTGTACCTCACAAGTAAGTTTCTATTAATTATCAGTATTCTTGTTAAGACTTTTGGATGTTCAACTTGCAAATTCAGGCTCTGTAATCCAATCCACAAGCATTCTGAGACATTTTGAACATCTCTTTCCTTAAGCGTCACGATACCAGTTTCATTGTTAAGAGTAAAGCTTCGTAGTTGAAAAAATGTTTTTTTTGAGACAAAATGAGTTAAGAATTTCACATTGGTTCAGTTGAATGATGCATGCGGCCTCTTCACTTTTTTTTTGTGCAAAGTCTGATATAGGTTTTGTCCGCGAAAAAAATGAAGATGCTTGGAATGCACTTTTTCCGGAGCGTTTTTTTGTACTAGCAGATGGAATGGGCGGACTTGCATCAGGTGAGATCGCCTCGCAAACATGTATTGATCTTCTTTCTAATTTAATCCAAGAGATCAATCAAATCCAAAAAGGGCGTTCGTATTCTTTAAGGGAGATGATTGAGCTTTTTGGAGCAGCTCTTTCTCATGTCAATACAGCGATTTACGAAAAAGGAAAACACACAGCTCCCGCGCAAGGGATGGGCACAACGATCTGTGCTCTTTACTTTTTGGAAGATGCTGTGATTTATGCGAATGTTGGCGATAGCCGAATTTATCATTTCAAACGAGATGAGGAAGGGCATTCTCTTTTTACACAATTATCAGAGGACCATTCTTTATGTGTAGAATTGATCAATCGTGGGGAGCTCTCTGCTGAAGACGCAAAATTCTCTCCCTACAAGAACATCCTAACTCGTGCTATTGGAATTCAACCAACCGTTGAGCCTTCCCTTTCTTGGATGTCTGTTGAATCAAAAGAGCTTTTCTTGCTCTGTTCGGATGGACTCACAAATTATGGATCGGACCAAGAAATTCAAGAGATTTTGACAACTGCAATTTTTAATTCAAAAAAATCCTTTCAAGAAAGACTTGAAGATGGGGTTTCTCGCTTGATAAGTCTTGCGAAAAGTCATGGAGGAGGTGATAATATCACTGTAATCCTTGTATATATTCCATGATTTATCTTGATCATAATGCTACCACACCGATTGATGCGCGTGTTCTCCAAGAGATTTGCCAGGTAGAGCAATCTATATGGGGGAATCCTTCAAGCTCACATGTTTTTGGACAAAAAGCTCGTTCGATTCTCGACCAAACAAAAAGAGAGATTGCTTCTTTTTTTTCCGTTTTTCCAGAAGAAGTTTTTTTTACCTCTTGTGCAACTGAAGGGCTCAATACAATCCTCCGTTCCACAAAGGGACATATTATTACCTCCTCTCTTGAACATGAAGCTGTCTTTCAAACAGCCAAAGCGTTGGAACGAGAAGGAGTTCCTCTTACATTTCTCG
>JAGRNW010000005.1:0-15766 GCA_020440555.1 Chlamydiia bacterium
TTGATAACCAAGGTTGTCAATGGAGTCAAATTTAAGGATGGAGAAGAGGTAAAACAGGCCGCATAAAATTAATTTTCGGGGACATGCTTAAGAGCTCCAGACACAACTTTTGACAATATCTCTCTTTATATTTTTGAGAATTATAATAACCAATAAAATAACGGTCGATGATTAAGTTCTTCGTTTGCTGTATTAATCTCTTTGTGTTCTTTTTCGCTTCGCAAATTAAAAGCCCGGGCTGATTCGGGCATTCTCGTAAGACACCAATGATCCACAACTGCAAGTTGATAGGATTGAGCTAATTTATTTTGCTTGCTGGTTAATTGAGTATTTAACTGAATTAAAACTTCTGAAAGTTGCACAAGAGTGACTGAATCAAGCTTAACGAGCATATAAGCATATGCGTAAACGAAAAGATAATGTTTCTTGAATACTCCAGCTTTTACCGTTTCTTCGAAATTTTGAAAAATCATCTGTTGAATCGTGTGATTTTCAGTATCACAATCGAGTAAAGAGATCAAGTGTTCTCCAAAGAGTTTTGCAAAAGCATTGTTATTTGTAACATTATCTTCAAAAGTTAGCATTTCTATAAGAAGAGATTTTAGATGCATAAATAAAGCAAAGAGATAGCTTAATTGTGATTTTTCTTTAATTTGAGGCGTCAAACAGCTAATTTTATTAAATGCATAGACAGCAAATGAAAGATGTTGATTTGATGTTTTGAATAACTCTTTCTGTAGTTTGAATACTTCTGAAACATCGCTTATTACAAAATTTTTAAGTACGATTAAATTCCACCCAAGTTTACCAAATGTAGATTGAAAATCCATCATCAATGCGAATATTCCATGTTCACATGTGTTATTTAATTTAACACTATGTAATAGAGGTATCAATTTTTCAAATGCATGTGAAGTCGCTAGTTTTTTTAGTTCTATCATAAAATCTTTATCTTGACTCCATTTTCGAAAGAGATGCCGTCTGAGATAAAAAATTATAAAAGCAGACCAAATTAAGTATGCTTTTTTATTATCAATATTATTTGTTGATTTAATCGATTGAATAAAAAAAGATTTCAGATGATCGATCACCCAGTTTTGATGTTTGTGTTCATTCTGCAAAACAATAGACCGAACCATAGTCATCGTGTGTTTTGTCAACTTTGAAATTGAACCTATTTCATATTCACCAATATGAAACAAAAGCGATAGGAAAGCATGAAAAAGCTTTTTATAAACTTCTAGTTCAAATGACCTAGGATCTGACAAAAGAGAGGTGATTTCATCGATACTTTTCATAGTAGAAGAAGAGAAATGGATAAGAGATTCACCGGAAAGATATTTACATAAACATGAATAGAAAGAAAATAATGCAATTTTCTCTTTTTTAAGATTTTTATAAGTAATGGTTTCTCTCAGCTCTCTAGCGATTTTAATCAATTCATAGATTAAGGTAGTTGGACGATCTTCAGGTGAAAGAGATAAAATACGATCTAGCAAAAAGTTGCTTATAGCATCCGTTTTATGTGTCTTACCAATTTTGCCGGAATCCCATCCTATCACCAAAAGTTGTGTTGCAAAAATCGTGATGAAATTTTCAAGATCTTTAATCTCAGTAAAACATTTGAGAACCCTCATAAAAGGGTATTTATCTGCATGTAAAAAAACTAGAGGACAACTGATTTTCACGATCAATCGATATTTTGTTGAGTTGAATGGACCTTTTAACAACTGAAGAAGAATTGGAATTGTTGATTCCCAAACATTTGAACGATGAGGAGTATCAAGAAGAGCATTCAGAAGTCTATAAGCTTCACTTCGATATTTTTTGATATTGAGTTGTAAAAGAAGAGTGATAAATTTAAGAGTCAATGTACTCAATTCTTCGCTGAATCTTTTTGGAGAAACAACAAAAATACCTCCTTTTTCTGCCAACATTTTTATTCCCATGTCACAGTGCAGCATAATCACATTAATTGATTTAAATCCTAGGCAATTAGCTCTGAGAAGAGCGTGCAAATCTTGCTCAGGCTTTGGAGATTGAATGTGAATAGTCTTGTCGAAAGAAATCATCTTTTTTAAATAAGATAGTTTTTCTTTTATATCTTCAATGACTTGACCTCGTTGCTGTTCTCGAACTTTTGAAACAAGAGGCAAAACTTGCTCAAGAGTTGTAAACCAATAAATGATCTGAAGTTTATTTTTTTCTTCTTGATCCTGATCGTTTGATTGAATAGTGATTTTTTTCTCTTGTAGTAAATCAAAGATACGAATATCACTTTTCTTAATTAAAGCTGAAGTAACCGCGCTAAATACCGAATCAAGATCGGTTCCACTAAGAAGTTTATTGTTTAAAATAACTTGATAACATTTCCAAAGGCGATCACAATCACAAAAATCCAATAAAGCTTCTATAACTTGCAAAGTGACACGAGGCCCCTTCTTGCCTAAAAAAACAAAAGAATAGAATTTAATAAATAGATCAGCTGCATTTTTTACCAAATTAGACTTTTTTGAAGCAGAACTAACTAGTATAAATAAAATAATAGTTGGGTTTAATGTTTTTTTGTATTTATCTTTTAATTTGTTAATCCATTCCATTTTCATGAGTATTTTTGAAAAATCTGGATCATGCTCATCATGTAATGTGCTTAAGCTATACGCTAAAATATAAATCAAACCATCCTGACGCTTCAGATCACGCGCATAAATAACATTGATCATCTCAATCACTTTCTTATGTTGTTCGTTTTTATGACAATGGATAATTGCTTTTTGCATAAGAGCGTCGTCAGAATGAAGGTTTTCCATAAGATAGCTAAAATATTGATCATCGAAAGCATTTTCTTTGATGGAGCGTAAAACCAAATCGGAAAGAAACTGACGATACTTCGATTGATCGATAAAGGGAGCTTTGGATTTTTGCTTAATCATTGAACGATAAAGAAGATTGATAGTGTTTCGATCTCGTTCTGGAGAATCGATTGCATGAATCAAAATATTTAAAGCAGCGGTTTCGAAGGTAATTTCTTTGGGAAAATCGATTCCAAGCACATAGATTTTCCAAAGAAAATCAAAACTTCTATCTTCACAATCAGTGAGATTTTTGCATATATCTGGTAAAGATTTAAATAGTTGACGTTTTAGCGATGAGGATTTACAGGGAAATTCCAGTTTAAGCACACATTCAAAAAAGAAATATCTAATCTCAGAATATGAGAAAAGATCATAACCTTTTCCTTTTCTTAAACTCATCCATCGTTCAAAAAGTTCCGAATCAACTTTGTTTGTTTTTTCTAAAAGAATTTGAATCAATAAACGAATTAAGTTTTCTTTCGTAGAAAAAGGGAGAGAGGCTTGGGGAAGAAGATGATTAAGCAATTCTATTTTAGCCACTTCAAAATCATTTTGCGCAAGTGAAACTTCATATCTTTTAAGTGATTTTTTGTAGCCAAAAACCTTGCTCACAGATTTTAAGCGATTGATTTGATCTTCTGAGAACTTTTTTTGAAAAAAAATTTTTTTGTAAAGGTTCTTTGCCTGTTTCAAATTTGTATCAGTCAATCGCTTCATTACATAAATCGCCAGTTCAAAGATTTCTTCCGAAATTTTTGTTGATGATGGGTCAGAGATTAATTTGATAAGCAATCTTGCTAAAGGCCATAAAGGAAGAGAATATGCATCAACTCGCCTTGTATATTCGATTAGGACATTAAACCAGTCGTTATTATCTTCGATCGGAATTTTTGTTCGCAAAACTTCCGCTATTAATTCTAAAGCAATTTTATTTTTATTTGCCTCGAAAAGAGATAAAATAAGTTCAGCGTGTGTAGAAGGGATCTGATTTTCCTTAGATAAATCTAAAATTCTTTCTGCACGTTGCATGAGTGAGGATAAGGAGGGCCATTCATGTGCAAACCATTTTCGAATTGAAGGAAACAGCAGTAGAAAAACGGAGACATGTCTTGTAGAAGTTGTGTCAATAAGAGATAAGAGATGGAGGGAAAGGTACTGAAGGATCGGAATTTTGGAGTCGAGAAAAAGAATAGGATTTATCTTAAATTGACAATTCTTAAGGAGATGTTGGTGAGGATTTTCGAAATTTGATAAAGAAAAAAAATAAGAACAGATAGGGAGGATATCTTGAAAGCATGAAGAAGGAAGAAGTTTTTTCAAAGCAATCCCCTTTTTGTCTGAAAAAAGGGGAACTGATAATAAAAAGTCTCCCTTGTACAATAAAGTTGGGAGATTACCGTTGAAATATTCAACCTTGTTTGGATGAGTGCTTATCGTTAATAAAACACAAAGTTCCAAAAAATAGGGGATGTAGGAGAGAGGTTCATCTTCTTTTGATTCAAGTGTGTAAATAATCTCAAAAAGAGAAAAAAGCCCTGAGCTTGGAAGAGTCTCTATTTTTTGTTTCGGAAAAATTTCAGGAAAGTGAATTCTTCCATGCAGATAAAGTGAAAAAGCAAAATTGGGATCGAGAATGGCCCATCGTTGAATCCATTTTTCAACCAAGTCCTTTGAAAGTTTAGGAAGAGAACCATTAATTGAAGGGGATTCATATAGAAAGTATCCTGATGCAACGGCTTCGATTGTTTTTAATATAAATGTTTCTTCCTTCCATTTTGTTATTTCGATTGGACTCACAATCCGTAAAGCAGAGAACAGCAACCCTTGCCCTCCGCTACCCTGGATAAAAGAGGGAATTAAGTTATTGTTTTCAAGTTTTAAAAAACAATTTTCAAAAAGAAAATCGGGATGATAGTCTCCGAAGACCAAGGTAATGACCATGCGAGGAGTTTTATAGTGGAGAGTCCAAGTGTTTTTTCCTGTTTGAGCACTTAAACATTTAGTCTCCAAAGATTCTTCAAAACATTGTAAAATAATCCCTATCTTGTTTTGGTCTTTTTTTTCTTTAAATTGAAAAACAAATTGAAGGGGAGGAGGCTTGCAAAATGTGATACTCTCTTGTATTTCTTTGTCTAGTTTACAAATTCGTTTGAAATAAGAAGGAACAAGAGTCAGAAGAAGGTATCCAAGGGTGCTTCCGGCAACATAGTAGTCATTCGCACTCATTTGACTATGTCTAAAAAGGAATTGAGCCCATCGAAAGGCGAGGTGAAGATCTTTTCCCTCTCTAATAAAAGGAAAAATAACCTTTGAGAGTTCCTTCCATTCGGATTCTAATAATTTAAACTCTTGAGGCTCTAATTGCGAAAAGTCGTGTTTCAAAAGCTCTTTCCACGTGGCTAACTGATGGGTCCGTTTGTCTGTCCATTCTTCATTTGATGAACAGATTTTTTCTTCTTCATGCAGTTGTTGATTTTGATTAAGAAAAATTGGATCCCAGATTCCATGACGCACAGGAAACATAAAAAAATTGCCCTTAAATGTTCATTTTGAGTGGATTTTCATAAATCTTAAAATTGGTTGCAAGGATTTTTCTTGATATTTGCTTTAATCTTGCCTCTTCCTGGAAGTTATTGATATACGCGCACTCTTAAACTCTACGCACAAAGACTGGGGGACCCATTCATTTGGGTGACATATCAAAATTTTCGTTTCAATGAACCTACAGACCATAAAACTCACGCATTGCCAAAAGAGCTTAAACAAGCTTTTAACGCAAGAAATGTTTCAATACTTTTTTTTCCTTTATCTGATAGTTGGTATGTTTCTTCTGTCACATAGAGTTTAATGTGTTGTTGAATCACTTCTGGATCTTTCTCTTGGCTATGAGTGAGAACATAATCCCGCGAAAATTGGGGATTTTTTGAAATTAACAGGTAACATTCTCTCAAGATAGAAGAGATGTGATTTCTTGTTTTTTCTGTTAGGGTTTTTGAGACGGCTAAACACCCCAAAGGAAGTGGAAGATCTATTTTGTTATGCCAGAGGGTTCCAAAATCTGCTATCTCATAAAAGCCCTCTGCTTTGAATGTAAATCGACTCTCGTGAATGATCACCCCACAATCCGCGCATCCTTCCTTTAGAAGAGGCAAGATCTTGTTGTAAGGACAAAAAATTTTTTCTGACGGAATTTGAGATGTGAACAGATCAAAAAGAAGGTGAGCAGTGGTATTTTTTCCAGGAATAGCGATTCGTTTTCCAGCAATCTCATCAAAAGAAAGGGGTAAAGTCGCAATAATTTTGGGACCACAGTGATATCCAAGGGCTGCTCCGCAGGGGAATAAATCATATTGATCAAGGATTTCACCAAGACAGGCAAAGGAGACCTTAATGAGATCGTATGCGCCTGTTTTTGCCATTTCGTTCAAGCGCTGAATATCTGCAAGTGTAGGATCAATGGGGAGCTCCTTTCCAAGGGTACCATTTACCCATGGATAAAACAATGTAGTATCATTGGGGCAGGGCGAGAAAGCGATCTTTAGCATGAAAGCTTTGCAATAGCCTCTTTGAGTTGCTGATTTCCAGGTTTTTCAAGGGCTCCACTTTTTTTTAACCAGATGATATAATCTGGCGGGACTTGATCGAGAGGTTTCCCTTGGTGTTTTCCAAACGGCATTTCATAAACAATTTCTTCTAAAGAGAGAAGCTCATAGACAGTTTCAATGGGAAGATCATCGATCATCACCGAAAAAATTTGATAAAGCATCATGACGTCATCTAAGGCTCTATGTGCCAAATTTTCTTTAAAACCATAGACTTGGCGCAAATACTGTAGGGTGTGCTTAGGAAGATCTGGACGATATTTTCGAGCCCATTTTAAAGAATCTATCATGGGCCACTCTGGTGAAGATAAACCATGTTTTTCAAATTCTGCTGCTAAAAAGGGGGCATCAAAATGTTCGTTGTTATGCGCGATTAAAACGGCATTTCCATCACAAAAAGAGATAAATTCTGCTCCAATTTCTTTAAATGAAGGAGAGTCTTTGACCATCTCATCCGTGATGCCATGAATAGAGGAGGACTCGGCAGGAATAGGGAAGCCAGGATGAACAAATTTGCAGAATGTTTTACCAAACACAGGATCGTAAGCGGCGATTTCAACAATCGCATCCTTTTCTTTTCGAAGGCCCGTCGTCTCCGTGTCGTAATAAATTGGTCGCATTCAGTCCTGATGTTTCCTTTTTTTATTTTTCTCAATCGTAGAGTTCGAAAGAAGCTCTTCCCTTACAATTTCAAGTTCGCGAGGGGCGATGATACCAATAGACACTTGATCTCCTTGAATCCGGTTAATTTTAATAATGATATCGTTTCCAATTCTTATTTTTTGATCTACCTTGCGTGTTAGCACTAGCATGAAATCATCTATCCTTTATTTTCCTGGAATAAACCCGTGAGGGCGTTCCCGGGTGATTTGTGGGTTGTTTGTTTGAGGTGATGTGCAAATGGTATTATGGGAGGGCATTTTGTACAGGCAGCCCGTTAATGAGGCAGCACAAACAAAAACAAATGAAAATAATATTATAGTTTTCATATTGAAACCATTATTGTTAAATCCGGTATAGGATACTTAAGAGAATTTTATTGTTCAATCCTAGCTTGCATTTTTCATACTTTTTCGTCTCGAAAAAGTATGAAAAATGCAAGCTAGGTTGGAGAATCTGTGTTTTTTTGACGAAGAAAGTTATTTTTAAGTCTGTTTTGCAAAACTTCACGAAAAGAGGGGCGCGAAGTGTCGTGTTCTTCTAAAAGCTTGACAAGGTCAGTGCCTGGAGATAACTCAGTGATCAAGTTGATACCTGTTTGAGATTCTGAAATCACAATTCCTTTTCCGCAAACATCGATCAAATAGAGAGTAGCTTTGGCGTTTAAAGAGCGCTGTTGAAGGATTCTGATTCCTTTATCAGGGTTATTATGACGCACGCGAGAGCGCATGAATTTTTTTAGGAAATAAACGGTGAAAAAGATCATAACAAGAAGAACAAGAAGAGTGATCATCATATTGGCAAACTCTCCCCAGTAACTATAACCCTCTGACTGGGACTTGGCCAAAAGTGGATCTTCTTCGAGGAAGGGAATTTCTTCAGCAAATAAAGAATTGAAAAAAAGAAGAAGTAAAAAAGACTTCATAGCGATAAGATGAGGTATTTCTTTGTTAGCATAGGTTACAAAAAATGATGAATGGAAGCAAGGCAATGCGGTGAAAAGAGACGTGTGAGCATCGAAAGTTTCTCTTGATATTCGGGTCTTCTCTCTTTTGGAATCGCTATTAAATTAGTCTCGTAAGGAGAGTTTGGAGCCTTTTCAAAAGATTTGAGCATTCCAATATCATAACATTCATATCCGTACTCTTTTAAAAGAGAGGGTGTTTGCGGTTCAAATACCCCAGCTTCGAACGTGTATTTACAAAGCAGTGGAGGGAGATCCTTCTCTATAAGTTTATCAGCTCCTTTTAACACCTCATATTCATGCCCTTGAGCGTCAATTTTAATGAATGCTATAGGACTGGAAAGGGTACGGCAAAGATCATTTAAAGCCTCCGTTTGTACATCAACATTTTTTGACCATCCGCGCATCCGTTCTTTTCCCATCAATTTTAACTCCACAGTCGAGTTTGTCTTAAGAGAATAGGGATGGAGTTTCATTGCCAACCGATGATTCGATTGTTCAGAAACCGCACGTTGCCATGCACTGATATTCGATTGTTTTTTAATTAACCTTCTGAGAACACGAAAAATGTAAGGGTTGGGTTCATAGGCTAAAACACGTCCTTTATTTCCGACGTATTGAGACATCAATTGAGTGTAAAAACCTATATAAGCCCCCACATCGATGGCAATATCATCCTTGTTTAGAACGGAACGAATAAAAGCCAGCTTGACGATCTCACAATCAGATTTTAGATGATAGGCACCAGCGATTAATTTTTGAGGTTTAGGAAAGTATTTGGCCGAAAAAAAGCGAAAAGGCTGTGTCATATGTCACTCTCCTTAAGATCTAAGAAGTTCAGGTCCAACACCCATGGCGTGCATCCCCTTATCGACATAAAGAGTGACTCCCGTAATTCCTGCAGCAAGACTGGAAGTTAAAAATGCTGCAGCATTTCCCACATCTTCGGCTTTGAGTCCATTTTGCAGCGGAGATCCCTCCTCAGAGTAATCGATCATCCGATCAATGAAGCCAATCGCGCGGGCAGCCCGTGATCGAAGGGCTCCTGCAGAGATAGTATTCACGCGTATTTTCCACTTTCTCCCTGCTTCAAAGGCTAGAGTTCTTGTGTCGCTCTCAAGAGCTGCTTTGGCAGAACTCATTCCACCTCCATATCCAGGCACGGCTCTTTCGGAAGCCAAATAAGTCAGTGAGATAGTTGCTCCGCTCTCACTCATGATGGGACCAAAATGGATCAGCAAACTGACAAAAGAATAGGCAGAAGAACTGATAGCAGACAAATACCCCAGCCTTGAGGTCTCTAATAAAGGCTTTTTAACCTCGGGACCATTTGCCAAAGAATGAACTAGGATATCAATTGTTCCAAATTCCTGTTGCACAGCTTTGGCAACCTCAGAAATGGTATAGCCATTGACATCTTTATATCGCTTGTTTTCCCTAATTTCTTCAGGAACATCTTCCATGCAGTCAAAGGTCGCATCTAGGGGGTAAATTTTTGCAAATTCAAGAAGCTCTCCATTTTTCAATTTGCGCGACTCATCGAACTTTCCATTCGCAAGTGATGTCTTGAAAATATTGAGAATAGGTGTCCATGTACCCACAATAATTTCTGCTCCTGCTTCTGCAAGGGCTTTTGCGATTGCCCAGCCGTAGCCTTGATCATCCCCTACGCCAGCAACAAAAGCCCGCTTATCTTTTAAATCGATACCTAACATGCGAGATCCTCTATAAGATTTAGTTTAAAGAAAAAGATGCTATAGAATTCTTTATTTTGAGACAAGGATAAAGTGTTTCAATCCAGCATCTTTTATTTGAAAAAGGGTGAAGAAATTCAAGTGTCCAAGCATGAAGTTGAAGTCTTGGAACCCTGTCCTGTCTGGAACCATAGTCACAGTCTCCCAAAATAGGATGATTGATAGATTTTAGATGGACACGAATTTGATGAGTACGTCCTGTCTTAGGAATACATTTTAAAAGAGAAACGTTGGTATGGTTTTTTATGACTTCGAAATGAGTGATTGCTAATACTCCTTTGGGCGGCATCACCACTCCCCAAAAAATTTTCCCATTTATCCTCTTAATAGGAGCAACTTGTGTTCTAATCACCCCTGTTTTTTGTTTAGGAATACCTTCTGCGATGCAAAGATATTCTTTTTTGATCGATCTATTTCTAAATAAGGTTTCAAAAGCTCTTTGACTTTTTTTGGACCTGGCATAGAGGATCACTCCTGTTGTATCTCGGTCGAGTCGATGAATGAGGTACAGAGGGCCTAATTCTCTAGATAAAAGGTGATTGAGTCCATTTTCCGAACTGATAAAAGGGGGTTTGTTATATGCAACAATATAGTCATCTTCGTAAAGAAGGTTTTGAGGATTGTATGTGATGGAGGGAAGGAGAGAGAGTTCGATCAGATCGTTTGTTTCGATTCTTCTTGAGGAAAACCTTTCAATTTTGCCATTGACATAACACTGGTTATGTTCAATGGCAAACCGAATTTGCTTAAGAGAATACCTTGTACTAAGTTTTTGTTTGCAAAAAGGGATGAGCTTGATTCCTGTCTCTTCGGGCTCAACTTTCCATTTATTCATTGTTTCCTCTAAAATGCCTCTTCATGATACCAGATCGACCAAAATTTCTTATCATAAAAACCTCAGCCCTGGGAGATATTATTCAGAGTTTTCCAGTAGTCACTTACTTAAAAAGAAAATTTCCTAGATGCTTGATTGATTGGGTCGTAGAAAAGAAACATCGAGAGCTTGTTGATGCGCATCCTCAAATTGATGATGTGATTCCATTTAACCGAGCAAACATCTCCTCTTACCGTTTGATGATAAAAAAAAAATTCTATGAAGCTGCGTTTGACTTACAGGGAAATATTAAATCGGGACTTTTACTTTCTCAAGCGCGGGCTAAGAAGAAAGTCGGTTTTGGATTTAAAACGGTCAGTGAATGGCCCAATAGTCTTTTTACAAATTGGAGATCTAATCCTCCTGTGGGAGAAAACATTCGCTCTGATTATCTGCATCTGGTTTCAACCTTTTTGGGGGACAAAAATCAGCGTGTTGAAGAGGTTGTTCAACTTAAAACAATAGAAGCCGTCGATTTTCTTTTGCCCGCTGGTATAAGCAAAGTTGTTTTGGTTGCTCCAGGGGCCCGCTGGAAAAACAAACAACTTTCTTTGGAAATGCTTATAAAATTTTTAAAACAAGTGAAAGGGCACTTTCTTGTTTCCTCTGGATCGCTCGAAGAGAAAGAGATAGCAAAAAAAATTGTGATGGCGTTCAATGAGCGATCCACTCTGTTGCCTCCCTTATCTTTGCCACGTCTACAAAATTTGATGAGCAAAGTTTCCCTAGTAGTGGCTATGGACTCTCTTCCTTTGCATCTGGCTGGAACAACAACAACTGCCACCATCAGTTTTTTTGGTCCATCGAATCCTCAAAAATTTTGCCCTACTGGGAGGCAACACACCTTCTTTTTTGGAAAGTGTCCTTTTGGAATAACTTTTGAAAAACGATGTCCTAAATTGCGCACGTGCAGCACGGGAGCTTGCATGGAAAATATGGCAAATCAATTTGAAGAATCGACTTTTTAGATGATTTTTGAAAAATCAAGATGAGGTTCCACAAGATCGATGGCTTTTTTCACTTTTGATGTATCTTCTTTTCGAATTTTTGCTGTAAATGATGTAATCATACACATCGCATCGTAGGTAGTAATCTCTGCATAGAGAGCTGGAATTCCAGCTTTTTTGAGCTCCTTTATCACAAAATGAGAAGGAGGATGACGCCCCGTAAGAATAAGTCCATGGCTGGGGAGTTCGTCTTTTTTCGTGGGGAGATGGCGCAGGTGTTTTTCGATGACTGTCAGGATGATATCTTCTCTAGTGGCCGGAGTAACAAGAAGTTGCCCAGGAACGATGACTTCTTTGAACGTTTCGAGAGAAGTGGCCACGAGACGCATTGATTCGAAATGACAATAATGGTAGTCCTCTCCCGAAATTAGTGTTGTACGAAAGAGGGTTTCGAAGTCTTCCATAGAAGGAGTATTAAGAAAATTATTGAATGGAATGATTCCTATCAGGGGAATTCCCCAGCGTTTTAAAGCTTTATTGATGTAATGGGTAATCATCTCCTCTTTTTCTTCGATCACTCTATTGAGAATGACCCCCTTAAGGGGCACGTTCATTCCATCTAAAAGAGCTTTATTGAGGGCAAGTTCATCAAAAGCACTTCCGATTCCCCCTTTAACAATGATCACTACCTCTAATCCAAGAAGCTTGGCTATTCGCGCGTTATTGAGATTGGCAATTGAACCCACGCCTAGGTGACCAGTTCCTTCAACGACGGTAAAGTCACTTTCAGAAGCAATTTTTTTGTAGCTGATAAGAATTTTGTTTTCGAACTCTTTAGAAGAGACCTTTTCATCCAGAATGCGACGGGTAAACCCTGCAGGAAAGATCACAGGACTCATTTCTTCATAGGGATATAAAAGATTAAAATGTTCCTTAAAGAGAACAACATCTTTATCAACAAGGAGTCCTTTTTCTACCTTTACATGCTGTTGCCCAACGGGTTTCATGAATCCAAGCTGAGGAAAATTTTTCTTAAGTCCAGACAAAAGACCAAGGCAAATCGTTGTTTTGCCTACATTTTGACCAGTAGCTCCGATGAAGATTCCTTTGCCATTCATAACAACTCTACTGTAAGCTCTCATTTATGGATTTGCCAGTCGAAAGGTTACGTGAATGGTTTTTAAAAACAAAGCGGGAGTTGCCTTGGCGCTTATCTCCCACACCCTACCAAGTGTGGGTCTCTGAAGTCATGCTTCAACAAACTCAGGTTGCTGTTGTGGTTCCCTACTATAAAAGGTGGATGTCTCAATTTCCTGATGTTAAAACGTTGGCTGAAGCAAAAATTGAGATTGTTTTAAAATTCTGGGAGGGATTGGGTTATTATTCCCGAGCACACAACCTTCACGAAGGAGCCAAAAAGATCATGACTTCCTATGGCGGAAAAATCCCTTCAACATCTTCTGAACTTCTTAAAATTAAAGGAATTGGTGCTTATACGAGCGCAGCCATATTGAGTTTTGCTTTTAAACAAAAAAAACTTCCTCTCGATGGCAATGTCATGCGAGTTCTTTCACGTTATTTTTTAATCGAGGAAGACATTTGCAAACCGTCTATTCACCGTCTTTTGATAGAAAGGGGAGAGGGATTACTTCCTGTCTTTGAACCCTGGACCATAAGTGAAGCGTTAATTGAATTGGGAGCCCTTGTGTGTCAAAAAAAACCAAAATGTCAAAAGTGCCCCCTGCAAAAAGAATGTTTGGCTCATCGCTATCTTAGACAAACCGATTTGCCAATTAAAAGAAAGCCCCCTCGAGTGACTCTTTTGCATCGAAATGTGGCTGTGATCACCGACGGACTGTCTGTTCTTTTACAAAAAGGGGGGATCAAGGGGAAGGCTCTTACAGATCTTTATGAATTTCTCTATATTGAAGGTGAGTGCCTTCCAGCGCAAATATTTTGCTCTCAATTGGAGGAGAAGCTAAAGCTTCAACTGAATTACCAATGTTCTCTAACCCATCAGGAATACACCTTCACCCGTTTCAGGGTGAAGCTTTATCCTCATTTGTTCAAAGCTGAAACGCTAAAAAAATTTAAATGTTATCAATGGGAAGCGATAAACGATCTTCCATTTTCTTCAGGACATCGTCGGATTCTTGGCAATGTATACCCATTTCATTTCAAGAATTGGGATTTCGGCTGCACCAAAGCCCAATTCTTGAAATGAAATGGGTATACAAGGAATGAAGGAATGAAACCTCTCACTATTTTGCATACAGAAGCCTCTCCGGGATGGGGAGGGCAAGAGATTCGAAGTTTAAAAGAAGCCGTTGGGATGACAAGGCGGGGACACAGGGTGCTGTTCGCCATTCAAAAAGGTGGGGGACTTGTTCAGCCTGCTCGAGATGCTGGTTTCAATGTTTACGAAATTCCATTCAAAAAGTTGAGCCTTTTTAAGGCCTGTTGGATTTTGTTCTGCGTGATGAAGCGGGAAAAGGTAGACGTGGTCAATACACATTCCTCTTTGGACGCTTGGCTGGGGGGGGTGATTGCTAGACTGACCAAAAAAAAGGTGATTAGAACCCGTCATCTCTCAACTCCTGTGAGACGAGGGCTCAACAGTTACCTGCTTTACAACCGATTAGCTGATGTTGTCGTCACAACTTGTGAAAAGACGGCGATTATTCTACGCAAACAGGCTAAGCTAAAATCCAGTGAATGTCTATCGATTCCAACGGGAATTGAATTGAATAAAATCAATCCTCATCCAATTTTGGTTGCCGATTTTCGTCGAAACCTGGGATGGAAGGAAGAGGACTGTGTAGTGGGGACTTGTTGTGTTTTAAGAGGATGGAAAGGTATAAGTGATCTCCTTTATGCGGCAAAAACATTAGAACATATCCCTCATCTCAAGTGGCTCGTCATTGGTGGTGGAGTGAGCGAAGACTACTTTCGTCAACAACAAAAAAACTTAGGTCTTGAAGACAAGGTGATTTTCACAGGCCACCTTAACTCTCCTTACGTAGCAATAGGAGCTCTTGATATTTTTGTTCTTCTAAGTTGGGCGAATGAAGGGGTTTCCCAGGCGAGTTTACAGGCGGCTGCCCTTAAAAAACCTCTTGTGACGACGGCCGTAGGAGGTTTGAAAGAAGTTTGTATTGATGGAAAAACGGGATTTATTGTGGGAATAAAGCGTCCTTTTGAGGTGGCGAGAGCTGTAGAAAAACTCATGAAAGATCCTTCTCTCAGGCAAGAAATGGGGGAAAGGGCCTATTTTCTTGTAAAAAAATATTTTACTCAAACAGAAACTCTCAACAGAATGGAGCAAATTTATGAAAGAATCAATCAATAAGGGGGCTTTAGAAGAATTTAAGGCCCTTTTGGAGGTTGCCGAAATTTTGATGGGGCCTGGTGGGTGTCCTTGGGATCGCGAACAGACTCTGATTTCTCTTCGTGGCTCAGTTTTAGAAGAGGCATGCGAAGTGATCGAAGCGATTGATTTATCAGACGATATTAATTTAGCTGAAGAACTGGGAGATCTTCTTTATCAAGTAGTTTTTCTTTCAATGGTGGCTGAAAATGAAAATCGATTTTCTCTTGGGGTTGTTATTCAATTGATTCGAGAAAAACTAATTCATCGCCATCCACATGTTTTTAAACAGAAAACCAACCAAAGCGCTGATGAAGTGCTGGAGCAATGGGAAGTTATTAAGAAAAAAGAGAAAACTGATCGAACAAGTATTCTTGATGGAATTCCTAAGGGGCTTCCTTCTCTTGCTAAAGGATATAAAATAGCAAAGAAACTTCAAAAAAGTGGTTTTCGCGAAGAAGAAGAGGAGCAATGTCCTTTATTTGAAACTGAGGAAGATCTCGGAAATCTTCTCTGGCAAATCGCAAAAAAATCCTACTTGTCTGGTTTAAATCCTGAAAGTGCTTTGGCAAAAAAGCTTTCAAAAAAAGAAGCTAGCTTTCGTCTTTTTGAAAAAAATAGTACAGAAAAAATGACCTAACTAACGGATACTTAAGCTTATCGCGTTCAAATTTTTTATTTTATAAGAAATAAGAAATTATCAAAACTCAAAAAAGCCGGAGATTGTCTGATGGCATGAAGGA
>JAGRNW010000005.1:15801-38241 GCA_020440555.1 Chlamydiia bacterium
CCTTCCGATCCTGACCTGGTTCGGACTTTTTCACTCCAAAAGGTCCCCGGCATATCAAGAGCGTATCACATCAAGATATTTCTAGGGAAGGATCTCCTTTAGTGAAAAAAATCTTGAAAAAAGAAGTGCCTTTTCTTTTTTTTCTCGATTTTATACAATGGGACTGCTGAGTTGTTGTTCTTGCATCATGCAAGCCTCGTTTAGACGTGAAGTCAATTTTGTTAATTAAAAGGATTAAAAATGCATTGCTGTGGATTTGTTGGTCGTCGCTTTCAAAGTCATGACTTTGGTAACTCCAAGTCCATTGGAGGAAAAAAAATAACGAAGAAACAATCAACTCATGAAAACAATAATTGTTGCCTTTTCGTTATGGTGGGTATTGTGGTGGCGGCAGCCTTGATCGTTATCGTTCTTTCTATTACTCACGTTCTTCCGCCACCGCCTATTAATATGCCTTTCGATCCACTCCTTCTTTAATCCTCAAGCAACGATAATATCTTTGCACAAATAGACGTCCTGGATTTGGTGAAGCATTTTGACCCCTTCCTTAAATGGACGCTGAAAGGCTTTTCGGCCAGATATTAATCCAATTCCCCCTGCTCTTTTATTGATTACGGCAGTTCTCACAGCTTCTGCGAAATCGTTTTGTCCTGAAGCTCCTCCCGAATTGATCAGACCAATACGTCCCATATAACCATTGATCACCTGATAGCGACAGAGATCAATTGGATGATTTGAAGACAGCTCTGAATACATTTTATCCGAAAATTTTCCAAAATTTAATGTTGAAAAGCCTCCATTTATTGTTGGCAGCTTTTGTTTAACAATATCGGCTCCGATCGTCGCTCCGATATGATCGGCTTGTCCTGTTAAATCTGCAGCGGTATGGTAGTCTGCTCCATTCACTTTAAAGGCTGAATTACGCATATAACACCAGAGCACTGTTGCCAGCCCCAAATCATGCGCATAAGCGAAGGCCTTAGAGACTTCTTGGATTTGTCTGGGACTTTCTGACGAACCAAAATAGATTGTGGCTCCTACTGCCACACAGCCCATGTCGTAGGCTTGTTTTACCGATGCAAAAAAGATTTGATCGTAAGTGTTGGGGTAGGAAAGAAGCTCATTATGGTTAAGTTTAAGAAGAAAAGGAATCTTATGTGCATAGCGACGAGAAACAGTTCCAAGTACCCCTAGTGTTGATGCTACAGCGTTACACCCTCCTTCGATTGCTAATCGTACGATATTTTCGGGATCAAAGTAGTCTGGATTAGGAGAAAAAGAGGCCCCCGCTGAGTGCTCGACCCCTTGATCAACAGGTAAAATAGAAAGATAGCCCGTACCGCCTAATCGACCATGGCTAAATAAGCTCTCAATAGAACGCAGAACTCGATTATTTCTATCGGAGATAGAAAAAATACGATCTGTCCAATTTCCATCAGGGATATGCAATCTTTCTTTTGGGACTGCCTTGCATCTATGAGTTAATAGATTTTTTGCTTCCTCACCCAAAAGAGTTTCTATCTCCCCCAAAGTGCACTCCATCTGCGACACTGTCATATTCACCTCCACGTTTTTATTTTACCTTGCAATGGAAGGGTTTTTTTTACAAATAAATAGATTTTTGTTACACTGCTTCTCTTTATATTATAGGGATTTGAATGAATCAAAAAACAATTGTTAGTCTTGAAGGGGTAACCCGTCGGTATCATCATGATGCTTTACGGGGCATTGATCTTCAGATTCAAAAAGGAGAAATTTTTGGTATCATAGGGGGGAGTGGAGCTGGAAAATCGACTCTTTTAAACTGTATAGCCGGGCTTGAGTCACCGACAATGGGGCGTGTGATGATCGAGGGAGTGGATGTTGCTGCTCTATCAAAGAAAAAACGTCGTGTGTTTTTGCAAAATCATGGAATGATTTTTCAGCATTTTAATTTATTGTTATCAAGAACGGCTCTTGGCAATGTTTTGTTTCCTCTAGAAATTGCTCGTGTTTCCAATAAAGAAACCAAAGCGATGGAGCTTTTGTCTCTTGTGGGACTTTTGGGTAAGGAACGCGCTTACCCAGCTGAGTTAAGCGGCGGGGAAAAACAGCGAGTGGCCATTGCGAGAGCTTTAGCAAATGATCCCAAACTTCTCCTTTGCGATGAAGCTACCTCTGCCCTTGATCCTTTAAATACCCAATCCATTTTAGAGCTCTTGAATCATCTCAATCAAAAACTTGGCATTACAATCATCATGATCACTCACGAAATGGAGGTTATTAAACAAATCTGTCATCGAGTGGCTGTGTTAGAAAAGGGAAAAATTGTTGAAAAGGGGAGGGTTGCTGATCTCTTTGCTTCACCGGAGCACGCGATAACCAAACAATTTCTTCAAGTATGTTCTCTCCCCTCTTCAATTTTAAACAATTCTAAAAAGGAGGATACAGAATTATTGCGTTTGATTTTTAGAGAAAAGAGTGTCGAACGTCCTATAATTTCCTCTCTTGTTCGAAGGTATGCTGTGGATGCAACAATTCTTTTGGGTGCTATTGATGCGCTCAAAGAAGAGATCATTGGAAATCTCATTGTTGAAATTTCTGGTCAAAAAGAGGAAAGAGAAAAAGCTCTTCATTTCTTGACAGAAGAAGGAATCGATTATGAAAGGATTGGTTGATGAATAATTTCTCTCTTATTTTTCGTTTAATCCCGCTAGAGCTCCTCAACACTCTTTATATGGTTTTTATTTCAGCATTTTTTGCATTTCTAATAGGTCTTCCTCTTGGTATTTTTCTTTATCTTACCAATAACGAAAGATTGTGCCCTTCGGTTTGGATCCATCGCCTACTTGAAATGATTGTGAATATAGGTCGATCTATCCCTTTCGCTATTCTTATTGTAGCCATTATTCCGTTTACACGTTTTCTTGTTGGGACAAGCATAGGCACAACGGCTTCTATCGTTCCTTTAACTGTCGCAGCAGCCCCTTTCATGGCCAGAATTGTTGAAGGAGCCTTAAAAGAAGTGGGGGGAGGCGTGGTTCAAGCCGCGATTGCGATGGGGGCTTCAACTCTAGATGTTGTTTTAAAAGTTTTATTGCCAGAGGCTCTTCCAACCCTTGTGAGAGGGGGAACCCTTACGCTTGTCACTCTTGTGGGGTATAGTGCTCTTGCGGGACTTGTAGGGGGCGGAGGGCTTGGAAAAGTGGCTATTCAGTATGGATATCATAGGTTCAATGGTGTTTTAATGGGTGTGACGCTGATAATTTTGGTTCTTCTTGTTGAATGTATCCAAAAAATAGGAAATAAAATTGCCATTCAATTGGAAAAAAAAAGAGGATTGATATGAGAAGGCTGTGTGTTATTTTGGGAATTTTATTAACCTTTGTGAACACGTCTTGCACGAAAAAAACTAATATTTTGAAAATCGCCGCGACACCTGTTCCGCATGCACAAATTCTTGAAGTGATCAAGGAGGATTTAGCAAAAGAGGGGATTGACTTGAAAATCATAGAGGTGACTGATTATGCTACTCCTAATCGACTTCTTGCTGAAAAAGAGGTCGATGCCAATTTTTTTCAACACGCCCCTTTTTTGGAGGGTCAAATTGAGAGGTTAGGGTACCCTCTCATGTCGTTGGTAAGTGTGCATATCGAGCCTCTTGGTATTTATTCGTCTCATTTAAAAACCATTGAGGATATTCCTGAAAAAGGAAGAGTAGCTTTACCTAACGATCCTACGAATGAAGCTAGGGCTCTTGATTTATTAGTTAAGGCTGGTCTTATTGAGCTTAAGAAAGAATCAGGTCCGTACAGAACGCCTTTTGATATCGAGAGAAATAAAAAAAATTTGAAATTTGAAGAAATTGATGCTCCTTTGCTAATCAGAACACTCAAAGATGTCGACTTGGCTGTGATTCCCGCAAATTTTGCACTTCAAGGAGGGGTAAATCCTAGGAAAGGAGCTCTTCTTTTGGAGTCTATAGAATGTTCTCCTTATGCTAACCTTGTTGCTATCCGTCAATCTGACAAGGATAATGATAAATTAAAGGTTCTAAAGCGAGCGCTTTTATCTCAGAAAGTCAAAAATTTTGTTTTAGACCAATTTGAAGGTTCAATTTCAACAAAATAATTAAAACGAACACCAGTATAGAGGTCCATCTTTTCCCTGGTTAATCTCTGTTAATCTTAATCCTGCATTAATTTTAGATTGATACAATGTTTTTTATAATAAAAAAATTATAGAGGAAAACAGTCAAAATGCACTCATCTCCTATTTCCGAGTCTTCAAACGTAAAAAAAGGTGTTCGAGCCTATGAATTTCAGTTGAAAAAGGGAGGAACGGCTCCGTCTGAAGGGCGACGCAAAATTGTTTTTACCGTTGCTTGTCCCGCGCAACTTCAAAAAACAGAAGAAATTAATCAGTGTTTTTATTCAATTTTTATAAAAGAAAAGAATTTACTAGAGAGTAAAAGAAACACGGATTTGGGTGGCAAAATTGTTATTGATATTCGTGGGTATGGTAGTGGCCAGTATCTTTACGAGATCAAAAAACGTCCGGGTGTGAGTGGAGCCGATCCTCTACGTCTTCCTAAGAATTTTGATGAAGCTTTTCGGGTTCATGAATTTTCAATAAATGAACTAAACAAAAAAAGTAATGTTGTTCGATCTATCATTGATACTCTAATTCAGGCTTTTTCCCTTTTAAAAAAACCGATTTCTTTTCTTTATAAAATTGCATCTGATCCACCATCAGACGAACTTCATAATCACGTGGATATGCTGGGAAAAGAAGATCAAAAATCCATGTTGAATCAGATACGTTTTGTGCAACGTCTTTTTGAAAATGTGGATGAAGCGGCAACAGTCGGTGAAACGATTCTCCGGGAAGAGTCGATTAAAAAAGAGCATGAAGACAAAGAAAAACTGTCACTAGCTCCTCCAAAAATGACCTACAACGAATGGTTGAAATATAATGCTTTGTCGGCCAAAGAGTATTTTGTTGAAAAATTCCATCAGACGGTATCGCTTGTTCTTAGAAGACCAAAAAACAACGAGGTGTTAGAGACTCCTCAAAGTGCATGTCTTCAAATTGCAGATGCTCTTAGTGATGCCTATGATATTGGCTCGTGGATCATTGCGGCTAAAACAGCCAAATCCAAAGAAAAATATTTGAGATTTGTCACTAAAATTGAAGATAAATTCATTGCATTAAAAAATGAAGAATTGGATCGACTGATTCTGCCTATCGGAATTGGTGAAGACATTGAGTATGTTTCTCATTTTCTTATTTTTGAAGGAAATCGTGGACGTGTTAAACATGTGACTCTTTCGTCTCCAATGCTTGAGAGAAGTTGTCCTTCTGTCACAGAATATAAGCTTAGCCATCTTTTTGAGGATCATCTAACTAAACGTGAGGTGCCAGCTGTTCTAGAAAGAATGCTCATGGCTGTCAACATGTTTGTATCGGGGTTGAAAGATGACAAAATTGACGATAACGTTTCTTCAATGCGTCGTTTTATTAAGGAGATTGTCGGCATTTCTGCTTTCGATGATTTTCGTTGTAAAGAAAAAGAACGCACGCCTTTTGATATAATTACTTTGATTCAGCAAAGGTTGAGTTCAAACGATGGAATCGATTTTAAGCAACTCAATCCGTTTGAAATTATTAACTATTTCACTCATCAAAAAGGGGAGGGCCCCACAGCAAAAAATGATATCATCAGTCAGCTTCTTTTAGCTCATGCCATTAAATGTGGTCCCAACCCCGATTGGATCGAAAGTTCTGATGATTTGTCTGAAGAAGAGCTTGAAGATCATCCTTTTGATGAAGACGATGTGTTGACTCCGGGTCGTTACACAACAGATGGGCCAGGGGCAATCAATCATAATCATTATCGCAGAATCTTAAAAGATAATTATAAACGCAGCTCTCAAGACCCTGTTAAGGGTCTTTACACTGTTTTAAAAGCTCTTCCATGGTCCGATGATAAAAAAGTTGTAGATATCGATAGCCCTCTTGATTCGGTTCTTCAATCTAAAGGAGCTTTTTACACAGCTTACGTTAATCATCTGATCGCGATGTTGAATGAACGTGAAGGAGAGCTTTCGGCCAACGAACAAAAAAAGGTGTATAACGCTCTCTTTATCTATGGAACAAAGCTTAAAAAGATACTTGTAGGTGAAATAGGTCTTGAAGCCACCCTGCAAATTGTCACTCCATTATTACAATCTATTGAAGATAAACTTCCAGAGATTCAGGAAAGACAGAAAAGGGAAGAACAGCAAGAAAAGGGATTGGAAAGTCGAATTACTCTCTTTTCATCTAAATTTGATGCTGCGATTGATCATGCTTGGCATGTCATCGATCCTTCAAATAAAGAAAAAATGTCTTGTGATTCACGCCTTGATCCTGCTTTATGGGAAAAAGTTACACACATCATTGCACCCAACATCACGACTCTTCGAGCATTAGAGCACAAGATTGATGAATGCCGAACTGACTATGAGTCTGACACTGAAGAGGACGAGGAAATTTCTAGCTCAGAGGAATTAGAAGAGCTATCTTGCTATTTAAGTGAGGAAAAAAAGCAACGAGAACTTCTTCTTAGTGAGTTGGAAACTCTGGTCATAAATTTAGAAGATCTTCTAACAATACAAGACCCTCGTTCTGCTAGAAGACTTGCCTTAGCAATTTTGGAGTTAATTCCAACCTATGTAAAACCTGATGGAACGCCCGATTTGTTTTGGTGTAATTTGAGAACAGAAGAGGATTGTATCAGATGGTTTACTGTGATTGGAAAATTAACAGAACAATTTTCCGAGGCCTGTGTCATTGACGGACATACGCCACCAACGGGTCCTGAAATCGCTTTGGTTCGAATTATTTTACCTCTAACCCTTCGCTGTATTTTTGACCGTCGTACTTCGATTGTTAAAGATGAATTTTATGACAAGTTCCTCTCTCTCAGTCCTGAGAATGAGGAAGATGCCAAAATCATAGAAAAATTAGAAACATTAAGACAAGATAAAATAAGAAAGTTAAAAATCAAAATAAAAAAAAGAATACTTGAACGATTAGACTCAAAATGGAAAAATGAAGATATTGAATATGCTATTGATCACAAAACAAAGTATCTTAATCCTCTTAAGAAGCTGAAACAATGGGAAAAAAAAGAGCGAGAATGGAAAATTCTTGACAGTAGAAACCGCGCAATTTTTTTGGAGGATATGCAGAATCTACCCAACGTGAAATATTTTAACGAATTAGAGGTAGTTCAAAAGCCTCGGCCTCGTCGGGGTGCTGCTAAAGAGAGAGCTGGTTATGGTGGAGATGTAAATGAGTACATTGAAGCAACTTATTATCAAGACGAAGGACTGACGCCTGACAAATTCCTTCGGCGATTCTATCTAGATTACTTGATTGTTGTATACAAAACAAGCAATCTCCTGGTTGATGGGGAAAAGCACCCTTCAGAAAATGATATCTTAAAGTTTCTGTTTTTTTGCCAACTCAACTCCATGAGGTGGAAATTACTCTCAATATACGAAGGAGATTTACTTCGACAAAAACTTGATCAAGTTTATCCTAAAATAAGAGAATTTATTCGATTTCTTTGTAAAAATGAAGTTGAGAAGATAGCAGAATTTTATCGATCTATTTTTCAAAAAAGTGTAGACAAATTAAACAATGAGATTGGGCGAAAGAATCTCAAAATTTATGCTGCTGCTGAAAAAATAAAAGCTGAAAAAATAAAAGAAGAATATCTTTATTTTTTATTCAATAATAATGGAGAAAAAAGGACGAATCACGAAAAATTGTTTATTGAATTTAAAAAGAACTGCCCAAATTTATCACAGAATCAAATTTATATTGTTGTTAATTGGTGTCTAAACAACTTAAATAAATTGGAAAATGTCAGTGCTGACAACACTATTTTTGATCAGAAAGATTTTGATCAGATGTTAGATGATGTCGTCAATAGTCTGGATATGCAGATAGATTTTGATCAAGAGATTCAAACTTTATTCAAAGAAATTATCAAGCAAGATGTTGATAGCAAAATTAATGATAAAAATTATCTGTATTTAGATTCAGTAATAGATTCTCTGGTTTTAGCTTACAAAATTTCAAATCCTCAAACTAATCTAGACTATCATACTATTTTAAATCTTCAACTCTATACATATTTTCAATCGGTTAAAGGGTTAAGAAAACAGATGGATTTTTATTATGCCAGCCGTAAGATCCCTGACAGTTACGGTGATCTGGATTTTCTTCGACTCCACGTTTTCTTTTATGCCCCTGAAAAAGACAAAAAAAAATTAGACCCTGATTTTATCAAGCGCACAATGAGACAACGTCCTTCATTACCGAATCGTCCCCAGGGTCCGGAAGTGGGAGACGGACCAGGAAAAGGTCCCAACGGATATAAATACGAGTTGTCATTAGGTGATTACAGAAAAGTTCGTACCCCACAAAGAGAAATAGAAAAAATTAGAGAACTTGATTCCGTTGAATTTCGTGATCTTGAACTCATTAAACTAGAAAATCTCGATTTCACCAACTCTGGTTACGGATTGGCCTCCACTTGGGATAATATCGGAGATTATGAGTTTCGTGGAAAAATCGCAAAAATTATCTCAGAACATCCAGAAAAGAAAGCGCATTGTCTTACGTATGCTTATTGGGGACTTCACTTCGGAACAAACTATTCTTTTAATGTGGATCGCTACTTCATCAACGAGATAACGCTAGATTTTACCAATGATTTCCTTTTGATGAGCAAGGATCGAGCTCTCTTACTTGCGGCTAATTCGTCTGTAGAAGGGAAATATTTGGCATCGAAACACCTCATTAGAGATCGATTTTCGTCTGATCAACGAAAAATTTGGGAACTTTCTTCGCACAACTCAGCCTTGGCCAAGTTATCTAAAGCAATTAAAAAAATCTTGGATGGATATGGAGACAATCAGAAGGAATTGACAGTACATGAGGCAGGACTCAATTGGGTTGAAGATAAAGAACTCGATCGTTTACGTGATTCAACAACTCTTATTCAATTGACACAGATTGACATGGCAGCCATAGCTGATAACATCCGTCATACATTGAAAACTTTCTTGAATGATCTTAAGACCTTTCAGGACTCTCATCCCAGTCAACATTTTAGAACCAAAGACGATGAAATTGTTGAACTTATTATCAAAAAATTAAAATATTTGGTCTCTCAATGGGATTGTTGGGGAGGTGCAAAATTAGGAAACGAGAATCAAGGGATCACAAACGGTCGAATTGAACAAATTCGATTGATTCGTCAACTCGTGTGTCAGTTGTCTTGTGAGGGATTGTATCAAAATAATGGAGAAGGCATCACCATTTCACAGAGCTATCATCAGAAAATGGTAAAAGGATTTTTTGGAAAAAAATATATAAAAACACAACCTGACCGGCTATTGGAAGGATTTTTTGGAAAAAAATATATAAAAACACAACCTGACTGGCTATTGGGTGGTTTTAATACAGAAAAAGAAGGGCATGAAAATCTTGTCCCCATAGAGATCAGTATTCTTGCAAAAATTAATATTTGGAAAAGGATTCTTGACAACTCATTTTCAATCGACAACCGCTCTGATACTTTCTGTCGCGGAATGAACATTATGAACACTGTGTATAATACTAGTGCAGTCGATAAACAAGTTATGGATAAAAAATTGACTCGCATGTCTCGGATCCGACTTGTTTTTAAAGAAGTAATTTCTATTAAAGCTAATTCTTGCAAAGGCTTTTATTTGCAAGAATCTGAGAAAGACTTAGGAAGTTATTATGTTCCCTTGTTTTATGCTTCTGAAGATAGTTTTCCCATGACTGGTTTACGCGCCCATTTCGCTGGAAATGTAGACAAATATTATCTCGATACCTTAGTCGGTGGAAATCAAAAAAATGGGGATCAAGACATTCGATTCGAAAGTTTGGCCCATGTAGCTCAAGGTCAGTATATAGATGGTGAATCTTCCACCAAAAAAAAATTAGGTGTTAGAAAGCAGCATACGTTCTTTTCTGATTTGGGAGATGACATCGAACGAATTAAAATTTATGGAATCCATGTTGGTCGTACTATAGCCAACGAAGAAACTGAAAAGACTTTTGGTGGAGACTCTGATACCCCTTTTTCATTTATCACCATTGCTGCTGCTTTCGAGTTTATTTATCAATATTATGAACGATTGGGGAGTCAGGAGTCTGTTTGTCATGCCCTTTATGCCGCTTTATTTAAGCGGTGTCTCATTCGAAAACAACTGGAAGAAGATCCTGATTTCTTTGTCGATAATGCAAAAATTTTAAGAAAAATCCTTACTGAATGTATTGAGATCGGTTCTGATGAGAGAAAAATGACAGCTTTGTTTCTACTGACACTATGCGGAAAAATTAAAGAAGTAGCAAGACAGGTCAATGTTGAAGCGGTTGGAGATAAAAAAAAAACCAGTGGAAAAATGAAAGCTATCTTCAACGAATTGCCGGGTGGTGACAAGGATCATCTCAATGCGGCGTCTACTCTCTTTTCTCTTTACGAACATGAACGATACCAGAAGTTTTTTGCTTTCTACCTACTTGCTTATTTCTGTAGCTGTCCTCCAGAGGCTTCGCCTGAGAACCGCGATTTATGGATTAAAATTATTAAAGCTCGCGCTCTTGTTGAACGCTCGCCTGATCGTGCTGGGCATCCGGGTATTGAAGAAGAAATTTCTTATAAATTTCAATCAGTTCTTTTACCACGAATCGAATTTTTTCTTAAAAATCCCCTGTATGCGGAAGACAAGAATTATATTCTTAACTCTCTTCTGGGACAAGATCATATCCAAGATTTGCAATGGATTCCCGTCAAAGGAAAACCTTATGCCTATCAATCGATGATGCCAAATGGAAGTGACGAAGCGCCCATCGTCATTGATTTAGTTGGAGGAGCTGGGGTAACAATCAAAATTTCATACACATCTCGAGGTTTTCTCCCAAAAAATGTTTTTCACGATATCAACTTCGTCAGGTTATTTGAAGGAATTGGGGGAAAGGCAAAGGTTGATGAATTGAGATATCTTACAGTAGATCTTCTTCCTGTTCAGACAGTTACAGACAAAAATGGGGTCAGTCAGACAGATTCGATCCAAAGATATACTTGGGAAGATGGGGAGATCAAATATGAAGTTCGTTTTAATGTTCAAAACTATCGAACTCAGATTCTTCAGAAATTTGAAGGAGAGTATTATCTTTATCAGACACCTTCTTTGGATCATTCGATGATCAATCGATTGTTTAATTTTCACAATCGACTCATCGAAAATTATATTCAACTTTCTGATAAGGCAGCTCAAGATGGTGAAAAGGGGGGATTTGGAATTTGGCTCAAGGAGGGGGAAACGAACAAAGCTTATATCGCACCCAGGGGGCAAAATCTTGGATGTGATCCTATTTGTCTTCACCTGAGCGGACGATCGATTAAAGAAGCAACCGTCGGTAAGGGAGAAAATAAAAAATGGATCGTTTCTGGGATATCGGCAGGAAGAATTCCTGTCGTATCCAAGTTTTCGGCTAGTATCAATGGATACAATGAAATTTTACCCTTTCGCGGAATCGGGGGACTTCTTCTTCTTTCTTCGGACAAGCAGCACGTTGATGAAATTCAATTCCCTCTTTCAGAGATTGCACGCGCCGAAGAAGATAAAACCAAACAGCTTATTTTGATCAAAAATAAGCATGAAGATTGGGTTGTCAAAGAGAAAGAACACCTGAAATGGAAATTAACGGGAACCAAATCTCTTGAAAAACGATTTGGTAGCAATTACAGAGAATTTCTTCTCCCTCTTATGAATGAATACACAGGAGAACAGGAATTTTGGATTTGGCCCCACCTAGCAATAAGCTTAGGTAAAAAGGAAGGCACTCCACGTTTCATCAAATTAAAAGCTCTTCTCTCTCTTCCTCAATTTTCAGGTTTAGGAATTGAGATGTCTCCTATTAAACTTGGTATCAATGTGGATGGGAACGAGTATGGTTCTCACGCTGCCTTTCTTTATATGGGATTTAATGCCTATTTGCGAGGAGATTACTCCCTTGCGATCGATTATCTTGATAAAATGGTTGAAAAGGGAAATTCTAGGACCGTTGAAGAGATTCAAGCTTTTAGACAAGTCTCTATCCTCTATATTCTGGCTTTGGCTGAAATCTTATTCACTAAAAAGGCCTTACGACCCAGAGCATTCTCTACTGCTCAAAAAGTATTTGTTTTAAAATTTGCTGCTACCGTATCGCGAATCCATTTTTCTGCAGTAGAAAAAGTTGACGAAAAGATCCCCTCAAATATGCCTCAGCTAAAGCATATCTTCATGATTAGTTCTCTTGCGATTTCTCCACTCTATTTTAACTACTTAAAAAAACTCCCAACAGTTAAGCAAGATCTTGCAGAAAGAAATTTGTTGCTCAACAAAGCGGATATCGATGCTTTAGAAAAAGTCTCTCCTCCTCTCGTTGGAAGTTTGTTGAGCGCCCTTTCAAAATTTATTGAAGAACCAAAGCCGAAGCCTCTTCAATTTGCAATGCCAACTAGTGAAGAATTAGAAATTTTAAAAAATGAAACCTTTAATCTAAACAGCTCTGTCAAGATGTCTAAAAGAGAGTTGGACGAGAAGTTTGGAACAGATCTTCGTTGGGAAACAGTGATTGCTAATTTTGCTAACTACATGAGGTGGATTAACACAGAAGCTGTGGCTCTGGAGGAAATTTCATTTCTCATGCATAAAATTCCCCCTTATGAAAAGCATTTTCGTGCAGTGGACATTGCCAGAAGAGCTCTTCTTGCATTTTGGCACTACCGAGCTGCCAAATATGAGGGAAAGGACAATGGGGAAATCCTTAAACCCATGCAAGATCAATTAAATGGATTTTATGAGCATGTTGCCCAACTTCCTAATTTTATAGATATGGAAAGACGTACTCAACGAGGGTATCAAGAACTTGTTGAAGTTCTGAAGAAATTTTTAAATGAACAAGACATAGGAGAACTTCTAGAAGAAATTCATGATTTGGATGTTCGTGGTGCCATTCAAAAATGGGGAACTGTTGGAGTTTATTACGTGGCTGGCTATTGTATTCCACTGGCCATTTTAAAAAGTCGTCAGTTTTTAGCTCATCTCAGTCATAACCAAATGGAAAATGGAAGAATCCTGACCACTGGGATGTATAAAAAACATTCCGATAGTTTGGATCAAATTTTTGAAACAATTAATGAAAGTTACAGTCTTAGTGATCCACGCAATGAACATAAGGCCAAAGGATACCGCTCTCATTTTACCATGACTCCTTTTGGAATGGAACTGCCGACAAGCGATCAGTTGGATGAACGGCAACATTCCATTGACGATGACACATTGTTGTTAACTCAGATCACGACTAACATGATTGAGTCTCTCGGTATTGACTATAAAAAAATTCTTCCCGCTGGTTTTGATATCAATAATTTTAATTTTCAGACTTTGCTTTCCGTATTCTTCGGCGATAAGTTTTTAAAAGAAGCGATTTACGACAAAAAAGTATGGAGAAAACTTCTTGAGTTTGGTGTCATAGGTCTCGCTGAAATTTTTGAGAATGAAGTAGAAAAGATTCCTGCTGGCGATGAATTTGAAAAGTTAGCAAAGAAAAAATTATGGGATATAATCTATCGTCGGTTTGTTTGTGTGTATATTTTTTACACGCTTTTGACCAAAGGAGGAGATTTTAATTTTATTGATATACCCCCTCTTGAAGAGCTTATGACTCAGTTCGGTGATGGAGACATCGATCCTCAAATCGAATCGATCATTAAATCTATCATAAATGTTCCGCAGATTCATCTTGATGGTCTTCTTAGTGCGAAAAATCAGGAAGATGCTGAATTTGAAAGTCGTGAATTATCTAGTACTTTGGGAGGGATCTTGGGATTCCTTGTCAAGGCTGCTTCCTCGGACGATTTTTCATCTGGTCTTGGAACATTAATTGGTGAGGGGGGAGGAGCTCCTCCCTCAGGTGCAGCTCCGAATGCATCGAATTCAATAAAATCGATTCTTGATAGTGTAGGCATTACTGAAAGCTCCATCAAACAGGATTCTCTGTCGCTCTTTGCACCTATTTTTTTTGATACGTGGAGAAGATTTGATAAAGTACGTCAGCAGAAAAAAATAGATGTTACAGGATTTGAAATAAAGAGAGCGTCTGCAGCTGGAATCAGAGTGGGTCCAGCTTTTTCACCCACAGAGATTCAACCAGGTAAAGATCCAAATACGTGGGAGACTAGATTTTTCAACAAAATTAATACATCTCAAACATGGGAAAAACGTGTGAAGTCGGTTAATCGCTATCTCAAAGCTAGTCCCGACGATCATCCGATGCTTGTTTCTGAACTGTTGAGTAAACGACAAGGAGTTAAGAAATCGGCGAAGGAACTCAAAGAAAAAACAAATTGTTCTTTAAAGGTTGAAGAAATAAAAGAGCTTGGCCGCAATATCGCTGATAGAATTCTTTATCTTGATGTTGAATCATCAAATCTCAAACAAGACATTTTCAGCTATGTAAGAAAATATCATGATACCTTGGGTTTCCTTTACTTCTACGCTGATTCAGATCGATTTGATGAAAAAGAGATCTTTGATCGCCTACTCTTTATGTATGAAAATGGTAAACTCAACAGGATTGGAGGAAGAGATCAGCAAAAAAAACTTGAAGAGTTAATCTCGCAATTCTTGCTTGTCGCTACAGAAAAACAACAGCTAGTCAAAGCTCAGGAGGTTCAAGAAGATCTTTCAGAAATTCTCAAGGGATTAATGCATCGTCAAGAAGAGGAATTAGCGACTCTTTCGACAGACAAGCGGCGTATTAAATCCCTTCACAGATTGATCATTGTCCTTCAGGATAAAATCTTAGAAGAGGCAACCGTTTGTGGGATCCTTAATTCAGAAAATGACTTGTGGAATATTGAATTAGATCTCAAAAAAAATGCAAGAGCACAGGTCGCTCACCATATGGTGGAACGATTTGGAATCGATTTAGACTCTCTTAACGCGACGGATTCTCGTCAATTCGCCAATCTCATGAGTATCATCAGTGGAGAGAAAAAAAAGAAAGATCGACTTCTTGCAGCATTTGATTCAGCTAATGATGTTAAAAAGAGAGAAATCCATGCTGAGCTTTCCTCTATTGAAGATTATTTAGATCGACTCAAGAAAGATATTCTTAATTTTAATGGAGAAAAAACCAGAGAACTTGATTTGGATCATGATATTTATTTTGATTTGATCCTGCTTGTTCAAAACAAAATTTTTCTCCAGAAAAACAGAGAGAAATTAAAAGCTAAATTTATTTCAGAAAAAGAAACGATTGAAATTTCAAGGAATCAAGATGAACGGACACAGGCGCATGAAATCAAAAGGACAGTTAAAGGCCAACTTGTTGCAATAGAAGCTGATCTAGAGAAGATCAACTACCAACTTGATGGTTTTGCAGACATTTATAAGGATGATTTAGGTGTTTCCGAAGCAATTAATCAGGCGAACAAGTCTCCCTCAAGGGAAGATCTTGCAAAAATGATTGTCAAGAAAGTCTATGAAAATCCTTGTCTCATTGAACCTGAACATACACAATTGAAAAAATATTGCGTTCAAATAAAGCGTGAGTTTAGCCGTAGAGAGGACTGTCAGGTTCGTATTGAAAGAGGATCCCTTCATAAAAAAGAAGCCCTGCAACAGTTGGCCGACGAATCTGTCAGCTGGATCATGAACAGCTATAAGCTGCTCACTTTTTTAAAAGAAGGAGCCAATCGTCTTCGTTATGCTAACAGAGTAGAGCTTCCTAATGGATCAGCCATTTGGCGGATGAAACAACCCAATATCTATCGAAAATTTTTAGTACATGACTATCGTAATGCATTCATTGTTCGCGCCAAAGCTGAAAAAGCGGTCGACGATATCCTCAATAAAGGAGCTCTTTTTGTAAAAGTGCGTATGGGAATTGGTAAATCCACCTTTATTTTCCCCATGCTCACGCGTCTGTTTATCGAAAAAGGAAAACAACCGGTACTGATGACAACAGAGGCTTTAGTGTCACAGCTCAAAGAGTTTATGGGTACAACAACTTATGAATTTAAATTCAACATCAACTATGGCTATGACCAAGCAAGCTTAGAGACCATTCAGGATCCTGTCGATAAACAAAAATTTATTATGGATCATTTGATTAATATTAAAAATAATCTGCTTAATCTAAAAGCGAGCGGACGAACTGTCATCACAACTCCAGCTCGTTTAGCTTTTTTAAGAGACAAGCGTGTGCAGATTCAAGAAGAGTTGCTCATCTTCATTAATGAGGGGGGGAATCGAGACAGTCGAGTTCGTGCTTTGGAAAGACTTCAGTTGGTAAAAGAAATTGAGGCCTTCTTCAAAAATGACGATGTGATTTTTCTCCAGGACGAAGATGTTAATCTTGATATCTCTTTCGAATACAATTTTGCTGTTCAATCTTCGGCTCGTTCGGTTGATAAAATTCAACACAGAACAACAAAAAAATTTATTGAGTTGATGCTTCAAAATCCCATTTTACGCAATTATCTTATCAATGATGATCTTCGTTCTATTCCAAATGCAAGAGTTATCCTTGAAGTCTTTTGCAGGCGTATCCTTGAAGAGGAAAGTTTTATTAAAGAATTTTGGACACATGCAGATTTTGCAAATTTTAAACAGGAAGATTGGGATGCGCTTACAACAACGAAGGAGATGCGAGAGGTACTAACATCTTTAAGATCAGTCACAAATTTGCTTGAGCTTGAATTTAAAAAGCCAAAGGAACACCGTGATGTAGGATACATCACTGAGCTTAGAGAAGCTCTTGCGGCGGACGAAAAAAAATTATCACGTTTACGGACCTCCCAACCAAATCCAGCACTTGAACAACTTCTCTCTTATCTTTTAGGTCACAATCCTCGTATCGCTACTTTGCATGCTGAAATTGTTGCTTTAGAAAATGAAATTGCCATTGAAAATGAAAGATCTGATGGAGAGAAAAATTTGGCATCAATTCAGGAGAAAATAGCCCAAGCTAATCTTAAGAAAGCCGAAATAAGACAACTTGAATCCATCACCGATATTCTTCCCGGCGAAGAAGATAAATGGAGGTGGAGAACTGATCAATCAGAGAGGGAAAGAAACAATAAATGTTATCTCGCTGCTATGAAGCAATTGTTAACAATAACATTTAAGTCTACCTATAGAACTCATGGAAGTCTTGAAAGAGGAATTGATCGGGCGCAGGGAGTGCAGGTGGTGCCGTATGAAAATGGTAAACAAAAACCGATGATTCTGTTTGGTGTAGAAGCTGAGAACATTTTTCACACTTATCTTTTTTATCTCTCCTTTAAGGAACCAGAGCAGATTCATCAGATGGGGGCGATGGCTCAGCGTAAGTTTCAGAGAATCTTTGAAGACAGAAGCTGTCAATCAGAGACCAAGTGGAAAAAATGGTGTCAGAATATTAATAACCGTACCAGTTCAGGTGATATTTTTAGAGCCTTTTGGCAGAAGGATTCTATCGATGTTCAAATGGTTCCCTATATGAAAAAACTTGTCGAGATTGAAGACAGGCGAGTTGAAAATAAAAACGCATGGGATGCTCTTAAAGAAAAGATTTTGAAACATGATCAATTTAGGCTGCTTGATGCTTCGGCTCAGGATGCAATCAATCATGCAAATGATCAAGATCGTGCAAATTGGAAAAATCAGAATTTTTTTAAGAATGTGTTACCGATCATTCAATCTTTAGATGAAGAAATCACGACATCCAATACTTTTTTTGATCGCTATTCTGCGATGGAATGGATGATTGTTTGGGGTCAGATCTTTGATCATCCTCTTTATGAAAATTTAAACGCAGCGGTAAAAAATAAACTTACCAGCAACAAGTTTAAAGAATGGGCTTCCCAAGGGGGGACAATTTTTAGACAGCACGACGCTGATGTGTGGAATGCCGAATGTCGATTTCAGAAAGATTTGGGTGAAGATATTCATTTAATTGCTCAAATTTTGGAGGATAGTGGCCTTTCTATTAAATTAAGAATGCGTCCCTATTTCCAAAAAATTCAAAATATGGATTCTGCAGAATGGGAGGCGACTTTAAGACTGATTGAAGATCACCCCTCTATCGATTCATTGAAAGCGACAGCTGCTACAGTCATTCTAGGAGATTTTGATACAATCACTCAATGTGCCAATTTGGAGGAGAGAGCTCTTGCAGTTAAATTTGGTTTTGATTTGCCCGTGATGAGATCTATTTTTGAAGACTGTGGCATCAATGTGGAAGGGGCAGCGACTTGTCCTGCTTATCTTGATCGCTTACAGTACATCGAATATGTTTTAAATGAAGCGAATGAAGTGAAAATTTACGATAAACAAATCGTTTGTAACTCACAAACGGTCATCATGAGAACCAAAACGCATCTTGGATCAGGAACAGGGGATGCTTATATTCTTAATCTTTCATCACCAGAAAATGATATGACAAGCGACCCTGATGATATTGCTGGAGAGTATCTCCTTCTTCTTGATCTCGACGAACCTGTTGAAGTTTTTGATAATGCCTATGACTATATCAAACAAATGGCTATGGATCCAAGAGTGGTTGCCGTTGTCAACGGTGATTACAACATTTCTGAAGAAGGAAATCTCAGTGAAAAAATTGTTGAAACTCTCCGCAGACACCACAGTACAAACGGAAAAAAACCTCGTCAGTTCATTTTTCGTGCTACGTCCCATACACATACTGATGTTGAAAGGAAACGTTTTATCTGGAATTCCGAATCTTCCTCTCCTTCGGTGTACCATACTGATAAAATTGATCAAAAGACGGCTTTTGCTTACTATGGCACCGAAGATGGAACAGGGGTAGACTTTAGACTACGAGCAGATGGTGACAGTTGGTTTGTTAATTTGGAAGGAATTAACTCTGAACCAGATGCCTACTTCCAACGGAAAGGACGAGCGCGACAAATTGGATGTGGTCAACGGGTCCGTACGGCTATTGATCGAAAAATGGCGCGTCGAGTCCGAAGAATGACTCCTCAGGGAGAAGTCCTCACCGAAGGATGGGTGATTAGATCGCTAATTGAGCATTTCTGCGAAGAAAAAAAAGAAACTCGCAGCATTAAAGCTCAAAGTTTCCATATCCAGGAAATCCGTAAAAGGCATAACGATGAAGTGATCGCGGAGCCCTTTAGGTGTACCTTCACAGATGACTTTGATACGACAGCTTTGGAAGAGATAGAAAGCATTTGTCATCAAGCAACTCACTCTGACAATATTTCAGATTTAAGTATTAAGTGGGATCAAGTTTATTCACCTGTGCAAAAAGTGGAATTTGATCAATTTCTTACGGATGCGTACGACAGAGAACTTCTCTGTACTGATGGACAGTACTTTCTTTTCTTAAAAATGTTATTTCAACATTGTGGAATTGCTGAAGTATTGGATACAAACGCTGTCTCTTCCGCAAGTCCAGCTTTTCAAAAATTGGGATTACTTAACTCATTTAATGTACAAGCAGCAAGCAAGAAACTTCAAGAGGAAGCTGTTGCAGAAAAAACTATTACAGGATCCGTACGCTCTGCCATTGCGGGTGCGAAACATCAAGATGAAAAAATGATTCTTGCGGGAGGTGCTGTTGGTGGTATTTTTGGAGCTATTTCTGGATTCTTTAAAGGAACTGGAATAGCCGGCCAGTTTAAAAGATTGCTTGGGGATATCAATCCGTTGATAGGTCGTGACCTCGATGCGGTGACTCTAAGGGGAGCGACTCGAATCGTTGGTAGTGAAAATGTAAATCAATATATGAATCAGGTTGACCAATTCAAAAATGGGATGCGTAAACTTGCAGAACGCTACATTGTATTCCGTGCAATCTTCAATTCAACAATTGAATTGGAACAACTAAATATCAACAGCCCTAATTATACTGAAGAATTAGCTAGAATTGATAACCTATTTGAAATAAGACTAGAGCTTGCTCTTAAAGCGTTTCCATCAGACGTTAATCAAGCTAGGAACAATAAAATTTTAAGTCGAGAGGTCGCTCGTAAAATTTACCGTTTTATCAGAGCTCATCACATCACTATAAAAGAATTGATTAAAGGAAAACAAGCACTCATGATTCCTAAAGTGATAGCTTATCATAAGAAAAACCTGCCACCTGTCATCAATCGAGCTGGAAACTCTGATTCTGAAAGACAAATAAATGTTCAACAACAGTTACAGATCCAGCAACAAATGGAAATAGAAATGGAAATAGAAATGGAAACACAAAACGAACTTAGGACAACCGATAGGCCAATTATCATTGTTCCTTTTGATTATGAGATATTTAAATATAATATGCTCGATGAGGGAGCTTTATTTGGCGAGATTCCTTCTCATGAAGGTTCATTAGAGGATAATAAAAGTTCCTATATTTCAATGGGTACACAATTAGTGAAAAAATTAGAGGAAAACAGGACGTTTATTGTAAGCCATTCTATGGAACATCCTTCCTACAAATATTGGAAAGATAAACTTCACCAAACTTTTATTTCAAAAGATGCATGCAATCTCCTTAACCTAGGACAGGGAGGTCCTCTTTTCTATCAAATTGTGATCAGCAGGCCTGGCAAGATTATGCGTAGTTGCTTTGTAACTCAAACAGATCTAGAAAAAAGTATCGCTCCAGCTTTAAAACAAGAGAGGAATAGAAGAACCTCAACAGAGGTGAGCGTATTGGCTATTTCCCGAGGAGATTTACCTGCTTTGGTCATGTCCTCCGGAGCGAATAAAGCACCTTTGAGTGATGAGTGTATACAATTGTTAATGTTGAACAAGTTTTTTATCGGCTATCCCGAATATCAGCCGAGGGAACTTACGGCTTTGATCACACTGTTTAGTCAATTAAAAGAATATACAAAGCCGATGGATTGTCCGATGGATCTGACTCCAAAAGAATTATATGTCTCTCTTCTTCAAATCCTACTAAATTTGGATGGTGCAGGTCGCATTCATAAAAACTGGTCTCTTGAATTAGTTAAAGACCTTATTGGGTTAGATATCGATAGCTTGAATACGATCGCTAAACTTAAAAATGCGGATATTCTGAATAAAAAAGCAAAAGAGTTGCCAATGCTTCACAAGCGAGAAACAGCCAGCATAAAAGACACACGCGGACTTCTCGATCTTGAGGAAGATGAGATGAAGCAGGTAATGGAAGCCCTTTCAAAGATTAAAGATAAGTGTGGAAGACCTTTGATTCAAGTCAGTGTGACCGCAAATTTTTCTAAAGGGGAAAATCGTATCGAACTTCTTTCTCAATTGAGTTGGAAACAGTTTGTTCAACTCAGAGCCATTTTTGACAAATGGAAAAAAGGTCTCTTAAATAAAGAGGATAAATCTGTTGTTATGGAAACTCCATCGGAACATTTCAATGCCCTTCATGTGAAGAAAAGTAAAGCAGCAGGTGTTCTTAAAGGCGTTGGTCAGAATATTTTAAATGCTTTGAACTCGAAAAAATCTTACCCGGATCATTATCCAAAAGACCTTAAATTAAAGGATTTTTTTGGTGATCTTGCTGAAAACAAATCTCACGAAGAGATTCTAAACGTGTATCAGGCTATTTTAGACAATATACATATGAAAAATTTATCAACCGCGAAGGAATATTTCGAAACATTTCCAGAGATTATGAATAACATGGATCTTTATGATCATAAAGAATTTGCTCAAAACTTAGCAAATATCGATGAAGATCGACTCAGGCGGTTATTCGGTTTGAATGATGAAAAGGATCGTTTGCAATTTTTAAATGTTCTCTATGAGCTTCCAGAAGATGTTTATATAATCCCGATTGAAGAAGAAGGACTTGATGTTCTTTCTGGATAATTTGTAGTTGAGTGCACGAATTTCTATACAATTTATTATGTTAAATTGAGGGATTTCACAACATAATGTTCATTATCAGACGTTCCTAGAACGACCCAAAAACCCCCTAAGACCCCAAGGACCCATCGATGGATCACCTAACCTAAAATTGGGGGCTTGTTGTCTTCCTCTGAATCCGAGGAAGACAAACCCAAAACTCAGGTTATTTCGGCCAGACAACCGTCAAAATCGGTAGCAGAAAGATCAAGATCTTTGATCGGGAAAGAACCGTCTCTCCTTGAGGAGCTTTATCGTTGATTGAGCATTAATTGTAAGATCTTGTTCAGCAACAACATCGAATGTATCAGGATTTAAAGCACCATTTATATTGATACGCCCTCTACCCGTATTACTTTGGAGTTCCTTAATTTTACCCTTTTCTATACTCAGGTAATTTTAGTTTGAGAATTTATTATATAAAATTTTTGAACCAATAAGCTTTTTAACTCCCCGTAAA
>JAGRNW010000060.1 GCA_020440555.1 Chlamydiia bacterium
GAGTCGAGAAAATGATAAACGATAACCAGAAAGTGGGTGAGAGCTGTGTCATAGTCCTTATCAGATAAGGACGTACAACCCCTATCGTAATGTTCTTGCACTGATAGAGTTGGGAGATAACGTTCATCTGACCATCGTCCATCTTTAAGGGCGATTCCTCCTGTTAAGGGAGCCGTGAGAAGAAGAGTTAAAAGGAAAAAGGTGTATTTTTTGCTTTTCATCATTATCCTAATCTCGAAAAAATAAAGAGGGTATCATACTGGACTTCACCGCTTCTAGTCAAATTTATACCAACCGAAATTTTAGGTTGTCTTCCTTAGATTCAGAGGGGTTTGCGTCGCAGATCTTGGGATTTTCAGACGAAATGAATCGCCAAAGGCCATTTACAAAACTGAAAAACATAAAAGATGCAAGCAAACTTCCTAAGGAAGAGAAAGTAAAATCCAACACTCAGGTGACCAAGGTTTTAATCACCGGAGGATGTGGATTTATTGGGTCCCATCTCAGTCGAGCGTTATTAGAACAAGGTGTCTCGGTCAGAGTGTTAGATGATCTTTCAACCGGCACAAAAAATCATTTACCGCACGAAGTGGAACTTATTGAAGGAAGTCTTCTCGATAAGGACCTTGTTGCCCACTCGGTAGAAGGAATCCATATCTGTTATCATCTCGGAGCCGTTGCGTCTGTTGAAAAATCCATTACAAATTTTTCGAAAACTACTGCCATCAACCTCCTTGGTACAATTCATCTATTTGAAACCATTTCAAAATTGTCTGTTCCTATCCCTATCATCTATGCTTCTTCAGCGGCTGTTTACGCAGGGTACACAAAGCTCCCTTTTCATGAAGATCTTTCACCTCTTCCTTCCTCCCCCTACGGCGCTGATAAAGGGGCTGTAGAACTTTATGCAAAAGCTTGCTTCCAAACTTACCAAATCCCTACAATTGGCTTTCGTTTTTTTAATGTATACGGTCCTGGACAAGATTCCAATTCCCCTTATTCAGGGGTCATCTCGATTTTTTGTGATAAAATTCGTAAAGGAGAGGAGATAACGATCTTTGGAAATGGAACACAAACACGAGATTTTATCCATATCAGCGATGTGATTTGCTATTTGGTCAAAGCCTTAGAGTTTCCTTTTCATGGATGCCAAATCTATAACCTTTGCACCGGAGTTGCAATCTCGATCAATCAATTGGTTGATACATTTGAACAACTACTTGACAAAAAAATCTTTCGTAAATGGGTGACTCCTAGAAAAGGGGAACCCAAGGCATCCCTTGGGGACCCAAGACGGACGATAAGAGATTTTGACATAAAGCCCCAATGCAGCTTAGAAGAGGGATTGAAAACACTCATCGAATCACAGGAGAGAAATTTATGCGTTTAATTTTTTCATTGGCCATGCTCATTGCTTTGGGCTTTGGAGGGTGGTGGACATGGGATAATGTTCCTGAAGTGCGAGAGTTTGTTTTAGAAAAAATACAGAAAGGAGAATTCCGTACTCTTGAAATCCGCTTTACAGCTGAACAAATCATGGGATCCCATCAGAAAGCCCTATTAAAAGGGGATCGTTACTCCTACAACGCTCCGGAGCTGACTTTCTACCCCTACCTCCTCATGGAGGTAAAATATCCTATTGATCAATACACAACTGCTGAAGGAGTTCTCCTTTGGGGACTCACTGACGGAGAAATGGTCATCAATGCCAAGAGTTGGGAGAGGACGCACGGATATGAAGATTGTCTTCTCGCTTCAGCCGATCAACATGACTTCAATTTAATACGTTCGCTTGTTCGAGCTGGTGGAAGAGTCGACCGAGATCGTCTCTATAGAACCTTTAATGTGGAATGTGATATTGTCGACGGGTGGCTCGATAGTTGTCAGAAAAAAAAGTTGATTGTTCTCTCTGGTAATCAATACCGCCTTCATTTTTCCAATCCTAAATTCGAAATTCAGCCACAAACAGCCATTGATGAGCCCCTTGTGACCCATTCAGCGCGTCTGGCTCAAAAAGTTAAGAAACGATATTCTCCTGCTCAAATCAAAAAGCTCTGTAATTTGGCTTTTGGAAAGGATTTTGCTATTAGAAATATGAGTGAAGTTTTTTTGCCGGTGTACAGTATTGGGGTACAAAACCCCGATGGGTCAACTTTAACGACTTTCTGGAATGCTCTCAACGGACGGCAGATCACTGAGCTTCCTCTTTAACTCCGATGTTGGATCGACTGAGTACCTCCCCTCAATGTGAAGTTGAGAAAAGGGTTTTCCCTCTTGATGAAACGTGATCTGTACCGCTTTTTCTCCTCGGTGAGCTGCAAAGATTTCTTTGAGTTTTAAAATATGAGATAAACGGACCCTTGCAAGATCAATTCGAAGTTTCAAAGGGAGTTTTTCTTGCGTAGATTGCTGCATTTGTGGTTTGTTTTCTCGATTTTTATAGCTCGCCGATGAAAATCGATTTAGCTGAAGTTTAGCTTTATCAAATGCCCGATCACATTCTTCTATCATCTCCTCAGAGACTTTAGAAAGTTCATCAAACCAGCGACATTGCAGTTTGAGAGCATCTTCCTTTTTTTCCAAGCTAAGAACAGCATAAAGCAGTTGATTTTCCATCAAAAGATGCCCCCTTTCTTCATAAATGTCGGGCCAAACAGGAAGTTCATACGATTCCATCCCATCAGAAATCATCAAAATTGCAAACTTGCGTCCACTTTTTTGGGCAATGCGTGTTTTGATCGATTCAACAATAAAGCTCGAACGGACAACGGTTGGTAGCTCTTGCTCACTAAATTGATCGAATGAAATGCATGAAAGACGTTTCATCACTTCACGATAAGTATTGAGGGGATGTCCCGTGAGAAAGAATCCAAGAAGTTCTTTCTCTTTTTTGAGAAGCTCACACGTGGGGCGGGGTTTCATAACTTTAGGAGGATTTTTAAACCGTTTGATCGATTCCTCACCCATCATAGAAAAAAATGTCAGAATCCCACGCTCTGTTTCTTTTTGTTCCAACCTTGCACACTCATACATCGATTCAATACTCATAGCCATCTCATCACGGGTCCACCCAGTGAAATCAAATGATCCAGCATCAACAAGTATTTCAATCACTTTTTTTCCCACTCGCTTGAAATCAATCCTTTTGAAGAAATCGTAAAAATCCACGAAAGGCCCCTTCTTTTTCCGTTCTTCGATAATTGCATGGACCACCCCTTCGCCCACTCCTTTGATGGCTGTCATGGCAAAACGAATCCCCTCTCTAGTGGCTTTAAACGCTACTCCTGCCTCGTTCACATCTGGAGGGAGAATAGGTGTATCCATGGCGTGAGACTCGCGAATAAATTTTGCCACTTTGGTGATATCAGCTGAATCACAGGTTAAAAGAGCCGCCATCCATTCTCGTGGATAGTTAGCCTTAAGGTAGGCCGTTACATAAGTAAGGTAGCCATAAGCTGCGGCATGAGATTTGTTAAAACCATAGGAGGCAAACTTTTCGATCTTTTCAAAAATTGTGTGGGCTGTTTTTTCTGTAATCCCATTAGCAAGAGCCCCTTGGCAAAATTTTTCCCGCGACATAGCCATGAGTTCACTATCTTTTTTCCCCATCGCTTTGCGTAAAACATCTCCTTCCCCAAGAGTGTAGCCGGCAAGTTTAGACGCAATTCCCATCACTTGCTCTTGGTAAACCATGATGCCATAGGTCTCCCCCAAAATCTCCTCAAGAAGGGGATGATCATATTCGATGGGTTCTCTGCCGTGTTTACGGTTAATAAAAGTCGGAATCAGTTCCATGGGACCCGGGCGGTAAAGGGCCCCAATGGCAATGATCTCTTCAAATTTGTCAGGATGAAGTTGCCTCGCAAGTTCTTGCATTCCCCCCGATTCCATTTGAAAAACACCGAGAGTTTTCCCTTCCTGCAGTAGGCGGAAGGTTGGCAGATCATCCAAGGGAAGATCGACCCAATCAATTTTTGTTCCCGTTGATTCAAAGATTGCATTCACAGCAAGCTGGATGCTTGTCAATGTTTTAAGTCCCAAAAAATCAATTTTCAGCATCCCTACCGCTTCGACAGGTTTCATCGAATATTGCGTCGCGGCCATCTCTGAATCTTTGGGAGTACAAAGGGGAATATGATCCATCAAGGGGTCCCCGCTAATGATGACCCCTGCCGCATGAATCCCTGTATTACGGATTGATCCCTCTAGTCGTTTACCCAGATCGACAATTCTTTTTGCCTCTTCATCGACAGAAACAAGGTGATGGAGATCGACATCCATCTCCAAAGCTTTTTGGAGAGTCATATTAGGATCTTCCGGAACTAAAGAAGCAATTTCATTCACCTTAGCGAGAGGGACTGAAAGAACTCGTCCTACATCCCGGATCACCATTTTAGCCTTCATTTTTCCAAAAGTGATAATCTGGGCCACGTTTTCCTTCCCATATTTGGAAAGTGTATACTCAATCACTTCACTCCGTCTGTCCATGCAAATATCAACATCAATGTCAGGATAAGAAATTCGTTCAGGATTAATAAAACGTTCAAAAAAAAGATCAAACCGGAGAGGATCAATGTCAGTCACCCCAATGAGATAAAGAATAATCGAACCTGCCCCTGATCCCCTCCCTGGTCCAACAGGTATCCCCTTTCCTTTGGCCCAATTGATGAAATCCCAAACAATCAAAAGATAATCACACATTCCTGTGGAAATGATGATCTCAAGCTCCCTGTCTAACCGACCTTTCACCACTTCCATCGGATCTTTATCAGGATATTTCTCTTTCACGTGCATGAGACGTTCTTGTGTGTACCGGCGAGAGATTCCCTTTTCGCATAATTCTTTTAAAAAGCTTGCTGCGCCATCGACCCGTTCCTCCTGAGTATAAAGTTTTCCTTCCAGAGAAGGTGAAATGTAAACGGGGTAATGTTTTGTTGTAAAATCGAGTTCAACGTGACATTGATCTGCTACCTCGAGTGTATTTGAAATCGCCTCAGGAAGATCCATGAACAGCGCTCGCATTTCCTGAGGAGATTTGAAATAATATTCATGAGTCGAATAAACTCTTCGTTTAGGATTGGGAATTTTAGCACGATTGTTCCCATAGTGGTCTTTTTCCCAAATTTCACACGGCTCTCCCGATTGAATATTAAGCAAAATTTCATGCGCCTTCCAATCTACAGGTTCCATATAATGGGAATCGTTGGTTGCCACATATTTGATCCCTAATTGTTTTGCTACCTCAAGAAAGGCTCTGTTGATTGTCTGTTGATCTTTGACAAACTCATGATGTCGTTCGACAAGCCAACTCTCCTCAAATTGAGAAATTTTCTGTTCATTCATCTGATGTCGTTGAAGCTCAAGGTAGTAGTCGTCTCCATAGAGATCTTGGTACCATTTTGCAACTTCAAGAAGCTCTTCATAAGAATTTTTCAAAGCCATTTGAGCCATTTCACCCCCCATGCAAGCAGACAAACAGATCAATCCTTTGGAATAGGTCTTCAAAAGATCCTTATCAATCCGTGGGTGATAATAAAATCCCTCAAGAAATCCGAGGGAGGAGAGTTTACAAAGGTTCTGATACCCCTCTCTATTTTTGGCCAATAAAACAAGATGGTAGGCCACCTTTGAATGAGGCCCTCCCCTCTTTTTATCGAATCGAGAGGTAGGAGCACAATAAAGTTCACACCCAATGATCGGTTTGACTTTCTCCTCTTTACAGGCTTTATAAAATTCGACTGCTCCATAGAGATTTCCATGATCGGTCAAGGCAACGGCCGGCATCCCAAATTCGGCTGCTTTTTTGGCTATAGCAGTAATAGAAGCTGAGGCATCTAAAATTGAATATTGAGAATGAAGGTGAAGGGGAGCCCACATGATCTAGTCCAAGGTGTGTCAAGTAACTGCTGAAGGTTCCTTGTCTTCTTCAAGAGTAAGTTCCTGATCTTTGGAAACAGGCTTGGCTCGCCACATTGGAAGAAAAAGCAAAATAGTGAGCATACAGCATCCTCCTAAGATGACAAAATAACCTGACCATCCATAATCTTGAGCCACTTTACCCAAGGGATATCCTGCACTTGCCGCCCCAAAATAGGCAAACCAACCAGCAAACCCACTGGCCGTTCCTGCAGCCTTTTTATGAGAAAGCTCAGCCGCAGCAAGTCCAATTAACATTTGAGGACCAAACAAGAAAAAACCAATGGTAAAAAGAATGGCCGTATCGAAAAAAGGGCCGACGCCCGGCATCAACCACAGCACGAGAACCGAAAGGAGCATCCCAAGCGAGAAGACAACATTCATCGGCCCCCTTTTTCCACTGCTAACTTTATCGGAAAGCCAACCAGCTACAAGCATTCCAAACAAACCTCCCACTTCAAAAAAGGCTACACAAGCATTAGCCTCCATAATGGTATAATTCTTTGTTTCAATGAGGTAAAGAGCACTCCAATCATTGATTGCCATCCGAACAACATAGACAAAAAAAGAGGCGATGGCGAGCAACCACACCCACTTATTTGTCAATACATAATCAAAGAGAATTTCTCTAGTCGATAGCTCTTTTTCCTTCGACTGTATTTTTTGCTCTGTACCAGAGTAATCATCCCGCCATTTTTCAATCTTGGGAAGTCCAAGAGATTGGGGGGTATCGCGGAGGCGGTCCATCAAAAGAATTCCCATGACGACGCAAAGCCCCCCTGGAACAAACATTGCTCCTCGCCAACCAAAATAGGAAATACAATATCCAACCAAAATGGGAATCAAAAATCCCCCTACATTATGAGAGGTGCTCCAAAAACTCCACCAGCTCCCCCGCTCTGACTGGGAATACCAGTGAGTGAGCAACCGAGCGCACGGGGGCCAACCCCATCCTTGAAACCATCCATTGATCCCCCAAAAAACGGCAAGTAAGAGAAGTGAAGAAGAGAAGCCAAAAAAAATGGTCGCGCAACCAGTAATGATCAATCCAATCGCCATAAAAAAACGGGGATTGGCCTGATCAGACATTACACCAGAGACAAATTTAGAAAGTCCATAGGTGATATACAGCACGCTCCCCAAAATCCCCAGCTGAGCTTTATTAAACCCAAGATCTTGCATCAAAGCTGGCATAGCAAATGTGAAACTCTTACGGGTGAAATAATAAAAGACATAGCCAATGAACATCGAATAAAAAATGCGAATGCGCCAATATCTATACTCTTTTTTTATAAGCGACTTATCTTCGATTTCTTCGATATGAGGGGCAGGTTTAAAGAAATTGAGGATCACATTCACCTTCTGATCTCCTTGGTGGGAAGCTGCTACCCTTCAACATACCAAAAAATTGGTAAAATTTCACCCTTTTTTCTGCGATCAAACCAGTTTTTAAATAGGCAGATTGTTAATATTTTTTCTATTTACCTAGATCTTCAGAGTATGATAGAAAAAGCTGCATGCTACTTGATAATAATTCTTTGCCACTTTCGGATGAAGAACTGGAAGAATTTTTAGACGGATTGGGGGTCACCTCTCAAACCCCTTCCCAAAACAAATCTTATGATGCTCACTCTCTTTCATCTCTTCTCAAAACGATTGATGTATTAACTCAAAAAAATATCCCTTCCTACCAAGAGGAAGTCTTTGTCTTTGAGCCACTACCAGAATTTCCTTCGTACTTTCCGAGCCTAATCTATGATGGATCTGATGTTTGGAATGAACCTAAAAAGAAAAAACGGCAATGGCCAAAACTTATTTTTTTGTATGGAGGTCTCTTTTTAATTGGATGGTGGACGGGTTATACGAAACAAGTTCCTTCCCAGAGCCTTACTCCCATTTATGAACAAATTGAGCTTGTGACTAAGCAAATTGATCAGCTTGGAAATAAAATCGAAATGTTACAAGCGCCTCTCCTTCCTATTGAACTAGATCCCTTTCCATGGTTGCCTAGGGAAGAAGAGGTGATCGAACCCTTGGAACCCCCTCAGCTCGATCGTCAATTAGCCTGAATTTTCTCACATTTTCTCGAACAACATCGAAGTGCATCGCGTTTTAGGCGGTCCAGGACTATTAGAGAGCATCTATGAATGCTGCTCTATGTCATGAATTTTCTTTGAAGAAATTAAAGTTTCAAAGACAATTGCCTGTTCCTGTGAGGTATAAAGGAATTGTGATTCGAGATCCACTCTATTTAGATCTCCTCGTTGAAGGAAAAATAATTGTA
>JAGRNW010000061.1 GCA_020440555.1 Chlamydiia bacterium
GAGCTTCTCTGCCTCCAAAACTGCTAAAGCACATTGCGGTTATCTAGATTACGCTCTCTTCTCAAAATGTAGTGGCACACTCGGATTTATTTCTCATAACTCATTACAACTAAATCTATTACAAAAATTAGCTGTCAAACTCGGGAATTACTTGACACCTATCTCCTCTATCATCCAACCCCCGAGATCAGCAAGACAGCAGAAACAACGCAGCGACTGATTGCGTCTGGAAAAATTGGCCAAACACCATCAGGCGGTTGACACAGTGTCATCGGTACCACCCCCCTTCTGATCGATTAATAAAATTGACCGAATAACTCCATAAATCGAAGGGGAGATTCATTTCTTTTTTGCAAAAGAAAGCTGTTCCCGAACCCGTCATCACTCCCTCACCATCTAGTTGCTCTTTAATTTTTTTTAATTTTGGGAGAAGAATAAAAGCCGCCTTTTCAAGATCATTACAGTAGATGGGACGATCAGTATAAAAACTTTTTAATGTTTTCTCAACATCCTCATCTGAAGAGTTTTCAATCATCAGTTTAGCAAAAACCTCTTTTGTAGACAGCCCCTCTTCGGGTTTCACAAGAATGCCTGATCCTATAAGTGGAGGCATCTCTTGTACCAATTCTCCCCTTCCTCGACAATAGGCTGTTCCCTTGGAAAAAAAGAAGGGGAGATCGGAGCCTATTGCCTCTGACCATGTTGCAAGATCATTCATTGTAATGTTCGTTTTAAAAAAAATGTTGAGGCCGTAAAGGATCGTAGCACCGTTGCTGCTCCCCCCCGCAAGTCCGGCCTGAGGAGGAATTTTTTTTTCTAACGTGATGTGGAGTGAATTTTTTATGCCTGTTTTCTTGCGAAAAAGATCGACTGCTTTCCAAATCAAATTTGTCCGATCCTGAGGAATTCCCGGATAGGTGCAGATTAAGGTATCATGACTACTCTCTTTTAGGGTGAGTGTATCTCCCAAATCAATCGTTTGAAACAGAGAAGCGAGATTATGATAACCATCTTCCCGCCGGTTAATCAATTTTAAAAATAAGTTGATTTTTGCCGGCGAGAAGAGCGTGAGAACATTACTCTTCGGAAGAAATTTCTTCTGACGAGAAGCCTTCATGATGAGTTTCCTCTTGAACAGAAGGAGTGGCGGCTTCGCCAGTATACAGCTTGCCACCCTCTGGGGCAACTTCCAATACAATCTCAGCTATCACACCCTCTTCCAAACGCAGTTTAATAGAGTGTGTTCCCAATTTCTTTATAGGATGAGGCAAATCAACATGTTTACGCTCTAGCTGATATTCCTTTTCTTGGAGCATTCGGGCAATGTCAATAGAAGAAACTGAACCGTACATATGCCCTGCCGTATCGACTTTCACTTCAGTTTTAAGAACAAGCCCCTTAAGGGTTACAGCTTGTTTTTCAGCTTCCTTTCTATCCAGAGAGGCCTTTTTAGCCCTCTCTTCTTGTAGTTTTGCCTGAAGTTTGATCGTGTGTCTGTCAGCTATGACCGCTTTTTTCTTAGGCAGAAGAAAATTGCGGATATAGCCTGGTTTGGCCTTCACAATATCACCACTACGGCCGAGGCCAACTACATCTTCAAGAAGTAAAAGTTGGTTATCCATGATTTAGTCTCCAATTAATCTTCCGATACAAAAGGGAGCAATGCCACTGTTCTTGCCCGCTTGATCGCTGTTGTCAGTTTGATTTGAAAGTAAAGAGAAACACCTGTAATGCGACGAGGCAAAATCTTTCCTCGATCGGTGATGAATCGTTTAAGCGTTTCAACATCCTTGTAGTCGATTTCTTTAAATCCCGCCATTTTAAAGGGGCAGTTTCTCAACCCCCGCCTTGGGCGCCCACCAACAAAAACGTTTGTTGTTGGAGACTGTTTCGTTTGACTATTTCTCATACACAAGCCTCCTTTCTTATTCGGGTAATTGTTTAAACTCTAACGTTTCTTTAATCTCTTCTGTTTGAAGAGTCATAAAACGTAGCAAATCTTCGTTTAAATGGTATTCCTTCCAGATCTCGCCTACATCTTTTGAGTTAGAAGTGAAATAGAGCAAATAATAGTGCCCCTCGCGCGACCTTTGAATTGGATAGGCAAGTTTGCGTCTACCAAGATCATGTTCTCGGTGAACTTGCCCTCCACGATCGGTAATTCCAGCCTTGATTCGATCGAGAGCTTTAGATCTCGCATCTTCACTTAAGGTGGCATTGAGGATATACATCCCCTCGTAGAGTTGTGTTTTATTTTTCATTGTTTTCCTGTGTTAGCTCCCACAAGCCACTGTTCAATGTATTTCACTCCATTGTCAGTAACCTCCGTGAGGAAGTTTTGTTCTTCAAGCGTTAATTTGCTAAGAACGTAATCTTCTAAAAAAACGGACCGCCCATCGGGAATGTTCTTCTCATCTTTCGGTCCAATTCCCACTCGAAGTCGGGTATAATTCTGTGTTCTCAGGACCCTCTCAATACTTTTGAGCCCATTGTGCCCCCCTGCACTCCCCTTGTCTCGTAAACGAAAATTTCCATATTTGACATAAACATCGTCTACAACAACGAGCAACTGCTCTATCGGAACTTTATACACCCGCATCGCCTCGACAACAGCCTCACCACTCAAATTCATATAAGTGATGGGCATCAAAAGAAAAAGCTTCTTCCCCTCATAGGAACCGGCGGCTATCTTTCCTTTAACGCAAAAACCTCGTCTAAATACCCACCCGTGAGCCTTTGCAAAAGCAATGACCACTTCAAAACCAAGATTATGACGGGTCTTTTCGTATTTAACTCCTGGATTACCCAAACCAACAATCAACCAGTTTGAGGCATCCAATATCATCTCTTACCAATGGCTACAGCCACCGTATCGAGACTCATCCTTGGCTCTACAGTATCTGGAAGCGGAACATCATAGAGCATCAACTTTTCATGTAATTCGAGATCTTTCACATCGACATCAAATTGAGTCGGAATATCTTTAGGCAGACAACGTACCTTTAAATGACGAACAACTTGACGCAAAACTCCACCCAGTTTGACTCCTGCACAATCGACCACATTTTGACACACAATAGGAACATTGAGGGTCACCTTAGTTTTCTCGTGAAGTTCGATAAAATCGAGATGAATGACCTGGTAACTAGTCACATGATATTGAATGCCTTTTACTATCGCCTTGATCTTCTTCCCTTCAATCATGAGAGTAAAAACAATCGCAGGAAGAGCTCCTGGAGTTATTCGATCAAGAACTTTCTTGAATTCAACAGCAGACACACCTACTGTTACTCCAGATTTTCCCTCTGAGTAAATGATAGCCGGGATCATCCCTTCTCGGCGAAGCTTTTTTGCATCGTTTTTTTTTTCAGCTTTCCTTGTTGTGACTGTAAGTTCCATCGTCCAATTCTCCAAACTTTAAAACAGTCGATTCTAGATCAAAAGAGAGTTTAGATCAATTGAAGAGTGAAGAAATCGAATCAGCAGATAAAATCCTGTGAATAGCTTCACCAAAGAGAGAGCTTACGGAAACAACCTCCAGTTTAGACGAGCCCTGCGAATTGAAAAGAGGGACTGTATTACTCATAAAAATCTTTTCAATTGGACTTTTCTCAAAATTTACCAGAGCATCCCCCACCAAAAGACCATGGGTGAAAGCTGCAAAAATACGCCCCGCCCCCTCCTTTTTTGCCGCTCTTGCAGCCGTCACAAGGGTTCCCCCCGTTGAGCACATATCATCGACTAACAGAATATCCCTGCCCTTAATTTCTCCAATAATGGCGTAAACCTCCACTTGCTCCGAACTCATTCGCCTCTTATCGATCACAGCAACCTCAGCTCCCAAATGGCTAGCGTAGGCTCTCGCTTGTTTTATAGCCCCTAAATCTGGGGCCAAAACCACAAAATCTTTAAGTTTCAAACGAATAAGTGATTCTTCTATTTTGGGCCGGCCATACAAATTATCAACAGGAATATTAAAAAATCCTTGAATTTGTCCCGCATGAAGATCCATGGTGAGAACTCGCGTAGCTCCAGCAGTAGCCAAAAGATCCGCAACAAGTTTGGCTGTAATGGGGACGCGAGGCTTGTCCTTCCTGTCTTGTCTAGAATACCCAAAATAGGGAATCACCGCTACGATGCTCCTCGCAGACGCCCGTTTAAGAGCATCTATCATGATCAGAAGCTCCATCAAATAAGTATTTGGACGGTGGGCAACAGATTGACATACAAACACATCTCTTCCCCGTACATTATCTAGGATTTGAACGTAAAGTTCGCCATCAGGAAATGGTTCAAAGGAGACTCTTCCAAGAGCAAGACCAAGACACCGAGCGAGTTCTTCAGCAAATCTTGGATGAGAAGTACCCGTTAAGAGGACAGGAGAAGGATTGTTTTCCATACGTTAAATTGGGGTGGAAGGATTCGAACCTCCGATACACGGTACCAAAAACCGCTGCCTTACCGCTTGGCTACACCCCATCTATTTGACCAAGGGAGGGTAACGGATTTTAATTTTTTAGGCAATTATATAGTTTATTTGTATAAACAGGTTCATGAAAGTCGTGCATGTAGCCGCTGAGTGTGCCCCATTTGCCAAAGTCGGTGGATTGGGAGATGTCCTTTACGGACTTTCCAATAACTTGATGCAACTTGTTGATCAAGTTGAGGTGATTCTACCCAAGTACAAGATCATCAAGCTCGATTCAATGAAAAAAAAAGGAGGGGTTGATGTTTTTTTTGATGGAAAATTTCAGAAAATTTCTATTGTTCAATCGATGATGACCGGGGGAGTCATTCTCACGTTCATTGAGGCTCCCTACTTCTTCAATAGAGATGAAATTTATGGTTATGAAGATGATATCACACGTTTCACTTTTTTTTGTGTCGCCGTAATCGCCTATTTAAAAACAAAAGAAACGCCTCCCGATATTGTTCATCTCCATGACTGGCAAACAGCGATCATTCCTTCTCTTATCAAAACAAAAAGGGAGATGTCCTCTAAAACAATCTTGACTATTCACAACCTTGCCTACCAAGGTGTGTGTCAGAAAATCGACTTTGAAAAAATAGGCCTCACAACCCATGGTTTTATTCATGAAGCATCCCTCAATCTTCTCAATGGAGGGATTGTTTATGCCGATCAACTCACGACTGTCTCTCCCACATACGCCAAAGAAATTCTCACAAAAAAACATGGAGAGGGGCTACAGAATCTTCTAAATCAACATCGAGAAAAACTCGTTGGCATCCTCAATGGGATTGACTACGATTATTGGAACCCAATGACCGATTGTCATCTCCCTTTTCACTACGGGAGATCAAATCTAAACAATAAAAAAAAGAATAAACTTTATCTTCAAAAAATGCTTGCTCTCAATGCGGAGAAAAAAGCCCCTCTTGTGAGTACGATTGCCAGACTTGTCCCACAAAAAGGACCTGAACTCATCAAAGAAGCATTTGTGTACACACTAAAAATGGGAGGTCAGTTTGTTCTTTTAGGATCCACAGCTGATCCCGAATGGGGAAGATTATTTTCTGATTTAAAAGATCAGTTTGCTAATTGCCCTGATGTTCATTTTGAACTTTCATATAATGAACCTCTTTCCCACCTCGTCTATGCAGCTTCGGATTTTTTTGTCGTCCCCTCCCATTTTGAGCCGTGTGGACTCACCCAAATGATCGCTATGCATTATGGGGCTGTCCCGATCGTTCGAGAGACGGGAGGACTTATCGATACAGTTTTTAATGAAAAGAATGGATTCACCTTCCAGATCCCTACAGGTGAAGCATTGACAACTACTCTCAAAAAGGCTTTTAAAACATTTGAAGAAAATGAAAAATTGAAACAGATGATTGCTTTTGGAATGGAAAAGGATGTGAGTTGGAACCATCCAGCAAAGCAGTATCTCGATCTTTATAAAGGAGTATTGAGTTTGCGGTAGATCGCTTTCCATCCCTCTTCAGAAATTTGAGCTCCCATAATCTGGACAACAGCTCTTCCCGCGATTGCCCCATAATGAGCACACTCCTCAAGCGACAGCCCTTTTAGATAAGCGTGAAGAAAACCACTTGCAAAAAGATCGCCTGCTCCTGTTGTATCAACGGGTTTCACAGGATAAGCAGGACAGTGGGCCTTGTGTCCTCCTTTTCTTACCCAGGCTCCCTTCTCACCCATTAAAACAAGTCCCACCTCACACAAATTAGCCAAATGGTCACAGGCAATTTCCCCGCTTTCCCCCCAAAGGGCCATGCATTCATCATCGTTTGAAAAAACAATATCGATATACTCTTCTAAAAAGTAGAGAATTTTATCTTTAAAGACATTGACCACTTCAAAACTCGAAAGATCAAATGAGATTTTAGCTCCTGCCTCTTGAGCCATTCTGCAGGCTGATTCAACAAGATCCTCATTGTAAAGAGCATATCCTTCTATATGCACAAGTTTTGTTTTAGAAAAATAGATAGGATCCAGGTGTCTTCCCCTAAATTCAATAGAGGCTCCCTGAAAAGTTCGCATCGTTCGCTCTCCATCAGGTGTCACGATCGAAAGAACAATAGCTGAAGGTGTTTCACTCTCTAAAAGTAGGGAGATAATTCCTTCATTTTCTAAAAGGCTCTGGTAGGTTTTAGCCGTTTTATCTTTTCCAATCATCCCTAAAAAAGCGCATTTCTCTCCCAGCCTAACCATTCCTTGAATGGTATTGCGAGCACTTCCACCTAAAGAAGCGATGGGAGTTGCTCCACTTGCCAAAATGATGTTTTCCAGAGTAGAAAAATCAATTGGCTCCATCCCCCACTTTTTTCCTGGGATGATGTCGAGATATTCATGAGGCACAGGGAGGACGAGATCAAGGATGGGGCCGCCAATTCCTAGGATCTCGTGCATTTACTCTCCTTCCTGTTTTTCCTTTGTGAGCAAACGGGCTACATAATCTCTATTAGCAAAAATATAGTCAATACCTGAATAAAGGGCATACGCGGCCGCGAGAGCCGTGACTATGATAGAGGCTTCTCGGAGAATGCTTTTCGATAGCATACTCAAACTATAAGGAATCATCATGATCAGGATAAAGAGAGCACTTCCAGCTTGAATGATCGCTTTGATTTTTCCTGTTGATCTGGCGGCTAAAGCAAAGCCTCGAAAAGCACAGATGGTCCGAAGAGTAGAGATCACCGAATCTCGATAAAGAAAAACAAAAACCAAAAGAAGTGGCAGACTTACGGGAGGGCGTGTAAATGTAAGAAAAACAGAAACTCGATAGATGCTATCAGCCATGGGATCCAGAATTTTTCCAAAATCTGTTACTTGATTATACTTTCTGGCAAAGTAGCCATCAAAGGCATCTGACAATTCGGAGACTCCTAAAAGAAAAAGGAGCAGGTAAGGGAGAACAGTCAAGCTAATCCCTAACCATTCATATTCAAGATAGATGAACATAAAAATGGGACTGATAAAAATTCGAATAAAAGTAAGATAATTTGCAAGACTCAAGGGGATCCACCTATTTCTTGTCTAACAAAATAGGAACGAGCAGAATAATCCGCAAGGTTTAGCTCAACCATTTCAGCTGCTACCACAATTAATTTTTTGAACTCCAAGAAGAGACACGGATAATAAAAAACAAAAACAAACCCATTGGCTCCTCGATCGGGCCTCCCAACGATCATAACTTCTTTATTTTCAACACACACTCAATTTATCCAAGGGTCTTCTTTCAAGCTCATATGATGACGAAGTATCAGGGGTAAGCGCATGTCTCTTAAATCCATAAGCTATGGCATTCCAAACATCAGACCACTCCTGAATAAAATGATGAAAAAACATGGAGCGCAATCGCTCCCACAATGCAATTCGACTGACCGTTTTTTTCAATGCCGCTTGAAACAACCCGCAGCACCTCTGCTGTACCTGATCAATCAAAAAAGCCAACATCATTAAGTAAGCAAATATATGACATAAGTGCTTGTAGCCATGTCCGAAATTGTGCTCGAATTCGTACCCCTGGTTTTTGAGTGTGTTAAAGGTCTCATTCTCGATGCGCCATCTGGCCCGTCCTCCGCGTGCAACTTTGTATATACCCAATCAAAATGAAGATTTGCCCAACATTGATTTCATGACATAAAAATTGTCATTGATGCGCCTCCGCATG
>JAGRNW010000062.1 GCA_020440555.1 Chlamydiia bacterium
TTTTACCTACAGTCTTGTGAGGGCTGTGCGCGATTACCTAATGTCATTTATGATCGTTCAAGCCCGGGGCTTTGGCGCAGCCGAAATCCCAATTCTTGAAGTGGAATGGGTATAGTCATCAACCGAAAAAGCCTTCCTTGCGACGGGCCGTAGAAGAGAAAGGCATGCTTTTTGTTGCGTAAGCAACCCAAAACTCAGGTCTAATAGAACCTGTGTCTTCACAGGTGCTTAGTGTACTAAAACATAAATCTCTGTGCATAAATACTTTGCAAAATCCCCAAGGCTGCCATGGTCACAAATACCGACGACCCTCCATACGAGACAAGAATAAGAGGAACTCCCGTGATAGGTAAAAATCCACACATCATTCCAATATTGATAATGATATGCATAGCGAGATAAACAGTGATCCCACTTGAAAGCATTCGCCCAAAATCATCTACAGCCGCTGCCATCACTTGAAAACCGAAATAGATCAGGGTATAGAAAAGGACGAGTAAAAATAATAGTCCGAAAAAACCAAACTCCTCACCGATCGCTGGAAATACTGAGTCTGTGTGCCCATAGGGAAGCCATCCTCTACCCGTGAATTCACTTTCCCTCCATCCACTACCCGTCAGCCCACCCACACCAATGGCCGTTTGTGCTGCCCAACCGTGGTGGCTATGAGGATTGAGTCTTTCATATTGATAATCTTTAAGAAATTTTGTTGCAAATGGGTGCATTTTTTCATGAGAGAGAATTCCCATAAATATCAGAAGCATGAAAGCCAGAGCAGCAAAACCCAATCGAGTCATCCATCTGACAGTGGCCGAGTGAATTCCACCTAGATAAAACATCATCAAGGTCACTGGACAAAGGACCAGAGCTGTTCCCAAGTCTGGTTGTTTGAGAATTAAAAGAAATGGGATTCCAACAATGACTCCTCCTAAAAATGCTGTACTCAATCGAGCCGCAGAAGAACGATTTCTCTCCAAAAACCAACTGAGAGTAATCACAACAATTAATTTGGCATATTCAGAGGGTTGAAAGCTAGCTCCTACAAAGGGAAGACGATACCACCGTCTCACGTTCTGAATGGGTTCTGTAAAAAAAAGACCAACAAGAGCAAGCAGCATCCCTACATAGAGAAACCAAGCCCATTCACGCAGCTTGTGATAGTTAAATCCCACAAAAAAAATAAATACAGCCCACCCTAAAAAAAAATGCTGAAGTTGTTTCTGAACTTTAGGGGTGAAAAAACTCACTTCCCCACCGCTGTAAGTACATACCGGATCGGTCGCTGCAATCACAAGACAAGAGGCAATCATCAGAGAGATGATCACAGGGATCACCCTAAAATCAAGGCGAGTTACAGCGCGAGGATTCCACATGGAGGTTGTTGATCCGATCTCTTGCCCAGAGTATAACCGTTTGTATGGAAATTATCATCCACCATTTTGAGGTCATTGATTCGACTAATTGTTGGGCGTTAAAAAATTTAAAAGCCTTTGATAGCCATCACCTAACTCTAGTCACAGCAGATGAGCAAACGGCTGCAAGAGGCCAATACGGGAGGTCTTGGTATGCACCAAAGTTTATGAACCTCTATGCTAGTTTTGTTTTTTTTATCAATGAAAAGACTCGCCCGCCTCTGATTTGGACTCGTCTTTTGGCGCACATTGTATTACATGTCATTGAAAAAATGGGGATTAAGGGGGTCATTAAAGAGCCTAATGACATCTTTGTCAATGGAAAAAAAATTGCAGGCATCTTGAGCGAGACTTCTCCCCGGGAGAATGGTTATTGGATTGTGATTGGTTTGGGATTGAACGTGAACATGCCACGGGAAGAATGTAAAAAAATTGATCAACCTGCAACATCTCTTCTTTGCGAAACTCAAAAAAAATGGATGATAACTTCTATAAGAAACGATATAGTCACTGAATTTTTATATCGATTCGATTCAAATGCTGATGAAAAATAGACCTCTTTCAAAACTAATACCCATACCACTTCAAGAATTGGGCTTTCGCGTTGCCGAAAATCAATTCTTGAAGTGGTATGGGTATAATCTTGATGAAGTGTTTTTATGACCGCTACCTCCGTCCAAAAAAAAAAATTGTTTAATGAGCGCAAAGTCCGACTTCCTGCCGCCTTTATTATGCGCAGAGTCCACTCCCTTTTGGGATTGTGGCTTGTGATCTACCTTTTCGAACACCTCCTTGTCAATTCACAACTTGCTTTCTATTTTCAAGATAATGGGCACGGATTTATTCACATGGTCAATAAAATCCATGAGCTTCCTTATCTTAAACTCATCGAAATCTTTTTGCTTGCTATTCCGTTTCTCATTCATGGATCTTGGGGTCTTCTCTATCTAAAAACCAGCAAGCCAAACTCTCATAAAACGCGTGGTAATATTCCCAACCTTTCTAAGTACGAACGCAATCATGCTTACACATGGCAGAGATGGACTTCATGGATTTTAATAGTGGGAATTTTCGCTCATGTGATTCATATGCGTTTTGTTGACTCTCCCCATCTGATTTATCAAGGAATCGATCATTATTATGTCACAAAGGTGTCTGTTGATCCTGGTCTCTACAATGTGGTCAATCAACTCAACGTTACCTTGGTTGACCAACAAGAGATTGCTCAAATCGAAACTCTCAAACAAAGACCCCTCAGAGAAGGGGAAGTGATCGCAATGTCTCCCAATGCAGGAATAGCTTTTCTTCTGGTCGCTCGAGAGGCATTTAAAAATCCCTTAATTGTGATTCTCTACTCCATCTTGGTATTATCTGCTGCCTTCCACGGATTTAACGGTTTATGGACTTTTTTGATCTCTTGGGGTATCACCCTGACCCGAAGATCTCAAAAAATTTTACGCTACTTCTGTCAAGGATTCATGATTTTAGTGGCAATCATGGGACTTGCCGCTGCCTGGGGAACGTATATTATTGTCTATATCCAAGGAGTTTAGGATGATTCGGCAAGAAGTGGTTGTTATAGGTGGAGGCTTGGCCGGTCTTTCCGCTGCGTTGCGTCTTGCTGAAAAAGGGTGTTTTGTCAAAATCGTGTCTGTGACTAAAGTCAAACGATCTCACTCGGTGTGTGCCCAAGGCGGAATTAACGCAGCAATGAATCTTAAGGGAGAGGATGATTCTCCTTTCATCCATGCTTATGATACGATCAAAGGGGGAGATTTTCTCGCGAATCAACCTCCTATTTTGGAGATGTGTCTAGCAGCGCCCTACATCATCCAAATGCTTGATCGTTTCGGATGCCCCTTTAATCGAAACCCTTCAGGTCATCTTGATGTCCGTCGTTTCGGGGGAACCCTCTATCATCGGACCGTTTTTTGCGGTGCCACAACAGGACAACAACTCTTATACACTCTCGATGAACAGGTTCGTCGCTGGGAAGCTAAGGGTTTTATCGAAAAATATGAAAATCACGAATTTTTGCGTCTTGTCACCTGCGATCAAGGGAAGGCACGGGGAGTTGTCGTTGTTAATCTTTTTAATCAAACAATCGAAGTTCTCAAAGGTGACGCAGTTGTTGTTGCAACGGGGGGGCCTGGGTTGATTTTTAAAAAATCTACTAATTCTACTTTTTGTACAGGAGCCGCCAATGCCCGTCTTTACTTGCAAGGAATGCAGTATGCTAATGGAGAGTTTATTCAAATTCATCCTACAGCAATCCCTGGGCAAGATAAGCTGCGGTTGATCTCAGAATCTGTACGAGGGGAAGGGGGAAGGATCTGGGTATGGGGAGATGAAAATAAACAAATTCAATCTCCCAATGGAGACATGATTTCCTGCGGAAAAAAAGGAGAGCCTTGGTATTTCCTCGAAGAGATGTATCCGGGTTATGGAAATCTAGTAGGGCGAGATGTGGGAGCTAGGGAGGTGATGAGAGTATGTGAAATGGGACTTGGCATCGACGGGCAGATGCAAGTTCATCTCGACGTCACCCACTTGCCTGAAGAGACTAAGCACAAACTCGAAGCAGTTCTTGATATTTACAAAAAATTCACTGGTGACGATCCTCGCAAGGTCCCGATGAGAATCTACCCTGCTGTCCACTATTCCATGGGTGGAGGGTGGGTCGATTGGCCTGCTGTCGACGATGTTGATCGAGAGACCCGCTTCAGGCAAATGACAAACATTCCGGGTCTTTTTAACATAGGAGAGTCGGATTATCAATATCATGGGGCCAATAGATTGGGAGCCAACTCGTTGCTTTCTTGTATTTTTAGTGGATTGATCGCAGGAGAAGAGATTCCTCGTTATATTGATACCCTTGACACAAGTTTTCGATGCCTCAAAGAGGAAGTGTATCAAAAAGAAATTGATATTGAAAATAATAGCTTTAAAGAGATGATGAATCGTAATGGGAAGGAGAATATTTTTATGCTCCACGAGGAACTGGCTGAGATGATGGTGCGTCATGTCACTGTTAGACGAACAAATAGAGGGCTTGCTGAAACAATGGAAAAGATTAAAGAGTTGAAAGAGCGTTATAAAAACATTTCTCTTGATGACACAGGGCGCTTTGTGAATCAGAGCTTGCAATTTGCTCATCAATTTCAAGGAATGCTCGAACTTTCCCTTGTGATGACAAAAGGAGCCCTCCTCCGTGACGAATTTAGAGGATCTCATTACAAACCAGAATTTCCTGAAAGGGATGATGAGCATTGGTTAAAAACGACCATTGCCACCTATAATTCGACTCAAGATGAACCAATGATCACCTATGAATCTGTAGATACTCGACACTTAGAACCGACAAAACGAGACTATCGGGTGGCAAAAAAAATCTGTCCTGAATTAAAGAATGTTCCAAAAAACATTTCTCTACCGGCATAGATAGAAAAATGGATACCTACATTTTAAAAATCTACCGAGGATTACCAGGGAAACAATATTGGGAGGAGTTTGAACTTCCCTTGCGTCAGAAAGAGACGGTGATCTCCGGATTGATGGAGATTCAAAAAAAACCAATTAATCGAAAAGGGAAGAAGGTCACTCCTATCGTTTGGGAGCAAGGGTGTTTGGAAGAGGTGTGTGGATCTTGCTCAATGCTCGTTAATGGGTTTCCAAGACAAGCTTGCACGGCACTGATTGCAGACTACCTCAAAAAGCAACCCCAAAAAGCCATTATTTTGGCTCCTTTCACAAAATTTCCCCTTGTGCGCGATTTGATCGTTGATAGATCTGTGATGTTTGAAAATCTTAAAACTATTCACGGCTGGATTGATACAGAAGACGCACCGAAGAAAGGGTTTGGCCCTTTGATTTCTCAATCGAAACAGAAGGTGATGTACGCCCTTTCCGCTTGTATGACCTGTGGTTGCTGTTCGGAGGCGTGTCCACAAGTTAATAAAAACTCTCAATTTACAGGTCCAGCTTCTATTTCTCTTGCTAGGTTCTATAATGCCCACCCTACGGGAAAAATGCAACGACACCTAAGGCTTCGTTCCATGATGGAAGAAGGAGGGATCAGCGACTGTGGAAATGCTCAAAATTGTGTCGAAGTATGTCCTAAAAATATCCCCCTCACTGATAGTATAGCCCTCATTGGACGGGATGTAACACTTCAAGCTTTAAGAGATGTCTTCAACCTTCAAGAAAGACGAGACTAAACGTTATTTTGGCATGCTGCTTATTTTCCTTTTGATTAAAGGAATATGGGCCTACTTAATCATTTTATTTTCCGATATTGGACTTGCTCCCGATGAAGCCCAATATTGGACTTGGAGTCAAGATCTTGCCTTGGGTTACTATAGTAAACCTCCGGGGATTGCCTGGCAGATTTATCTCACAACTTTTTTCTTTGGAAACACACTCCTTGGTGTCCGCATTGGAGCCATTTTTTTCCTTTTTTTTCTTCCTCTTATTATTTGGAAACTTGCCAGAAAACTTCATCTCCCCTCTCAAGTGGCTTTTTGGGGGGCGATGAGTTTTGCCTTTTCTCCTATCGGAATTTTTTATTCATTTGCTGCTGTCACCGATGTTGGAGCTATTTTTTTTCTCACAGCCGCAGTTTTAGAAGTCATGCGCAATTCTAGGCCAAATTATTATTTCATAGGACTCTGGATATTTTTGGGAGCTCTTTTTAAGTGGGTAGTCTTTGTTTTTTGGCCACTCTTTCTTTGTTTGTACTTTCTTGAGAAAAAACTTCGCCACCCTTCTATGGCTATAGGCATTTTAATTTCTCTTCTAGCTTTTATTCCCACTCTGATCTGGAATGCTGCTCATGATTTTTCTACTTTCAAACACGTCTATTTCACTTTGTTTAATCCAAAAACTTCTATTCGCACGGGGAGGAATTTTTTCGATTTTTTGGGTGCTCAAATTGGTTTGCTTTCTCCCTTATTTTTTATTTTTCTCATTTTTTCATTGATTGTGGTCTACACGCGTGGAGGGAAGAAAAAAATGTTTGTCGCCAGTTTTCCAACAATGAGTCTTTTTTATTTTGTAGCGGCATTTTTTAAAAAAATCCAACCTAACTGGGCTCTCTATCTTTATCCTCCGGGATTTGCCTTGCTTGGGATTTATCCTCTTGTGCATAAATCGTATGGGAAATTTTGGCTCTTTGTTGGATTATGGAGCTCCATTTTTGGCTCTTGCTTTGCGATTTTGATTCCAACGATTCAATCTCATGGTTTGCTACCGCTTCCGTATAACATCAACCCCTTTAGACAAACGCTTGGATGGAATAAGTTGGAGACGGCGCTTGTGCAAAGTGGATATAATCCCAACCGAGATTTTCTTTTTTCAGATAAATATCAGATGACAAGTCTATTAAGTTTTTACGGTCCCCAACAAAAACGGGCTTATTTCTTTAATTTAGGGGGGGCACGCAAAAATCAATTTTCCTATTGGCCTGGGATGGAACAAGAAGTGGGAAAAACTGGTTACTTTGTGATAGGAGAGAACAAAAAAGGGGAGACAAGCTGGTATAAAAAGCATTATGACGAGAAGTTGGGGCCTTATTTTGAGAGAGTAGAGTTTGTTTTAGAGGAGCCTTTGTTTGAGGCGGGTGGAGAGACAGTTAAGTTTGCGATGATCTTTCGCTGCATCAACTACAATGGTAAGGAGCCTTTTACCTCGGTAAAATACTAAGAATTTATCTTCATAACCTGAGTTTTGGGTTGTCTTCCTCTGAATCCGAGGGAGAAAAACCCAAAACTCAGGTTCATAGTCAAAATCGACGTTTTTTTGACTATGAAGGGCGCTGTTGCTTAAATCAGCCTTGCTGATCCAGGTCACAACGCCGCTATGGAAGATAGGTTCTAAATGACTCTTTTACCCAATAATGGGATATTTTTGATGAAGCCGACAACTTGCCAGTTATTCCAATTTTTCAGTTGATTTCCTGTGAGGGAGATAAGTTAATTCCAAAGCTTTTTCATACGAGAGTGTTTCCATTGTAAATAATTGAGATAACCGATTCATCAATGCTTCAAAAAAAGCTTCAGGATCCCTGAAATAAGAAGAAATTCCCATTAAAAAATCCTTATGGGACCGTTTTTGTCGGTATTTGGGTTGTTTCGGTGGCACTTTCAAGACATTCATCCTATTTGGATCAAATTCCCATAAAAATGAGGTATGGTGCAAAAATCGTTCTTTTTGAATATATTGGGCGTTTCCTCCCACTTTTTTCTCTCCTATCACATAATCGTTCTCCTGCAGGGCAAAAGAAGCTTCCCCAAAAAGAGGGCGGTATAATTTTTCAGACCACTCCATCATTGCATGTGGAAAGAAAGGAATCTCCAAAGATTTTTTTTCCCAGATAAAGGTCACAAACAGGGTGTTTTCATCAATATAGACGGTTCCACCCCCACTAAATCGTTTAATTAAAGGAATATTTTGATTTTTAGCTTGTTCGATATTTATGAGTTCTTGTGTTTTCGCTGAAATGCCTAGAACTACCGCAGGGGGAGCGCCCCGATTGATGAGACAAACATTTTGTTCGCCAACTCTCAA
>JAGRNW010000063.1 GCA_020440555.1 Chlamydiia bacterium
AAATAGCTCGCGGAGACGATGCGAACAAGAAGTTAAATTTTATGTTCTTCTTGTCCGAAAAAAGGTTGCAAGATCAACCCAAAACTCAGGTTAAGAGGTAGTTGTAGAAAGATCTTTTGCTTGGTGAGAAAAATGCAGAAGACTCTGGAAAAACTGTGAAAGAAAGCTTAATACAAGCCTGAATATGCTGGCTCTTGCTTTTATAGTTTTGCTCTTAAAAAGATTTTAAACAAGCTCTTATAGAAACATCATAGTCAAATTTGGCCAAAGCTTGTGCTGCAGCAAGCGGAGTCTCTAATATTTCTTTTAAGATAGCAGGAGAAAGCGTCACTCCATCAAGCTTTTCAAGCAATGAAGAAATTTCCTCTTTCTTATGGATCGAAGCCCCCAAAATCTTACAAACGGGGTTTTCTTTTTTCACAATTTGGGGAAGGACCGACAAAAGATTGTCCCCCGCAGAAGAAAGATAGAGGGCAAGATAATCAGCCCCTACCTTTGCAGCTAAAAGAGCCTGAAGAGGGTCTACAATCGCCGTTGCCATAGTAGGAATTCTGGCACGACTCAAGCGATAAATCGCCTGATAACCCGGCATCGTAGCTGGAATCTTCACGATAATCCGAGAGGAAAATCCGTAAAGTGCTTTGGCTTCTTCAATGATTTCTTCTGCATTTGTAGCGACAATCTGGACAGCAAGAGGGCCATGCTGGAAATCTAAAAGCGTGGAAAGGATATGAGCTCGGGATCCCCCGGCACGGGCAATAATAGAAGGATTGGTCGTCACACCGTGGACAAGGTTAAGCTCTTTGATTTTTTCTAAAAGTTTTAGATCATATCCATCAAGCCAAATTTCCACTCCCCCCTCCTTAATTCAAGATAATGCGCCCATCTTTATTTTCGATATTGATCACAAGAGTGATGGGCGCTTCTTGGTAAAGCTCGTTCACATAAGTTTTGTTGAGAAGCCCCCATCCTTTTTTCTTTAAGGACCCCTTGATCACTTTTCCCAAGTTTGTTCGAGTATGAACAATCACTCCAATATCTTTTGGCAAATTCAGAATAATTTGAGCTGAATGACTCGAGAGGTTAATCTCACAGTTTCTTTCCCATATCCCTGCAAGATCAAGGGCAAGAGACGCCGCTCTGCAAGAAAAATTAATCTCCTCAAGCAAGGGAAAACGACCCGTCAATTCCCCTTTGATAGCACCAAGTCCCCCATCGTAGTTGATCGAGGTAAGAAGGGGATATTCTCCTACAAGAAGCATCTCCACCTCGCGAAGCCGCCTCCCATCAATGTCGATGTTTTCAAGATTGGTGTACTCTCCTGTAAAATCAAAAACATCCACCCTTTTATTCTGCCTCAACTCGAAAGAAGTCACATTTTGATCAATCTGTTTATTTCCCTGCCTTGGGAGAGAATAGGCACCTGTTGGAACAACACCTAAGATGAAAAAAAACCCTGTTAAAATCATGGCAATCATATTATTCCTTAAAATCTATCTTGACAGTCAAAATCTTCAAAAAGTCTCTCGATTTTGACTGTCAAGATAGATTCTTATTTCCTCATTATACTCAGGCGAGTGATCTATCAAAACAATTTGAAACATTCAGACGACGACTATCATTGCGAAAGGGGGGACTCGAACCCCCAAGGAGTTACCTCCACTACCACCTCAAGGTAGCGCGTATACCAATTCCGCCACTTCCGCGGGAAAACAGATAGGTAATCTACCAATAGATCCCCTTTGGAGCAAGTAATTATTGACTACAGAAGCGTTCCTTGGCATGATCAAAAAAAATATATACTGTTTGTATGAAAAACACTCTTTTTCTTTTTCTGGTTTGCTTGCTTTGTGAAGCTTCGTCTCTTTTTGGAGGATTGACTTGCTTTCCTAGACGTCCTCTTGGATGTGGAACCGGAGAAGTTTCAGCTTGGGGATATGCCGACTACCTTTATCTTTGGCGCAAGCATAGGTTTATTCCTCCTCTTGTTACGACAAGTCCTGATGGAACTCCCGTCAACAGCGCTGGAGTGTTGGGCGCATCCACCACCTCGATCCTTTTTGGGAATGAGAAGATCACAAAAAATCCTTGTTCTGGAGGAAGGGTTGCTTTGGGAATTTGGTTGAATCGAGCCAAGTGTTTGGGATTTGGGGGAACTTATTTTAATGCAGGAGTAGAGAAAAAAAAATTTGAAAACGCCTCTAACATCGCAGGATCTCCCACCCTTGCTCGTCCTTATTTTGATGTGGTTGCAGATGCCCAGGAGGCCCTTTTAGTGGCCTTTCCCTCCCTTTTTGCAGGGTCCATTAAAGTGGAGGTAACCAATTCAATTTCCGGTGCCGATGTCTACGCAAGCCATCGAATTCACAATGCAAGATGTGTAGGAATTGATCTTTTTGTAGGATACACTTATTCCGAAATCGATGACTCCGTCGGGATTTCTTCGAATTCTACAAACATTTTGTTTATTGATCCAAATTTTGAAACACAAACGCTAATGAATGATCACTTTGATTGTCATAATCAATTTCAAGCTGCATTGGTAGGAGGGACACTTCAAGCATACATTAAATATTTTGCATTTTATGGCGCGGCTAAATTTGGTTTTGGAAACATGTGTCAGACTATAGATATTTCAGGAGATACAAATACGATCATCCCCCTAAATGCTGGAGTGATCACGCCAGGGGGATTGCTTGCCCTTCCTACCAATATTGAAAGACATAGGCGTCACCGTTTTTGTGTCATGCAAAATTACGAAATAAAGGGAGTTTATAGTCCTTGGCGACATCTTGGGTTGACACTTGGATATACCTTTTATTGGTGGAATCGAATTTTGCTCGCTGGAGATCAAATTGATCTCAATCTCAACACATCACAGCAGAGGGGAAACCCTCTAGTCGGAGAGGCAAGCCCTCTAGTTGATTTGAAAGACGGTTTTTTTTGGATCCATGGAATCACTGCTGGAATTAGAGTTTGTTTCTAACACCCTTTTGTACTAAAATCAAGTGTTATGAAATGGTTAGTCCGCCTAATGATCCATCTATATAGATTATGCATAAGCCCATTGCTGGGTGATTGTTGTCGTTTTTATCCAACATGCAGTGAATATGCGCTTGAAGCTTTTTCAAAAAAAAGATTTTTAGAAGCATGTTGGCTGACCTTCAAGAGAATCATGAAGTGTGGGCCTTGGCATCGGGGTGGTCACGACTTTCTTCCCAAATAACCGATTTGTATGAGGGAATTTTCAAAGATTGGCCTGGCCGGATCACCGTGGACTGAAGGTGGTTTTTTCGAATTAAATCGTCCAGTGACACTTTGTAACGGCGGGCAATCATCCAAAGTGTCTCGCCCTCTCCAATCACATGAATTTTGGAAGGTGAATTGGTGCGATGCTCTTTCTCGCGGGAGAGACGTAGTTGGTCAATTCCTGTTCGTTTCATCTGAAATTCTTTAACAATCTCCCCGTAGGCCTCTTGAGAAAAATCCCCTGTTTCTGCCAGAAAATCATATCCCTTTTTGAAGGCCTCCCAATCCCTTTCCTTAAAAAACTCACACACCTCATGAGGAGTAATTCCGGGATTCTCCCTTCGAAAAAGGGTATAAACAGCTAAAAATTCCTCCGACTGCATAAAGGGAGTTGCATAAGAGGAATCTTCCTGCATTTTAATAAAAAGTCCTTGAGTGGTGTAAGGAGCTCTTTCTTTTGCAAGAAATTGTTCCATTTGGAAAAAGGCCTCATCGGAAAGTTTGTCAAACAAAACCATCACCTCGCTTTTATTCAATTTGATTTTTGTGATTCTGCGATCAGGCGAGCTCAGCGCTCTTTTGATCGCAAAAAAATGACGATGAACCATCAAGGCCAGGGCAAAATCCCTGATACAGTATCCATCTTCTACATGACGGTCATCTTTTAAAAAAGAACTTAATTTTTCAAAATCAAGCTCCCACAGAGCCTTAATCACATTGGCCTTTGCCTGTGTTAAGGGAATCACAGCCACCTGCGGAGGGGCAAACGGAAGGTGATCAAACCGTTGTCGAATCATCCAATAAAAAAAGAAAGCAGCAAACAAAAGATTGAATAGACAACTGAAAATCAGAACCCACCAGGGCAAGCTTTTATTTAAACGCATTTTTATGCTTCCTTTTCCCCTTGCCAACTATATCTTTTGGCTCATAAAATGCCATCCGTGAAGTTTCCTCTATCTTGGTTAAAAGAATTTGTTCCATTAACAGCATCGACATCAGAGATTGCCGATCGATTGACCATGCTTGGTCTTGAGGTGGAAGCCAGCGATTTTGCTCCCACCCCTTACAACCATGTCGTTGTGGTGAAAGTGTTATCAACAACTCCTCACCCAAATGCCGATCATCTTACTTTAGCTAAAGTGAGCGACGGAAAACAAGCGTATGATATCGTTTGTGGAGCCCCAAATTGTCGGGCAGGGATCAAAACCGCTCTAGCAAAAGTAGGCGCTACCCTAACCGATCACGACGGAACCACATTTCCTATTAAAAAAAGTAAAATTAGAGGCTTTTCTTCAGAAGGGATGCTGTGCGCTCACGATGAACTTCACCTCCCTGAAAGGCCTTACGGAGTCAGCGATGGAATCTTGGAATTTCCTGATTCCTTTAAGGAAGGGACCGATTTGCGAGAAATTTTTGCTGACACTCTCCTTGAAGTGGCTTTGACTCCAAATCTCAGCCATGCCTCTTACTTGCTCGGTATCGCTCGAGAACTTGCTGCCTCTTTTGACATTGATCTTATCCCTCAAAAAAGCTCGATTCAAGAAGAAGGAGCGAAAAGAATTGACCAGTTTATTACCGTTGAAGTGAAGGATGAAAAACTTTGTCCCAAATATTTGTGCCGCTTGCTCACTCATGTCAAAGTGGGTCCTTCTCCCGATTGGATTGCGGATCGACTGATTGCTTGTGGCCTTCGTTCAATCAATAACGTTGTCGATATCACAAACTATGTCCTTCTTGAATATGGTCAGCCTCTTCACGCCTTTGACTTTGATACCCTTGAGGAAAAGAAAATCATCGTTCGCAAAGCTAAAGAGGGGGAAACGATTGTGACTCTCGATGCAAAAGAAAGAACACTTTCCCCTGAAACCCTTGTGATCGCTGACGGAAAAAAACCTGTGGCTATTGCGGGAGTGATGGGTGGACAAGACACAGAGGTCAGAGATCACACAACTACCGTTCTTTTGGAGGGGGCCCTCTTTGAAGGGGTAAGCGTTCGGCTTTCTAGCAAACGCCTGATTCTTCCTACCGAGGCTGCTCGTCATTTTGAGCGAGGAATCGATCCCAATGGAATCATGCGGGCTCTTGATCGGGCAGTCGAGCTGATTGTAGAAACGACAGGGGGAAAATGTGTTCCTGGTGTCATCGAAGAAGGAACTGCAAGATTTTTGCCTAAAAAAATCAGTTGCAGAGTCAAACAGGTCAATCAGCTTTTAGGCATCCAGCTTGCGCAGGGAGAAATTGAAGTCATCTTTAAAAGACTAGGATTCACAATCGAATCTTCGAAGGATAAGATCCTTGTGGTGATTGTTCCTACCTTTCGTGTAGACATCTCTCAAGAAATCGATTTGATCGAAGAGGTAGCTCGCTTCTATGGATTTGAAAACTTGTGCCCCAAAGAAGGGATTCTCTACCGCGAGGGAACGTTGAGAGATTCTCCTCTTTACCTTTTTGAATCAAAGGTGAGAAATCTTCTTCTGCAGGAAGGACTTCAAGAACTTCTCACATCCAATCTCGTCAGTCCTAAACTTGCTGCCTTAATGGAACCCGATTTCATGCCCAAGCACTCCTTGATTGCCCTACTGAACCCTACTTCTATTGATCAGTCAATCATGCGCCCCTCTCTCCTCCCTTCTCTTTTACAAGTTGTGAAATGGAATGCCGATCACGGAACACATGCTCTTTTAGGATTTGAACTGGGAAAGGTCCATGTTAAATTGAAAGAGGCATTCATCGAACCGACCGTCGTCTCTCTCATCCTCACAGGTAAAAGGAACCCTTTTTATTTTGATCCTAAACCTAAGAATGTTGATTTCTACGATCTGAAGGGAATCGTTGAAAATTTACTTGAAGGATTGTTGATTGAAAAAGTCACTTTTCTTCCTACAAATACTTCAAACTTTCATCCCGGAAGACAATCAGAAATTTTAATCGACGGCCATCGTGTGGGTCAGTTAGGAGAAGTCCATCCGAACACAACAGGCGGACTCGCTCTCAAGGAACCTATTTATTTTGCTGAATTGAATATCGAAGATTTGATGGGAGCTTCTAAGCGTTCAAAAAAAATGAAACCTCTTCCTCATTTTCCGGCATCAACTCGCGACTGGACAGTGACTCTTAGATCTAGCTGCCCTTACGATCTCATGATTCGCCTTATCGACGAAGTCCCCTCTTGCCTTTTGGAACAGGTTTCGTTACTTGACGTTTATCATAGTGAGAAATTAGGATCGCAGTGGAAAAATATTACCTTCCGCTTTGTGTATCGTGATCAAGAGAAAACTGTCAGTTTTAAAGCAGTTGAAAATGAACACAAAAAAATTACCGATAAGGTGACAAAAGGGCTGAAGGATCAGTTACAACATGGGTAAGCAAATGAAAAAACTTCTTCTTTTGAGTCTTCTCACACTAGTGACAGGATGCCGCAATCACAACTATCAGTCGGATGTAGTCAAAGAGACCTACGTCCACCGGTATGGTGTTTCTATCCCCAAAAACGATTGGGAACGACAAGGACGAGACGGACAAATTGTCCAGTTATGCAAAAATGGGGTTACCATCACCCGCTCCTACCTAGGAGGTTCATTAAATGGGAAAACAACTTTTACTTTCCCTAACTCGACGACGATAGAACGAATCCAAACCTACGAACACGGGGTTTTGATCTCTGATCTTAAAAATTATGAAACGGGGGTTCCTTGTCTTGAACGTCGCTTTGAAGGGGAGAACCTCACAAAGGTCACAGGATGGTATGAAGATGGCACTCCATCTTTAACCGAAAGTTATGCCGATGGGTATCTCACTTCTGGTGAATACCGCAATCTTTTGAATATCATTGAATCTCGTGTTGAAAATGGACGTGGAATCCGAATTAAACGAGATCAAGAGGGGGAACTTCTTTTTCGGGATAATATCCAAAACGGACAAATGGTTGAAAGAATCACCTACTACCCCAACGGAGATCCCTCCGCTGTTGTTCCCTATGATAATGGACTTGTAAATGGACAAAGACTCACTTTTCTGCAAGGAGGACTCCCTAATACGGTGGAACAGTGGGTCCATGGAAAACAAGAAGGGATTACAATAATTTATCAAAATGGGGAGAAAATCTCAGAGACTCCTTACCTTAATGGAGAAAAGAACGGAATTGAGAAACGATTTCGCAATGGACAAGAATTGGTAGCAGAGGCGACGTGGAAAAATGGGGTTTTACACGGACAAACAACGCTTTTTGTGGGTGAAAACACTCAAACTGAGTGGTACCACGAAGGAAAGATGGTTTCTCGCAACACCTACGAGAGGATGAATCTCCGATAACCTATACTTCTAAACAAGGCTCTCAAATGAACGAGAGCTTTGTTTTTTATGTGCTCAAGCGAAATGAAGAAAGGAAAAGACAAGCTGCTTGAGATGCTTCCTGGACGTTAAGACTTTCGTTAGAGTATTTGAGGTGGCGCTGTAAAGTATTTTTAATCAAAAGGCCCAAACATCCTGACATTATGCTGCTCGGGGATAATCAACGGAAATCAAGTTAATGTAATTTTAATGTTATTGCTGTATATTGCTCTTAACCAAATTAATGGGCTCATCTTACGCAATCTACTCATCAGAGGTTAAATGAAGGCAAGATACGAAGATGACTCCTTGCGAGTTGTCCAAGGAGTCATCTGAAGTAGATTGGTTAACCATTCTACTTTTCGTAACCTAAGTTATTAAATA
>JAGRNW010000064.1 GCA_020440555.1 Chlamydiia bacterium
GTAGTTAAAAAAGAAGTGCCTATTCTCTCAGTCTCAGCTCATTGTATCAAGAAGCAATTTTAATGCGTTTTCCCTGTCAACAAGTTTAAGTTATTTAGAAGTTTGAAAGTTTTTTGATCTCAAGCACGAGTACATACGAGATGGTTAATATCCTTTTCAATCTGAACGCGTAATGCCTCAATAGATTCAAACTTTGTCTCCTTTCGCAAAAATCTCTCGAACGTTACCTCAATTTCCCCCTCAATCGATAGATTTTGGTTGATAATATGGACTTCCAATAAGGGATTTCCTCCCTCTCCAAAAGTAGGAGCTAATCCAAGGTTGGCAATTCCTACTTTTCCCTCGATACTCACTGCGTAAACACCCATTGGGGGAAGAACAAGCCCATCTGTTTTAAGGTTAGCAGTTGGGTATCCCATCTGCCTTCCTCGCCCTGCGCCTGATATTACAGAGCCTCTCACAGAGTAAGGACGACCAAGAAGTTTTTTAATAAGGATCAAATCTCCTTCCTGGATACACTTACGGATTCGACTGCTTGAAATTGGAAAATTATCATAAGTTTGTGGTTTGAGAAATAAGAATGAAAAATCAAGTTCTTTTCCGATTTCCTGGATTGTTTCTTGAGTTCCATCACGTTGATAACCAAAACGTGCATCATCTCCTAGTATAAGCTGAGTAAATGGGATGTTTAGTTTGATTTTTGATAAAAACTCTTTAGCTGATAGATGTGAAAGTTCCTTCGTAAAAGGGAGAGAAATTAATGTGTTTACACCATTTTTTTTTAGTAAATCGATTTTATGAGCATGCGTACAGATACGAAGAGGGGGTTCCCCTTGCAAAATTTCTTTGGGATGATTTAAGAAGGTAATCACGACCGTATGGTTGGTAACTTGTTTAAGTGTTTTTAGAATTGCGAGGTGACCCAGGTGAACCCCATCAAAATTTCCAAAGGTCAAACCAATGGATGTGTGTGGCAAGGGATCAAGTTTTGATAAAACTTTCATTGAAAGAATGGTTTAAATAGGGTCGAATATCAAATGCATCTTGATAGAGAAGATTGCCATCTAAGCACTGATCAATAGTGAATAATCCGCTGCGAGTGCGCTTTAATTGACCAAGATGAGCACATGCACGAAGTTTTTCTCCAATTTCGTGAGCAATACTTCGAATATAGGTCCCTTTGCTACAAGCAATTTTAAGATGTAAATTAGGATAAGTATAGTTCAAAAGCTCTGTTTTAACCCGCACCCTAGCAGGATCTCGATCGATTATTTGGCCTGCTCGCGCAAGAGAATAGAGCTTTTTTCCTCCTATTTTTTTTGCCGAAAACATAGGAGGAATTTGCTCGATCTCTCCTTGAAAGAATGAAAGGACATCTTCAATTTGGGTCAGAGTAGGTTTTTTTTTTGATCGAGCAACAATCTTTCCATCACAATCATAAGTATCGGTGCTCACTCCTAGGGTCACCTTGGCATCATATTCTTTATCTTCCAGCAACAATTTATCGGAAAAACGCGTATAGGCTCTTCCTAAAAGAAGAATCATGACACCCGTTGCAAAGGGGTCAAGCGTTCCTGTATGACCTATCTTTTTTACTCCGGTCAGTTTGCGAAGAGCATGGATGAGACTAAAAGAGGTTCTCCCTTGAGGCTTATCCACAAGAAGCATACCTTCCAGATTATCCATCGACTTCACCTCTTTTGGTTTTAAGTTCCATCAGCAGTGTCTCGATACGGATCTGCCCCTCGATGGATTCATCAAGAATAAAGCGCAATCTAGGAAAGTAACGCATCACAACTTGTTTAGCTGCTTGTATCGAGATAAAACCCGCGGCCGATTCAAGAACCTTTTTGGCTTCTTCCTTTGCTTTTTTATCGCCAATCACACTGACGTAAACTTTAGCGTGTTGCATATCTCTTGAAATTTCAACAGAGGTTACAGTCACAAGTTCAGGAAGGTGAGGATTTTTCACCTCTTTTTGAATGACATCTGAAATCACCTCTTTAAGCAGCGAATTTAACCGTTCCGTCCGTCTTGTCATAAGATTACAATTCCTGAGTGATCAAGACAATTTCGTAAGCTTCAAGTAGGTCTCCTGCTTGGCAACTATTGAAACCATCGAGAAGAATCCCACACTCAAGTCCCTTTTTTACCTCCTTAACATCCTCTTTTAATCGTTTGATTGAGGCAATTGCACCTTTCCAAATCACTTCACCACTACGAATCACACGCATTCGATGATTCCTGTGAATCACACCGTCGGTCACAAGACAACCTGCAATGACACCAAGATGAGAAGATTTAAAAATTTGCTGCACTTCAGCCTTGCCCATCTCTTTTTCTTCTTCGAGTTTTTCAAGAAGTCCTTGCATGATCGCCTTAGTTTCGTCAATTGCATGATAGATCACATTGAATAAACGAATAGTCACACCAAGCTCTTTAATCAAGGATTCGGCATGAGCTTCTACCTTAGTATGGAAACCAAAAATCACCGCTTTTGAAGCAGCTGCAAGCTGGATATCGGACTCGGAAATTTCTCCAATCCCCGTGAAAATGATTTCTACTTCAGCCTTTTCTGATTCGATTTTCATAAGAGTGTGTTTCATCGCCTCTAAAGACCCTTGCACGTCGGCACGGATAATGAGTTTTAGAATCTTCTTTTCAATTTGTCCCTTTTCAGTTTGAAGGAATTCCAAAGTTCGTCTTTTTTGAAGAAGGCGAGATTTTTTTATTCCCGCTGCACGCGCTTCCGCGATCTCTTTAGCCTCCTTTTCTGAACGAACAACAATAAAGGGGTCCCCCGCATGAGGAAGACCAGAAAGACCAGTGATTTCCACAGGAGTAGAAGGTCCTGCCACTTTGAGATCTTTCACATATTCATCATGCATTGTTTTCACACGCCCCCAGAGTTGATCAAAAACAATTGCATCTCCAAAATGAAGAGAACCATTTTGAACAAGGAGGGTCGCTATAGAACCTAACCCCTTGTGAAGTTCTGACTCAAGAACCACCCCTCTCGCCCTTACTTTGGGATTAGCTTTGAGCTCTAGAACCTCGGCCTGCAGGGCAAGCATTTCAAGAAGTTCAGGTATCCCTTCTCCCGTTGTTGCCGAAGTATTGATGGTGAGAGTTTGACCTCCCCAAACCTCAGGAAGAAGATTATTTTCTGAAAGCTCACGATAGACATTCTCAGCATTGAAATTGGGTTTATCACACTTATTAATCGCACAGACAATGGTGACATTGGCTGCTTTGGCATGCTGGATCGCTTCAAGCGTTTGCTCTCGCATTCCTTCATCTCCAGCAACCACGAGTACCACAATATCTGTCACATCAGCTCCACGGGCACGCATGGCAGAAAAAGCTTCATGACCAGGAGTATCCAGAATCGTGATCTCTCCCACCTTGGTTCTACATTTAAAAGCCCCCATATGCTGGGTGATGGCTCCCGCTTCTCCCGAAGTGATATTGCTTTCACGGATTTTATCGATTAGGCTTGTCTTTCCATGGTCAACATGGCCCATAAAGGTGACAACAGGAGGACGAATCACAAGATCCCCAGAATTTGATTCTGCGATCTCTTCAGAGATCGTTTTATCGGTAATCCGTATTCTTTCTGCTAAGGAGGTGTCGATGGTGATTTCACACCCAAATTCATGTCCCAATAATTGCACGGTCGTTTCATCGTCAAGCATATCATTGAGAGTCAGTGGCATTCCTTGCATCAAAAGTTTTGCAATGATTTCAGAGGCTTTATATTTCATGGCTGCAGCTAAATCTTTAACCGAAATGGGAAGCCTTATTTTGAGAATCGTTGGACGGGTGACCTGTTCTTCCAAAATCTGCTTAGCCTGTTTTGAGGGACGTTTTTTTCGCCATCTTTCGTTTTCACCTTCAGTCAAGCCAGACTTTGCGTGAGAATCGAAACCGCGTCCAGGACGTTTGAGGGTCTTAAAATCCTTAAATTCTCGAACTTTTTTCTTCTCTTTGTCGAAATCTCTTTCTGGAACTTGCTTAGGGGGAATAGCTACAGGTTCAATTTTTTTTTCTTTTTCCATTGGCTTGGTTAGAGGAGGCTTTTTGACTTTCTTGGAAGGAAGAAGATCTTTAATGTGTCTCCCAGTCGGACCAAGTTGAGATGTAGAAGATTTTTCTTTAGCCATTGGTTTTTCAAGCTCTTCTTCAATGGACGGTGGGAGAGCCTCTATTTGTTCCTCGACAACTGGCACAGGTTCTTCTTCGATTGAAAGAGGAACCTCTTTTTCAGTCTCTTCCTCTGCTAATGCAAAATCCGATTTTGATTTCGCTCGAATCCGCGGTTTTTTTGAAGATTGCTCTTCAGTGGTTTCAGAAGCTTCAGCTTCTTTTTTCTTTAAAGGAACTTCTTCCTTTTTTTCTTCTGCGGTTTCTCCAGATAATTTGGCTCTTAACTTATCTAGACCAACCGCTTTAGCAAGTTGTTTGTTTTTAATTTTTATTTTTAAATCTTTTGCCAATGGAAAATCCTCTTATTCGACTTCAGGTTTTGCGGGCTAACCCCTTTGTTTGCTCACTTCATCTTGAATTTGATAAGCCATATCGATACTGATGCCAGGAACGCTGGCAATTTCATCGATTCGTGCCTGGAGTACCTTGCGTTGGGTATCAAAGCCTGCGTGGATGAGATTTTCGATGATAAGCTTATTGATATTTTTGATTACAAGTGGTTCATCAAGAGATGGATCATCAGATTCTGCGATTTGCAGACGTTGTAGTTCGAGTGCCTTGTTATATTCACTCATGCGAGTCACTTCCAGTTCATAACCTAAAATTTCCCCTGTGAGTCTTGCATTTTGTCCCCGTTTACCAATGACGATAGCGTAATCATCATCCTCGACCACAATGGCAATAGTTTTTTCTTCTTCGTTGACGGCGATTTTGCGAATTTCAATAGGGGATAACACATTTTGAAGAAGTTCTACAGGGTCATCGTTCCATGGAAAAATATCAATTTTTTCTCCACTCAATTCACGTATTACATTTTTCACACGATTTCCACGCATCCCAACACACGCTCCAACTGGATCAACACGAGAATCTGTTGAACGAACAGCAAGTTTGGTTCGATAACCTCCCTCTCTGGCAATCTTGACCACCTCAATGGTCCCTTCTTCGAGTTCCGGCACCTCTTGCATAAAGAGTTTGAGAGCAAAATCTGGATGGTTGCGTGATAAAATGACTTCGGCTCCTCCATTTTCGAGATCCTGCACTTCAAGTAAAAGAGCATAGATTTTATTACCTATTTGATATTTCTCTATCTTAGGATAATGTCTGGCTGGAAGAAGGGCTTCTACTTTACCTAAATCGACAATAAGATTCGCACCCCTGGCAAATCTTTTAACAACTCCTGAGACAATATTTCCCACTCGATGACGGTACTCTTCATAGATAACATCACGTTCCGCTCCTCGCAACTTTTGAGAAATGATTTGCTTAGCCGTTTGAGCGGCAATTCGTCCAAATTTTTCAGGAGGAACTGGCACATCAAGATATTGACCAATCTCGCAATCGGGGTCTAGTTCTTGAGCAGCTTTAAGTGAAATTTCTCTAGTAGAGTTACTTACTTTTTCTACAATCTCTTTTTCACATGAGATTTCGATATCTCCTGTTTTTGGATGGATACTCACCGCTATATTTGCATCTTCGGATGCCGATTTACGTGCTGCTGATAAAATTGCTGTTTCGATTGCAGAAACAACAACGTCTCGGCTGACCCCCTTTTCACGCTCCATATACTCAAAAATCGCAACGAGATCTTTGTTCATCTAATACTCCTAAACTATTAATTATAAAAAACCGAAGGCTTCAAACCTTCGGTTTCAACTTCCCCAAGAGTGTTTCATTCTCTTGGAGGATGAGAATTAACTCTCGTCTTCATGAGATTGGTTACCTGCGTTTGCGGGTTCTCCATCTTCATCATCATCTTTTGATTCACCAACAACAATATCATCGGCGTTATATTGGTTCCGTTCGATTAGATATTCTTTAATCGATAAAGCCACTTTTTTGTGTTCCGGATCGAGTTTAATCACTTTCGCAGTGATTTCACTTCCTTTTGAAATAACATCTTCTACTTTGCCAAAAGGACGGTCAGAAAGTTCAGTGACGTGAATCAGTGCTTCAATTCCATTATCAAGCTCTACGAAGGCCCCAAAAGCAGTGATTTTGGTGACTGTTCCATGAACGGTCGCACCTACAGGAATTGTTTTTTCAATCGATTCCCAGGGATTGGTAGAAAGTTGCTTCACACCCAAGGTGATTTTTTTGCTTTCTTTATCCACAGAAAGGATCACAGCCTCAACAACATCACCTTTCTTGAAGATTTCAGAGGGGTGAGAAACCTTTTTGATCCAACTCAAATCAGAGATGTGGATGAGACCATCAATTCCTGGCTCCAATTCCACAAAGGCCCCATAGTTGGTTAAGCTTTTGATTTCTGCTTTGACACTGCTCCCAACGGGATATTTTGTTTCGACATTATCCCAAGGATTGTGTTCTGTTTGTTTGATTCCTAAAGAGATTTTTCCCTCTTCTTTTTGGACGGAAAGGACAATGGCGTTCACTTCATCTCCTTTATTAACTACTTCGGAGGGATCGGTGACATTTTTTACCCAAGACATCTCAGAAACGTGAATCAATCCTTCAATGCCTGGTTCTATTTCGATAAAGGCCCCATAGGGGAGAAGCTTAACTATTTTTCCAGACACACGAGTCCCCGGAGGGTATTTATCTTCAATAACTTCCCAAGGATTCTCTTCTTTTTGCTTGAGACCAAGAGCCACGCGCCCTTTTTCGTGATCGATGCTCAAAATCATCACATCGAGTGTCTGTCCCAGATCCACCATTTCCGATGGGTGACGAATTCGTTTCCAAGTCATATCTGTGATATGAAGAAGACCATCGATTCCATCGAGATCGAGAAAGACTCCGAAATCGGTGATATTTTTGACGACCCCAGGACGTATATCTCCTACCTTGATCGTTTCAAGAAGTTCAACCTTCTTCGAAATTCTCTCTGCCTCGAGAAGCTCCCTTCTGGAAACCACCACATTTTTCCTCTCTACATTGATCTTGAGAATTTTAAATTCGCAAGTTTTATCTAGATATTCATCCAAATTTTTAATTCGCTTATTGTCAATTTGTGAACCGGGAAGAAAGGCCTCCATTCCAATGTCAACCATGAGCCCTCCCTTAACTTTTCGAATGATTTTTCCTTTGACGATGGATCCCTCTTCACAATGCTCCAATATATACTCCCATTGTCTCTGACGAGCTGCTTTTTCTCTTGAGAGGACAATTTGCCCATTTTCATCTTCAGTCCTGTCAAGGTAGACCTCAACCTCTCCTCCTAGAATCAGTTCATCGGGATTGCTAAATTCGGAGGTGGGAACAAGCCCCTCAGATTTTAAACCCACATCAACAACAACAAATTCCTTTCCAATCTCAACAATATTCCCACTAAGAATGTTTCCCGGCATAAACGTTTGCGTAAGAGATTCCTCATTCTTTTCTTTCGACGAAATTCCTAAAAGAGACTTAAACTCTTCAGCATCAGACTCTTGAAAATCAACGTCGTTTAAAATATTGTTTTGATTCCAACTGTATTTTTCTTTTTTAGGCATTAAAATTTACTCCAAACAACTTTTCATAAAGGAAGCAGTGTAATCGGGAGTTAAAAAAAAGGCAAGAAGAGGCGTATTTATCCTTCGGTAGAAGGAAAGAATGAATAAAAAATATATTAAATAGTTGGAAGCTAGTATTTTGAAAATTGTAAAAAAGTAGAAAAATATTTTCATTTAACAAAAACGAATTTATACTCAGGTAATTTTAGTTTGAGAATTTATTATATAAAATTTTTGAACCAATAAGCTTTTTAACTCCCCGTA
>JAGRNW010000065.1 GCA_020440555.1 Chlamydiia bacterium
GATCTCCTCAAGAAAAAACGCGGAACTTCCGTTTTAAAGGGGAGTTTCAGTTAGGTGTGCCTTATGCGGACTTATTTTTCAAATATTTTTTATATTTAAGATTCTATTCAATCGTTCCAGAGTGATGGTCAACTGTTTAAATCCTTTTGTTCCCATGCAACGTAATAATGATACAGGGGTCCATCTTTTCCCTGTCCTGTCCAGACACAGCTTGTTTCTTAATCTTTGTTTAAAGAGAAAACTATAAAAAGAGGAGACATTTCTAACTTGCCCAATCAAGGGACATTTTAATCTTGCCGCCACAAAACTCGGGATTTTTATTGCAATTTTATTTACGTTTGTTTAAAATTTTTTATGTCTAATCTTATTGGAGCATGAAAGATGTCTTTTACATCTGTATTCGGTTATCACACCGGCAGTTCAATTGAGAATGCTGGTTTTGAGGGAGTGGTGAGTAAAAGGGATTCCGATGCCGCCCCAATAAAAAAAAGAAACTCAGCGACAGTGCTAAATCTCTTGAATGTAACAGGATACATCCCCGTCGTGAGTATTGTGACGGGAGTTTTTCGATACATTATGACGTACAACAATTGGAAAAACAAACATCTGCGTCCGCTCACTTACGGGATGATGACACGCGGTGCCTTGGAAATAATCGGAGCTGGCTCGTTGCTGATCATTCCCGATCTCATTGTGTCTATCGGACGCCATTTACACTGGAGAAATGCCAAACGGTTAGCCTAAAACCCTGAGTTTTGGGACTACCTTTCTCATCTTTAGGAAGTTTGCTTGCATCTCTCTATCTCTTTCAGTCTTATAAAGAATCTTATTCTCTTTTCTATTATTCTATTATTTTCTATTGCAATTATATTAATAATTTCATAAAATAGAGTAGATGTAAATACAAAACGATAAAAAAACCCGTTATGTCCTTTATTTCAGTACTCGGTTACCATACCACCAGCCCGACTAAATTTGTTCGCTACCTCAAAGTCACCGGTTGGAATCATAATTCGAGTTCTGTGAAACTCGTGCCAAAAAAAACGAAGCTCGCACCGATGTTTTTAAATACTCTAAATTTACTAGGATACGCCCCCCTCGTCGGTGTTTTACCGGCAGCTATTCGATGGGGCGCAGCATACCACACATGGGATCAAAAAAACATTCGATCACTCAACTATGGCATGATCGCGCGCGGCACCCTAGAAATACTTGGAGCCGGCTCTCTATTAATTATTCCCGATCTCATCGTATCCATCGAACGTCATTTACGCTCGGGAAACCCCACACAACTTATCTAAAAATAAAGATCGAAACGACATCAAGCGTCCAACTAAAACGCGTGCAAGGCACCTCAGGTTAGCTGGTATACGCGTTTCCTCTACCGCTCAGGTCAAGAACCTGGTTCAAAGGCGATCTACCTTCCCACTGCGTGAGAAGAAATCTCAATACAAAACCGCTAGACAAGAAACGATCCCTACCCCTTTTCGGTAGGCAACAGCTCCCGAGCCTCTTTTCCCGTTGAGGTAAGCCATCAGGTATCAAAACCTCCGACTCAGGGAAGGCGGTGGCACGCTCACCGTCCCTCGACCCCGAAGAAGCCCCGCTTCCTCCGGATCAAACCCCTTCACTCCAATGAGACAACATTATAACGGAAAATGTTCAAATTGAAACACTTTTTTTATAGGAAGTTAAAACAATACAAGAGTTATGTCCCCCAAAGCCATAAGAAGTAGAGAGAGCCACATCAACTTGATGTTCTTGTGCCTTGTGGGCGACAGGATCAATTGCCCCTAAACCCTCTTCAGGATGATCAAGATTGATAGTCGGATGAAGCTTCCCTGTTTGAATGGCCATAATCACAGCGATCGCTTCAACACCACCAGCAGCACCTAAACAATGTCCTGTCATCGATTTGGTGGCATTCATCTTGATGTTTTTAGCATGTTCGCCAAAAAAGCCTCTGACAGCTTCTACTTCAACCATATCCCCTAGAGGAGTGGACGTAGCATGCGCATTCACATAGTTCACCCTCTCCTTTAAAACTTCTGCGTCCCGAAGTGCAAGATCGATACAATCAAAAATACCCGACCCATCATCACGAAGAGCTGTCATGTGAAAGGCATCACAATTCATCGAACCGCCGAGATACTCAGCATAAATGGGAGCCCCCCGCTTAAGCGCATGCTCCAAACTCTCCAATACAAGGACCCCTGCCCCTTCCCCAATCACAAATCCATCCCGCCCTTTATCCCACGGACGGGAGGCTTTTGTAGGTTCTTCATTCCGCTCGGATAACGCCCGGTTTGCCACAAATCCCGATAACCCAACAATATTGACTGCTGCCTCCGATCCTCCACAAAGCATCACGTCAGCATGACCTAACCGAATATGATTAGCCGCTGAGATAATTCCATAATTTGCAGTCGCACAAGCCGTTGAAATAGAATAATTAGGACCACGAAAATCGAGGTCAATTGCTAGAAGCGCTCCCGCCATATTGGTGATGATAAAAGGGACAAAAAAAGGAGTAAGACGTCTTAGTCCTTTATAAATGAGGTCTTGAGTGCCATTATAAAAAGTTTCCATCCCACCCATCCCCGAGCCGATGATCACACCCGCACGTTTCCTCTCTCCTTCAGTTAACGTGACCGGATCAAGGCGGGCCATCTCAAGAGCTTTCTTTCCAGCCACAATGGCATGTTTAATAAACGGATCGATCCGCCGCACCTGTTTTTTATCAATATAACCACCAACATCATAGCCGGGAACTGCAGCACCAAAACGGGTCGGATAGGATGAACAATCAAAACTTTTAATGGGACCTACTCCACTTTTTCCCGCCAATAATGCCTGATAAAACTCTTTAACATTATTTCCAAAGCAGGAAACTATTCCCATCCCCGTCACTACGATACGTTTTTTATTCATAATTTCTAGTTAAAGCTAACAGCACCCTCTTTCATTAGACAGCACAATGTTTAAATCTACAATTTGACCTTCGTGCCATAATTCTTCTAAACGATATTTGTCACGCATACCCGGCTTAAAAAGATGAATCACTAGATCCATATAATCGAGAACAACCCAATCTCCCTCCGCTAAGCCTTCAACGTGACAAGGGCGCTCATCTCTCTCCTTAAGTGTCATCACAATACTGTCAGCTAAAGCTTTGGCATGTTTGTCGGACGACCCCTCAGCTATAATAAAATAATCAGCCAGAGTCGATACCCCGCGTACATCAATAGCAAAGATATTAAATCCTTTCTTATCAAAAAGCGTCTGACCAATTAAATGGAGCCTCTCCTGTTGCCCCTTGCTACTCACTCATACACTCCAGAAACCGTTATATCCTCAGGAGATAAATTGCTTACACCGCACAAAAATATAATTGATTTTCATAAATATAGTCCAGAACTTTTCGAGGCACAAGATGGTAGCAATAGAGCCCTTTCGAAAGCCTTTTACGAATTTCTGTCCCACTGATATCGAAACAAGTTGTCTCAACCAATCCGTTTGTAAGAGTTTTTTTTGTCTCCTCTAAAAGAGAAAGAGAATCGATTTTGTCTAAAATATTATATTTAGATCGCGAACCTATCAGAGGGGACACTTCTCGGATCAGACGATCAGGCTCTTTCCATCGATCAAAATCTAAAAGAGTATCCTCTCCTAAAATAAGAAAAAATTTAAGTTTAGAATGATGCGTCTTAAGGCGCATGATTGTATCAATTGTAAAGGCAGGCTCTTCTCCGTTTATTTCTTCTGAAAAAAGAGTGAAATAAGGATGGTCATCAATGGCTAATTCCACCATCTTTGCTCGATGTCTTGAAGAAAGGGGGGGAGCTTCGGTTCGTAGAGGAGAAAGGGACGTTGGGGCAAACAAAATTTCATCAAGTATTTTTTTCTCAAAAAGCTCCACAGCTAAATTAAGGTGTCCAAAATGAATCGGGTCATAAGTTCCCCCAAAAAAACCTACTTTTTTCACAAAATTTCCCACCCTCTGTTTAAAGCGATTCTTTTGAGCTTTAGATCTGGTCTGACAACCGTTGGATAATCGGCCAGTTCCAAAAGCGGAAGATCCTGGCAACTATCTGAATAAGCATAAATGACTGAAGAGCCGGTTTGGGATATTACACCTTTCACGATTTCTGTCTTGCGATGCCCATCGAGTAAAAAAGCAATATCAACCAGACGTCCTCCTTGGTCAATCGTATATCGACTTCCGTGAGCGTCAAAAACATTTAAGCTTGCTCCTATGGGTTCCACTAAAAAATTGGGCGAATTTGAAAGAATCATCACACGATGACCTAAACGCAAGTGATTTTTAAGCTTCAAAATCGCTGGTCCGTAGAACAAAGTAGAAATTTTTTGTTCAATAAAGGAAGGAATATAATCTGTGAATGTCTTAAGAGATTTACCCTGAAATATGCGTTTAAATACCGCCGTTTGGAGCTGTTTATAAGAAGTATTTAAAAAACGAAAAAGAAAAAAACGATAACTAAGGTAAGCAAATGCTGGGTAAGAGATCTCACCTTTAGAAAAAAGATATAAAGCAAAAGAAAAACTAGAATTTGATTGAAGAAGGGTCCCATCAAGATCAAAAACAACGACTCGACTCACGAGTGTTTTCTCTTGATTTCTCTAATTTTTTCTTGAATTTCAAGAATTGACTCATCTATTTTTTCAAGACGTTCTTTTTCTTCCTCCAACTGTGTTGAAAGAGTCATCGCCTTTTCAAAATCGAATCCCGAACTACCCACCATTTTTCGAATCTCTTCAACTCCCTTTTTTATCTCCCCCCTTCGCTCTTTTTTCGTCTGAAGAAATTCTTCAAGCGTAGATAACACTTTTTTATCTTCTCCTGATAAGGAAATTAAGGCTTCCTCTTCTCTGTCAGCAAGCTGATCCCGTACTCTTTTAAGTTCCCGTTCAATCGATTGTTTTTCAATTTTATTTATTTTAAGTTCACTAAATTCATTTTTGATTACATTCCACTTCTCTTGGGCTGTGTCAATAGCCAAAGATTTGAGATTTTCGGCAAAATTGACCACTTTTGTTTTAAAACTTTCAATTTCAGTTCGTCTCGATGCTTCTATTTCCAAAGCCTGCTTTTTCTTCTCTTTTTCCACCTTATCTTTTTGCTCAAAATAAGAGGCCCTTAATGTCCCTAACTCCTCTTTGAGCCTTAGAACATCGCCACGAACGAGATCAATCCCACGCATAAAATGAGCTATTTCGTTCAACAGACCCAAAGCCACATCTGGAGAAAGCACTTTCTCTCTAGTTTCTGTTTTAAAGGCTTCAAATTTCTCCTCCACTAATTTCGCATTTTCTCCTGATTTTGCTTTATGGATCGCCATTTCTTTTTTAAGTTCCTTTTCAATCCCTTTCAGTTTATCCCAACACCCGCTCAACTGTTCCCTAGTCGTCGTAAAAATTTGTGTATTTAGAGTCAATATTTTTGCAATCGCTTGAAAAGCCTTGATCTCTTCACGAAAGAAAAACACCCCACGCCGGGCCTTTTCTTGAGAAAAAGTCTTGGGAGAAAAATGCTCTTCGACAAATGAAGAGACATCATTTCTAAAACGTTCACTCAATTCTCCTATGAGCTGCCTGCGTTCCGGAAAGATTTTATCCCCAAGAGAAGAAAGACGCGTGAAAAACTGATTTTTCTGACGAATTCTCATCTCCTGACCCACAAGCTCTTTGCGCATCGCGTGAACCTTAGAAGCATAAATAGTTAAAACCTCAATCATCTGCTGAATTCTGAGATACTCTTCCCGATGATCTGCAATTCCTTTGATCTGAGGCAATTCAACCGGGGAAGCCTTTGTCAAAATCGAAGAAGGATGACCTTGCCACGCTTCGATTTCGTGTTCGAGAGCCGTAACTGCAAGTTCAATTTGTTCCACTGCAAAAGCTGACTCCTCATCAATTAAAGATTTTAGTTGACGTCCCTCGCGAGTGAGATCGATATAATCTTTCCAAAGCCCCGTCCGTAGGCCGTGGGGAAGGGGTTCTTTGAAGAGCTCAAGACACGATTTTCGTGATTCCCAAAATTCTCTGAAGTGAGGCCCTCCTTTATCTTCAAGACACCTCCGCATATAATCGATAGCATACTTGAGTTTCTCTTCGCTAGATGGCTTAGCATCAAATTGTTTTAAAAAATCTGCAAGTGAGATAACTGTGTTATCTAATATTTCATCTGTATGGGTCATAGGCGCAAACGAATTGACAAAAAATGTTAGGGATTGAATAAAGGAAATATCTTATAACTTTCAACCCTTTTCGTCAAATAGGTTAAGAGCCTGTTTAAAATCTTGGTGCGTATGCTTGTTGCGTCCTGTTTTTATCAGTTTATGGGGCTTTTCTTGGCCTAGTTGGTCCATTATGCCCTGCGAAAAACCCCATAAATTGATAAAAAAGGCATCAAAAAATCACAGGTGCTGAGATTGTAAACAAACTCTAAGGAGTCACCATGACTGATCGAATTTTCTTTGAAGAGGGTCTCGACCTTTTCAAAAATGCCCCTCTCGAGGAGCTTCAAAGACGAGCGATTTTCATCCGCAACCAAAAAAACTCCCCCCATCAAGTCACTTTTATTCTCGATTCCAATCCTAATTACACCAATGTCTGCCATATCGACTGTAGTTTTTGCGCCTTTTACAGACATAAAGGGGCCAAAGGGGCCTACACGAAAACTGTGGAGGAAGTCATGGGCCATCTGGAGAAAGCTCGTCAGGCAGGTCTTAAAACCGTTCTACTTCAAGGGGGAATAAATGATGATTTAAAAATTGATTATTACATTAATCTTGTGAAAATGGCCCGAGAACACTACCCGGACATTCACCCCCATTTTTTTACTGCTATCGAAATTTGGAACGTGGCCCGCATCTCTAACTTAACTATTGAGGAGGTATTAAAAGCTCTTTGGGAAGCTGGTTTGCGCACTTTACCCGGAGGGGGCGCAGAGATTTTATCGGAGAGAGTCAGATTGGGAATTTCGCCAAAAAAAATGGATCCGGATGGATGGATTCATGTCCATAAGGCTGCCCATAAAATCGGGTACAAGACAACCGCGACGATGATGTATGGACATATCGAAGAGCCCCATGACATCTTGGTACATCTTGAGAAAATTAGGCAAGCACAGGATGAGGTTCCAGGTTTCACTTCGTTCATTCCCTGGAGTTATAAACGAGAAAGAACAGCCCTTCGCCGTACGGTTAAACACTGGGCAGGGTCAGATGCTTACTTTAGAATTCTTAGTTTTTCCAGAATTTATCTAGATAATTTTCCTCATGTGGGAGCCTCATGGTTTGGAGAGGGAAAAGAGAATGGAATTAAATCATTGCATTATGGCGCCGATGATTTTGGTGGGACGCTCATGGAAGAGAATGTTCATCGAGCAACTGGATGGATCAACCGTGTAGATCATAATGATATGTTAAGAATGATACGAAAAGCTGGTTTTGAACCCGCTCAGCGCAATTCCTTTTACGAGGTGATTCAGACCTATGAAGGAATTGAGAAAGTCGAGATCCCGCCGGCTCAGCGAGTCAATGAAAAGGACAGGCTGCCCGATTTGAAAACTTGCCTCTCGCAAGCAAATTTTTTTACGTAATCGACCCGTAAGAACTGTATTTTTATCAAAAAATCACTCAAAAATCAGGTGAGATATACTCAGGCGGATTTAGTTTGAGAAGATTTTTGAAAACAGCGTGATTTTTTTTCGCATTTATGGCAAAAAT
>JAGRNW010000066.1 GCA_020440555.1 Chlamydiia bacterium
TGCCTTCCTAAAATCAGAAAACTTTTTGTAATATTTGTTGTACAGTATACGCTCGTTGGTCAATTTCCACAGTCGTTATGTTTTATGAGCGAGAAACTCACACACAACGGGAATATTAATCGGCAGAGGGAGGATGGCCTCAATTTGATGCATCTCAGGAATCATGGTCAAAGTACCTGTAAAAGCATCTTTATCAAGCTCTAAATAATCAGGAACTTTTGATGCATGAAGTTCCATGGATTCAATGATCGCTTTATTTTTGCGCGATTTTTCCTGAACAGAAAGCCTCATTCCTGGCTGAACCTGGAAAGAGCGTCTGTCAACCCTCTTTCCATCAACAAGAATGTGACCATGAGAAACAAGCTGTTGAGCAGCAAAAATGGTCCGACCAAACCCAAGACGATAAACAACGGTGTCTAGACGGCACTCTAATTTCTCCATAAAAAGTTGAGCTGTGTTTCCCTTTTGCTTGGCGGATTTCTTAAAAGCTGAAACAAGTTGTTTTTCAGCCAACATTCCAAAGCAAGCTTTAAGCTTTTGTTTCTCCAAAAGTTGGAGTCCGTAATCTGATTTTTTTCGTCGCCTCGCTCCATGGATGCCCGGGGGATTGGGCTTATGAAGAAGGGGATTGCGGGCCCTTCCAAAGATATTTGAGCCATAACGTCTCGCAATTCGGTTCTTAGGACCTCGATATCTTGCCATTTATTTTTACCTCAAACATTCAAAGTTTATAGATCGGCAATGTTAGACTCCTTTCCTTTTTTTCTCAATGGATTTATTTTGGACGACTTGCTAGACTGCCTACCGTTATGAGTTATTATGCATTAGCTTATTATATTTTCGTCCCCATAGAAGATCCTGCTTTAGAGGTAAAAAAACACAAAAAATTCTTTAAAGATCGAGATGTGACGGGGCGCATTTATCTTGCAAGAGAAGGGATCAATGGACAGATGAGTGGTAGCGTTCAAGATGCCTTAGATTATATGGAATGGCTCAAAGCTGATCCTCGCTTCTCGGAGGTTGTGTTTAAAATTCACACTATTAAAGAAAACGTATTTCCGCGAATGACGGTCAAAACACGCGCACAGCTTGTTGCCCTAGACAGAGAAGTGAATCCCAAGGAAGGGGGAGAACATATTTCTCCCCAAAAATGGCGTGAGATGCTCGAGTCGGGCGACGACTCCATTTACCTTCTTGATGTAAGAAATGATTATGAATCGGAAATAGGGCATTTTGAAGGAGCCAATCTTCCCCCTCTGAAGACATTTCGAGATTTTGTCCCTTTTGCCCAAAATTTAAATCAAAAAATTGATCCCAGAAAAGCTAAAGTGATGATGTATTGTACTGGAGGGATTCGGTGTGAACTTTACTCAGCTCTTCTTAAAAAAGAAGGATTTGAGAATGTGTATCAACTCGATGGGGGAGTGATTGCTTATGGGCAACAAGAGGGAAATCGGCATTGGAAGGGAAAACTTTTTGTGTTTGACGAACGTCTGGCCATTCCCATTGATGAACAGAAAGCTTCTCCGATTGCGCATTGTGCATTTTGCAAAGTTTCTTGTGATACGTATTATAATTGTGCCAACATGGACTGCAACGATCTATTTATAGCTTGTTCTTCTTGCATCGAGGAGAGAAAAGGGGCTTGCAGTGACGAATGCTATTCTGCTCCTCGTCTTCGTCCGTTTGATGCTCGGTTGGGCAACAAGCCTTTCTGTCGCAAACATTTGATTGAGGTTTCATCGTAATTTTTTTTACAAGATCGAGGATTCTCCTTTGTGTTTCATCGGTCACAACTGTTAATCCTGGTTTAATTCCTTCCTCTGATAACTCAAATGCTCGCATCGTATTGCAAATCCGCCCATCAAGTCGCACTCCGATCCCTTTGACTCCTAGCATATGACTAAAATTCCCAAACATATTTAGGGTCATCTCACAGGCTGTGATCAAAAAAAGAATTTTTTTATTAGGAAATCTTTCCTTTAATTCAAAAAGCATTTCTCCAATCGCGTGAACAGTAGGAATCACAATTGGAATCATTTTCTCTTCGCTTGCTGCAATGATCTTTCCGATATCACACTGCCTACATACCTCATGGTTTGGATCGGCAAGGCATCCTTTAGAAAATCTCCCCTCTGGGCATTCAAAAGGTTTTTGGCAGTAAGAAAATCCTACTACAATCTTTGCTTTCTTGTTATGACACAGTTTCTCAAAAAAATTAACAGAGGGAATGCCGTAAAGAAAAAAATCCCCCTCTCTTATAAAACTTTTTTTTCTAAATAGAGAGATGAGATAGCGAAAGGTGTATTTAAAGGGGTGTTTTAGGATATATTTGATGAGGATTTTTCCCCGTGGCCGAAAAAGAAGATATTTAAAGCTTTTCCACTTTAGATGACGGGCTGTTTCGGGGGTGATCCCCGGCATGAAGGGGAGCGTTTTAAGTCGTTTCAGGGGTTTTTTTTGGGCAGCAATGACGGCCCCCTTGTCCCAAGCGGCTTCGGCTTCCTCCCATGAGGTTGTTGCATTCCAAATTTTTAACTTTGTCATAGGAAGAGTATGCCAGATTTCCTCTTTTCTCTTAAACCACCTCTTTCAACGGAAAAAAAAGCCTCTTGTTTGATTGAAGTATTTAAGGGGGGAGAGTTTCAGCATTCATATCACATCCCCTTTCAAAGAATCTACTCTGCCCTTCAAGATCTTGTCACATCGGGACGACTTGTTTGGGAAAAAAAGCCTCTTGTGGTCGATTTTTTTACCAAAGGGAAAATAGAGGGAGAAATGGCTCTTTTCGGATCACGCAAGATTCTCATTGAAAAAGCAGCTTTCATTGGAAGAGGCCCTCCTCATTTTTTAATCACTCCCCCCTTTCTCTATTTTTTTGATTTACAAGTCGATTTTGTCGATCTTAAACCTTCTCCAAAAGGAGAAATCATCGCCTATTTGCCAGAGCTTCACTTAAAGGATTCATTAGGCGGGTTTGCTCAACTTTTTTTTGAGGGTCCAGAAAAAGAACGGATGATGTGGGAAAAAGATCTTCTGGAAGTTGGGTATCAAAAAAGAGGAATTGAGTATTTTTGTTCTCCTACAATCTGCCGAAAGGCTCTCGTTTTTTTACTCGAATGTGGATGGACGATTAAAGATTATTTTCAAAAAAGACTAGTGCTTCTTGGAGAGCCAACTCTTGAACTCAGCTCTCATCATAGACAGTTTCTTTTGAAGGGGGAGTTTGGGACTCATGGAGTCAGAATAGAGGATATAAAAAGTTTTTTTCATCCCTTAAATGAGCACCAGGTAGCCCTCCTCCCTCCCAAATATGATAAATTATTGACCCTTGAAGGAGAACTTGTGAGTGGAGGGATTCGTTTTAAAACTCATCAAATGCAGGAGATAGAGGAGTTGCAAACACTCCCTATTGAAATTCATGAAAGTGCTCGAGAGATCATTGTTCCCAAAAAAACTTTTATTCCCTCCTCTTTTGTTGGTCAGTTACGTCCTTATCAACAAACGGGAGTCGATTGGCTCTCTCACCTTTACAGGTTAAACCTCGGGGGAATTTTAGCCGATGAAATGGGGCTAGGAAAGACGGTGCAAGTATTGGCTTTTCTCTCCACACTCATTCACGGCCCCCATCTGATTGTGGTTCCCGCCACCCTTCTTTTCAACTGGCAATTGGAGATCAAGCGGTTTTTACCTCATGCTAAAGTGAATGTTTATCATGGAACGCAACGAATGCTTGAAAATCCATCGATTGTTCTCACAAGTTATGGAATGTTAAAGAGAGATCACGCGGTTTTGAAAACTATTGAATGGGAAACAGTGAGTCTGGATGAAGCGCAGATGATAAAAAACGAAAAAACTCAAGCGGCTACTGCTGCGCGTTCTTTAAAAGCTCATTTTCGTCTTTCGATCACGGGGACTCCCATCGAAAATCGACGCAGAGATCTCGAGTCTCAATTTCATTTTTTGCATCTCGCTCCAACTGTGAGCTCCTCTTTTTTTCTTCTCAGAAGAAAAAAAGAGGAGGTAGCCAAGGATCTTCCTCCTAAAATTGAACAAGTCATCTGGCTTGAAATGGGACCCAAAGAGCAAGACTATTATGAAACATTTCATGCTAGTGCTAGAAGCTCTTTATTGAAAAAAGTTTCGCTCGAAGGGGAGTCTAAACATCGGATGGAGATTTTGGAAACAATTCTTCGCCTTCGACAACTCTGTTGTCATCCTTCACTCACACCTTTTCTGCACGATGTGCCGGACATTTTGGGGAGTAAAATGGAGGTTTTGCTCATGGATATAGAAGAAGCTATAGAAGAAGGGCGGAAGGTGCTGATCTATTCTCAATTCACTCAAATGCTCACTTTATTAGGCAATACGTTTAAGGAACGGGGATGGAATTTTTGCCAGCTCACTGGAGAGACAAAAAATCGGGGAAATGTGGTGGAGATATTTCAAGGAGGAAAGATCCCTCTATTTCTTTTAAGTCTAAAAGCAGGAGGTGTGGGGCTTAATCTCACAGTTGCTGATACGGTGATTCTTTATGAACCCTGGTGGAATCGAGCGGTGGAGAATCAGGCAATCGATCGTGCCCATCGTATTGGTCAACAAAAACGCGTTTTGGTAAAACGTTATCTGTTAAAAAATACGATTGAAGAGAAAATAGAAGAGCTCAAAGAAAAAAAACAAAAGCTTCTTGACGATCTTTTTGAAGCCTCGGAAGAGGAGCTTATGACCCTTCTTCGATGACCTCTTCGGCAACACATTTGATGGTCGCAAGCCCTCCTTCAAATCCAATTTTTTTGAGAAGATCGTCAATATAGACAATTTCGGAGCTGAGTTGATCATTGACAAATTCAAGATAGGCGATTTTTTTTTCTAGAATTTCCATTGTTTTCTCCCTGAAAGGTTTCTTGGTTAAAAGGAGAAAGCAATTTATGTGCCACTCTTCTTGGTCTCGATTTCATCTAGAAGGGAGAGCATTTCTTTAATGAGGGCTATGGCATTCTTGGCAAAAACATCCCATTGAATCTCTCCCTCCAAGTTGTTACTTAACTCAAAAAGACGTTTTTCAACCACACCTAATGCCCCCTTTTCAATCGCAAGCTTGTAGATCGTTTTGCTTCTGAACTCGTTCTTCATATCTCCAAAAAGTGCGTCGATCGCAGGAGTCGCCAGGAGACGAATTAGGGTGATAATAGCTTTATGAAAATCAGCGAGATCTTTATCGTCTACACCTGGGAAGTTGAGCATGGCGATGTTATCGGTTCTTTCTTCGATAATATTTTCAAGAATAGAACCCACTACTTTACGTATCACCTTTATGGCAGGGTTCCATCCCGACTGTGGCTCCAATACCGGTATCCAATTATCGGCAGGAGTCATTAAAATTTCTTTTGTCTTCAAGGGCTTAACAAATGCAAAGACAATAGATCCTAAAAAGAAATCAATAGTTTTGTTGATTGTTCCTGCCATTCCGTTGATGTGTTTGAGGGTGCTAAGTTCTTTCACCCCCCCCTGTTGACGGCAAGTTGCAGCGATAATTGTGTGTGAATAAAATTTTTTTTGAAGATCTTGAATCTTTGTTTGAAATTTGAGAGGAATTTCTATTTGAGTTTCTTTGAGAATCTTGGCTGCCTTTGCTTGATTCTCGCTCAATGTCTTTTTTGGAATTAAGAAAAGAGCGATGTGCTCTTTGGATTTTTTACCTTGATTGATGTGATATTGAAGATCGATCAATTCAAGATATTTTTTATCCTCACTAAGATTTCCAATGTCAGCATTTTCAGTGATGTACAGTGAACGTTGCATAGGAATCTTGATCGTTTTATAATCAAGACTGGGGTTTAGGAACTGCTCGACCATGCCGATTCCTTTCCCGCACATCTGAAGGATACCGTTGATCTTTTTTGCCATTCCCGTTTTAAGGAATCGATTTTCTAAAATCTGAGCAGCAAATCTTTCAAACGTTTCATCATTTTCAGATTTTTTAAATTCCCTTTCGAAAACTTCAAGCAAAAGATTCTGAAGGCGATAAGCAAATGTGTAGTAAAAGGTACTTTCTATCTCATCGTCTGTTCGACGTTGAGAGGAGTGTTTTGTTTGATTGAGTTCTTTTTCCTTAGCAAGCCAATTTTTGTCATCAATTGTCCACTTTTCAATTTTGTCCCATTCTTCATCGGTGAAGGCGGCGCACAAAAAGCTGATGAGTTTTCTCATCAATTCAATCATCGATTCGTTATCTTGAGAGAAGGTTTTTGCTATAAGATTAGGAAGTGCGCCTTTGATGTTGTGATGCATCAGGTCGACGATTCCATGAAGTTGCCGTTTTTGTATCAGTTCATCTTGCCAACGAAGAAGAATCTTCAATTCTTTTTCATTGCCAAGATAAAGGGCAGCTCCAATTTTTCTTCGATTGCGGTTGGTTCCGTGAAATTTGAGCAACTGATTTAAAGCGCTTTTCAAAAGAAAATAATTATTATTGGAAAGATTGATGGCTAGGTTCTTTAAATGGGTGATTGCCTCTGTAATTGTTTTTTCTTCAATTTTGTTAGGGTGCCTTTTAAGCAATCTGATGAGGAGTATAATCCCCTCATCGACCACCGGATTAAAAATGTCAAGAATGACATCATTAACATTTTTTTTAATGGTTGCGACAGGAACGACTTCATTGTCATCCTCTTCTGTGTGTTGTTCAACAGGAGGGCTTACGGGGAAAGAGGGGCTTGTAGGTGATGCGTTATGAATCTGAATTTTGGGTGCATCTTTCTCGTCTTCAGAAAGTTTGCTTGCATCTTCTGTGCTGTTCGATCTTGCAAATGGCTTTTGATCATTTACTTCGACTGGAAGTTCCGAGATTTGCGAGGTAACCTCTTCTGAATCTGAGGAAGGCGACTCAAAACTTAGGTGATTCGTGGTGATGTTGCTTTTATCCCCTTGTTGTTTTTCAATTTTTTCATTGTCATCCATTTCACTGTCTTCATTTCCTTTAGCTGACAGATCATCAGAACTTTCCTCAGTATCAACCTGGCTATCATCGGATAATGCTTCGTGAGTGAACATAGTTGTTGATTCAGACAAAGGTGCATTACTTTGCGGGATGATCTTCGATTCTCTAGGAGCTTGAGGAAGGAATGATGTTGCCCTATCTCGTATTTCTGCATTATTTGCATTTTGTGGATTGCTATCACCTAAATGATTTTTCTTGTCATCGAAATCCTCATCTTCTTCAGAAGAAGCGGTGTTTGTTGGAAACAAATTTTCGTGCACAGCCTCAGCGTGTGCGTTTGTTAGGGAAATAAGTTGACGTCTATTTTCTTTCATTTCTTGTTTATGGAAACATCCACGTACAACTAACAATACGGTTCCAATTGCAAACGTTGTGAATCCTAAAACACAAAGCATGCCTGGAGCAACAAAAACAGAAAGACCTCCAGCTGAGGCTAAAACAGCTGATGAAGTCCATGGAGTGTAAATACAAAGCAAAATTCCAAGGGCAATTCCTGAGATAAGAGCAACCGCAGCTCCCGCAGCGGTTATGTAAAGCCAATAATTTCCCGCTTCATGACGAGAACTTGAAGTGATTTCACCTGACATTTTGTGCCCTATAAATGCATTTAACCTGAGTTTTGGGTTTTTCTCCCTCGGATTCAGAGGAGTTTGCTTGCACCTCTTGTGCTTTTTAGACTCGTA
>JAGRNW010000067.1 GCA_020440555.1 Chlamydiia bacterium
GGAAAGCAAGGTAAGACAGATTGTGTCGGTAGGGGGGTGATTCCCTGCTGTTGTCTTTGTTAAGAGCCCGTTTAAACTTTCCAAGTTCAATGAGTTTTGAAAGATTTTTTAGAAAAAGGAAACTAAAATGTGTGCATCGATTTTAAAAACATTAGATATTCCAGAATTTCCTGTTAGAGGAAGTCTTTGTGGGCAAGGACATTGGGAGCGTATTAAGCTATATGATGTCAGTCACCATTATCAGGAGGTGACGATTCTTATTGAGGATGCGGGACGTTTTAAGTCTTTTGCTCATTGGTTAAAAATTGCAAAAAATTGTATTGAAAATGAAATTTCGCTTCGCCCGGTTGGTGGAGGGCTCTTTTCCAGGGAGCGAAAATTTTATCTAATTGCCAAAAAAACAATGGCATTAGAAGAGCTTGTTAAAAAAATCCAGATGTTTGAGTCTGTAAAATTCATCACTGGGAATCCAAATGACGTACGTGAATATCCTGTCCTGCGTCATTATTCCCTTTATGATAGATCGACAGGTCTTGTTTTCGAAGGAATTGGAAATGATTGTATAACCCTTCGCGGAAAAGGGATCATCATTACGGCTGTTATACCCATTTATGCTGCTTTGAACATCCTTTTCAATAGTGCGATCATTGTTCCAAAAATTGTTTATCTAACAAGTCGTATTTTTTACGATTATGTTGTTCGAGAGGATCGAACGGTCACAATGGGTGCAATCGCCAAAGAGCGTATCAAAGAGATGGGATGGACAGTTTGGGAATCCATTCGCAACATAGTTCGAACCCCCTTTTATGCTATTGGTTTTATGTTAGGAACTCTCTATATGATTGTTGATCCTCTCAACGGGATGAAATGGGCGGGATGTTTTGAGTATCAGTGGAATCATACAATACCCGTGACGAGTTCATTTTGTTTTTGTCCGCAAAGAGATTTTTTTAAGGATGGGCCGCGTACGTTCTTGCTAGCACGCTGTTTGTCTCCGCAGGCCTATCTCAATGAGAACCGTCAGGTGGTTTCGTTAAAGGGAGACAAAGTAAAAAAGAACCTTAGGGTAAGTGAACCCATGTTAGCGAGTTTATTGTCGATCCCTTTTTGCTGTAATTTTTCCTTTCCATCTACGGATCATTTACAAGCTTCTTCCTCCGTCGAGAGCATGTGAATAGTGACCAACCCAAAACTCAAGTGATCACTAACCTTTAATTACAAGTGAGGGGCGGAGCCTGGCTACCCGGTTGGCAAGCTTTGCCTTCTCGACGGCTTCCACGACTTCTTCGACATTTTTGTAGGCATCGGGCATCTCTTCGGCAATTGTCCTAAAAGAACTTGCCATGACCTTGATCCCTCGCTGTTTCATCGCTCCAATAGGGTTTTGCCTTTTCCAACTTTTCATCGATTGTACTCGAGAACGTGCCCGTCCAGCTCCATGGCATGAGCTGCACCAGGTAAGGGGATTGCCAAGACCCACCATGAGATGACTGGCTCTTCCCATATCTCCTGGCACCAAAACCGGTTGTCCTGTTTGCTTAAAAAGGGGAGAGAGTTCAGCAGCCCCTTTGCCATAGGCGCGGGTAGCCCCTTTTCTGTGGACGCATAAAATTTTCTGTTTTCCTTCGATCAGATGAGTTTCAAACTTTGCAATGTTATGACACACATCATAAATGAGTCGGATGTCGGAGGGGTTTAAGGAAAAAAGAACTGAAAAAGCTTGTCTGACGGCATGCAGAATTTTTTGACGGTTATTAAAGGCAAAATTGGCAGCGGCAGCCATGGCTGCAAAATACTCTTTTCCATCGGAACTTTGAATAGGTGCCGCCACAAGCTGAGCATCAGGGAGATGTTTGGCATAGCCTTTTTTTATAAAAATGTTGAGAGTATCTTGACACACTTGATGACCAAATCCGCGTGAACCCGAATGAATTAAAACGTAAGTTTGCCCAGCAACCACTCCCCAGATTTGGGCAACCTCTTTTAAGAAAATTTCTTGGATCTCTCCAATTTCGACAAAATGGTTTCCTGAACCGATTGATCCTACCTGTTTTTTCCCCCTTTCCCGTGCAATCTTTGAGACAGCATCAAAATCTGCCCCTTCAATACAACCATGGCTTTCCGTATGTTCGAGATCGATGGGAAATCCATACCCCTCTTGAATCGAGAAACGCGCCCCCTCTACCAGCAATTTTTTATAAGAGTTTTCTGAAAGTTCTCCCTCTTTGTGTCCATGTCCAACTCCCGAAGGAACAGCAGAAAAAATAGAGGTTAAAAGATCCTCTTTAGTTTTTTCTGAAAGCTTGGAAAATTCAAGAGGGACTACAGCGAGCCGAACGCCACAGTTGATGTCATAACCAACACCTCCAGGACTGATGACCCCTTCATTGACATCCATGGCCGCCACACCGCCAATGGGAAATCCATATCCCCAATGGATATCTGGCATAGCGATGCTGTACCCAACAATGCCCGGAAGGTGGGCAACGTTTTTCACTTGATTTAAAGGCTTCTCAATCTCCATTTCCTGCAGAAGAGTTTCGGAAGCAATCACAAGTCCGGGGACTTTCATCCCTAGTTCTTGAGGAAGAATGTAGGTGCACGGGGCTTGTTGTTTCAGATTAAACATCGAGAATCATCTCCCAGCTATAAATGGTATTTTTTTGTTTAAGATTTCCATGAAAGCTCACTGCTTTAAAAGGAATTCCTAGCTCTATATCGGCGTGAGAGACAAGCTCATTTAAAGCAATGATAACATCCTCGTGAGTTTCCAAGCGAGAGGGGGTGATCAGAAAGTCGATGAGAGGAGGAAAAATAAAGCAAAGAGCTATTTGTGCATGAGAAAAAAGGTGGAGAAGCGATTCTCCAAAAATTTCAAACCCAAAATCGGCAGTATGATCGATTTCTTTAAATGGGGGGAGGAGGGGATAACTCCAAATAGGTTGATAGCGCAGCTGACCTAAACTTTCATAAAGATGGAGGTGCGTTGTAATAAAGGGGAGAGGGGAAAATTTTTTTTTCCAATCTCTCAGAGCATGAGGCCTTCGGCACATAGTCACATGGGGGGTAAAATTGTGTTTCTTATTGAAGATCAATCCTTCCTTTTTAAGCCACGTAGATAAAAGTGTTTGGTAGTCGATGAGTTTTTGAATTTCTTCACCAAACTGCATATTCCAGGCAACTAAGCGAGGATGATGAGGAGGAAGGAGAAGGACTTTGTCAAAGCGGCCACAAAAACCCACTCGAAAAGGGGGGGGAGGAAAACGGGCAAGAGCTGATTTCAAAAGAGGAAAATGTACATCACCCAAGAAAGCAAGGGTAGCATGACGATCTTTCTCTGCAAGAAGCTCTCCTGCGGGCAGATTTTCTGGCCAAGGAGCATCAATTTGCAGGCCAAAAAAAACTCTTTTGTTTTCATCACTTTTCATAATAAACCTTTTGTAGTATCCATAAGAAAAAAAGACAAGAGACTATAGGGGGTTATTATCAAAAAAGAAATCATACAACAAGAGATCAACATTTCTGTTCCTGCAGGAGAAATCCTAGGAACGCTCACCATTCCTCATGATGCATCGGGTGTTGTGATTTTTGCTCATGGAAGTGGAAGTTCACGCTACAGTCCTCGCAATCAGTATGTGGCCAAGGTGTTGCAAGAAGAGAATCTGGCAACCCTGCTGATGGATCTGTTCACTTTGTCAGAAGAAACGGAAGACTCATCGACGCGCGAGCTTAGATTTAATATTCCATTTTTAGCAGAGCGTTTAATGCATGTCACAGAATGGATTGAAAGATGTGAGGAAACACGTCTATTTGAGATCGCCTATTTTGGTGCCAGTACAGGAGCGGCAGCAGCTTTGATGGCGGCAGCAGAAAAAGGAGATAAGATCAAGGCAGTGGTATCTCGTGGTGGACGTCCTGATTTGGCGGGTTCTTCACTTTCTAAGGTGAAGTCGCCAACATTGTTGATTGTAGGTGGTAACGATTATGGAGTGATAGAGCTTAATGAACAGGCATTGGCATTACTTCAATGTGAGAAAAAGTTGGAGATAGTGGCGCGAGCAACACATTTATTTGAGGAAGAAGGAACTCTGGAAGAGGCAGCACGCCTGGCGAAGCTTTGGTTTTTATCCCATTTTTGAGTTGAGTAAGGAGATGACCTCATCATCGGTGGTCTGCTCAAATTCCTCATAAAATTGCCCCACAGCAAAAAAAACAGTGGGAGAATATAAGCAAACTACCTTATCCACCTCTTTCTCAAGCCTGATTACAGTGTCAAGGGGCGCTACTGGCACTGCGACGATGATGCAACTTGCTTTTTCTGTTCGCACTGTCTGAATTGCAGCATGCATTGTTGATCCTGTCGCGATTCCGTCATCGATAATCAAAATCACTTGCCCCTCAAGATCACGCGGGGGGCGTCCCCCGCGGTAATGGTCAAGGCGCCACTTTGCTTTTACTTTTTCTTCAGCGACTGTCTTATCGAGATACTCTTTTGAGATACCTAGTTCTTTAATCAACCGTGTTGAAAAAAAACCTTCCCCCGTTTCAGTGATCGCTCCGATAGCCAATTCGGGATTAAAAGGAGCGCCGATTTTCCTGGGAGAGACAATGTCTAAGGGGAGATGAAGAGTCGTTGAAACAACTTCCCCCACCACCACTCCTCCGCGGGGAAGGGCAATGACTTGAGTATTGGGCGCTTCTGCGTAGGAGACAAGCGCTTTGGCAAGTTCTCGTCCAGCGGCCTTCCGATGATGAAAAGATTTCATTGGACGTTTGCAACCTTCTTCGGTTTGAAACTCGCCCATCTCAGGTCAACATGTCCAAGAGGGGAAACGTAAACATCTGTAAGTTCTTCTCTTTTAATATATTTGTAGTTTTCAAAATAAACGGGGATCATTGGCATCTCCTCTTGTAGAAGAAGGTAAGCTGCTCGTAGGTGTTCGTTCCTTTGTTCTTCTAAAATAGTGGCGTCAGCATGGGCAAGAAGCTCTTGATAGTAAGGATTCTCCCATCCGGTTGTGTTGTACCGATTTTTTTTCTCTCTCAAAAAATCGAGAAAGTAGATGGGATCGTTAAAAACTGAATACCAGAGACATCCTCCAATTTGGTACTTATGGGAGATAAAGGTGTTAAAGAAATGATTCCACTCGAGTCCCTCAAGAGCAACTTCTATCCCGAGGCTTTTTTTAAACATCTGTTGCACAGATTGGGCGACCTTCTTCTGATTCCCAATCTCTGCATAAGTGAGTACGAGAGAGGGAAAAGTATCAGAGTTTAAGTTGAGTTCTTGAAGGCCTATTTTAAAGTACTTTTGGGCTTCCAAAGAGTTTCCATCAGAAATGACGGATTTTTCTTCAATCGATGGAGTGAGAATGGAAAAAGCAACTGTTTCTCCAGGCATCACATGAGTCACAATTTCTTCCCGATTGATTGCACAGGCAAGCGCTTTCCTGATATTTGCATTGTTCAAGGGAAAACGTTCTACATTACAGCTAAAGAGGTAATTTCCAGCAATTGAAGTAATTTGGAGAGATCCCTTCTCTTTTAGAGGGTTGATCGCATCAGCGGGTAAGCAGGTGAAGGGGTTGCCCATCCAATCGAGTTCTCCCTTCTCAAAGAGCAAAAGAGCAGTATTAGGGTCATGAATAAAAGTGATGTCGATCTGATCAATTTTAAGGGAAGTTTTATCCCAGAAATGGGGGTTTTTTTCTAAGCGAAGAAGTTGTTCTTTCTTCCAAGCGGTGACTCTAAAAGGACCATTACCCACATGGACTTTTGAATGATTCGGGTAGATGGGGGCAAAGATGGCAGTTGCGATTAGATCGAGAAAATAGGGGGCAGGGTGCTCGAGGGTGACCACAAGTTCCTCGTTATTTTTAGCTATGACGCCTACTTGATCAAGAGGGAGGATCCCCTCTTTTGCTTGTTTAGCATTTAAAATCAGGTAGAAAAGATCGGGTCGGAGACATTCGGATTCAGGGGCAATAGCCTTTTTCCAACTTCTTTCGAAATCGTAAGCTGTCAAAGGTTCTCCATTTGACCATTTTGTCTTTTTTAAAAAGAAAGTATATGTCTTTTGATCGTTCGAGATTGTATAGCTTTTAGCGATTGCCAAATGGGGCTTTGAATCGGGATTGAGACGGACTAACCCCTCATAGAGGTTATTTTGTAGGTTACGGCAGTTGAGATCGACCCCATAGTGAGGAATCAATGAGGCGGGCGATTGCTCGCAGTTTAACTTGAGTGTTGTTTTTTCATTCATGGGAGATGCGCATCCTGTAAGGAAGGTTGTTAAGAACATAAAAGATTGGAGAATTTTTTTCATCTAGTCGCTCCTTGATATGTAGCTTTCTCTGAAGTCGATTTGACCAATATTGGATAAAATCACATTTTGTAGACGGGAATTTTTAATATAACGCAATTTTTGAAAGAAAAGAGGGATCACAGGCATAGCTTCGATCAATATTTTTTCTGCTTGTTTAAGAATATTCAACCGTTTGATGGGATCTTCTTCATTTTGAGCTGCCTCGAAGAGGTCGGCAAACTGTTTATGACTCCACATCGTCACGAAGCTAATGGGATCGATTGTTTTGCCCTTTATTGAGAAAAGACTCAAATAGTAGAGAAGAGTTTCATCGTATCTGGGATACCACGGAATTGCTGCGACAGTATGTTCTCCTCCGATTAGGGCAGAGACAAAGGCATCCCAGTTCAGTTTTTCTAAACGAATTTCAATCCCAAAAGTATCTCCCCACATTTTGGCGATCGCTTCGCTGATTTTTTCATGCTCTTCAAAATCACTTGTGTAGAAAGCAAATGGAGGGAGCTGGGAGCGGGGAATTTTTAGTTCGTAAAGTCCTTCGTTAAAAAGAGTTAAAGCATGTGACTGATCCATTTCTTCGAAGAGGGGAGTGTTGGTAAAGCTATAGGCGGGTGCATCGTCGCTTTTAAGGATTGAGGAGATCAGAGTGCGTCGACAAATTGCTCTGCTTAGTGCCTGTCTCACCTTAAGATTTGTCATGGGAGGGCGGGTGAGGTTGAGTTGCAGCCAAAATAGGCAACTGATCGGATCGGTATGCAGCACCCCTTGAGTTTTCAGTTCATTGATTTTTGCAAGAGGAATTTTTGTCATGGGATCTCCCAGCCAGTCGAGTTCACCTTCTTTAAACAGCGAAAGAGCTACTTCTTGATCTTCAACAATTTTAACTTGTATTTTGCCCAAGGTGATTTTTTTTTGATCCCAGTAATAGGGGTTGGGGACAAGTTGAAGCTCATCATTGAGTTTCCATACATCAAGTTTAAAGGGACCATTACAGACGTAGGTTTCGGCGCTATGGTAGGCCCACCCAGGATGACGTTGATCGATTTCTCTGCAAAGAGGAGCGAATGCCCAATGGGCAGTCATGCCCAAAAACCAAGAAGTCGGGCGCTCGAGTTCAACAAGGAGTTCGGTGGCATCAACGGCTTTTACG
>JAGRNW010000068.1 GCA_020440555.1 Chlamydiia bacterium
TCATGCGGAGGCGCATCAATGACAATTTTTATGTCATGAAATCAATGTTGGGCAAATCTTCATTTTGATTGGGTATACAACCTGCTCGGAGATAAACATCAATTCTGCTTAGCCCATTTGATAAGAGAGTTTAGGAAATACGCTGAAAGAGATGGCCCTGATAAGGAAATAGGAAGGGCTCTTGCCAAAGAGCTCAGTCAAGTTTGCGGGATTCATGGGAAGTACCGAGAGGGGCAGCTATCGTTATCTCAGAGAAATAGGCAGCTCGGCCATCGCAAAAAGCGTGTAGAGAACTGGCTTTATGATGGTTTTGCTAATGGTAGTGATCGGCTTTCAAAATTGAGTGAAAAACTGCTGGATCGGTTTTCTCATCTTTGGGTTTTCACCAAAATACGTGGTATGGAACCAACCAATAACCTTGCGGAAAGAGATCTGCGAAAGCTTGTGGTCTGGCGTAAAAAGAGCTCTGGAACGAGAAGTGACAGAGGGAAACGCTTTGTCGAGCGCATGACAACGGTAGCGCAGACACTAAAGAAACAGGGTAAAAATATCCTTGGGTTCATCCAGAAAGTTGTCGAAAGCTTTTATGCTGGGGTTGAGCCTCCATCGGTTCTTAATACAGAGGTTTGTTAAGAAGTTCATTCCCTTCCCGAAAAAAGGGGAGGTGAACATTTACGATTAAAATGTCCCCTCTGTTATTACCCTGAGTTTTGGGTTTTTCTTTAAACAAATCGAGGAAATAAGTTACGTCAAACGTATCAAAAAATTTTAGTTAAAATACACTGGCCGAAGGCTGATTTAGACAACGTTTATAAAAAGAATATAGCGGCAGTAGGATTCGAACCCACGACACAGGGATTATGATTCCCCCGCTCTAACCACCTGAGCTATGCCGCCCTGAAGTATTTTTTAGATGGTCTCGATTTTGCCTTTATTTACAGAACTTTGAAACACCGATATAAAAAGACTAATAAACTTTAATCTCAAAAAATAGCGGGAGGAGGACTCGAACCTCCGACCTTTGGGTTATGAGCCCAACGAGCTAACCACTGCTCCATCCCGCGGTAAGGCACCAATCTTATCAGGATAGCTCTTTTCGAACAAGAGAGAAATCGTTGAAATTGTTTTGGGAAGGGCCAAAGCATATTCTCGTGTCAATTTTAGCCCATTTTTTCCTATGCATTTTCGTTTTTGAGACGAGATAAGGAGTTCCCTAAGCTGTGCAAGAGGGGCCCCTGCCTCAAACTTTGTTAGAAGTTCAAAAAGATCTGGTTGGGCATGTATATGGGGACCATAAAGAACAGGAACACCAAAAAAACAGGGTTCGATCAAATTGTGTCCGCCTACTTTTTTGGTGAGAGTCCCCCCCACAAAAGCGATATCTGAAAGGCTATAACAAATATTTAAAATCCCCATTTTATCAACGAGTGTCACCCGTGCTAAGGAAGCACTATTTTTTGTAAAACGAGAGTAAGAAATGCCTTTTTTTTCCAAAAGGGCAGCTACTTTATCAAAACGGTCGGGATGACGAGGCACGAGAAGGATTTTAACGTTAGGGATATCCTCGACAAGATCTAAAAGAGCAATTTCTTCAGAAGCATGAGTAGAACCACAGGTCAGGACAACCGTATCTTGAGAAATCCCAAGCCTCCTTCGCCAAGTTTCTCGGTTAATTAAAGAAGGAGGGGGCATAATTTTAAGATTGCCCGTCACAACGATTTTAGAAGAAGCAATACCAAGAGACAGAAAACGAGATTTGTAGATTTCCCCCTGAACACAAAAATAATCGATTGTGTCAAAAAGAGAGCGTGAAAAAAAAGGAACTTTTTTTAAACGAGAGGTTGACCGTTCCGAGATTTTTCCATTAACTAACACAATTTTAGCTCCATATTCTTTAGCCGATTTTTGAAGGCTAAACCAGAGATCTGTTTCAGAAATTAGAAGAAGACTAGGTTGTATTTTTTTGACAATAGGTCTGATAATATAAAAAAAATCTAAGGGAAGATAAGCATGAGAATCGGCGAACGGAAGCTCTTGTATAGCCGTCGCATGGCCCGTTTCCGTGCCGGAAGTCACCAAAAGATGGATCGAGTGATCCTTTTTAAGTTCTTTAGCAAGAGGCACGACAGCCTTCGTCTCTCCCACGGAAACAGCGTGTATCCACACCACGTTTTTGGTCGCGATTTTAGGAAATCCAAGCCCAAACTTTTTTAAAAAGCTTTTTCTGTACTTTTTTTTGGTAATCATCTCCCACAAAACTTTCGGGAAAATGATCAACGCGACAAAATGAAGAACTATCTGATAGAGCACTTTTCTACAACGAGATTAAGGAGTTTACCAGGGACAAAGATCGTTTTTTTGATCTCACCGTCAAGAAATTTTGCAATAGTCTCATCCGCTTTTGCCAGACGTACGATCTCTTGCTGCTCCGTTTCTTTAGGAAGATCAAGACGCCCTCGCAATTTCCCATTGACTTGGATCACGTAAGTCACTTGTTCCGTTTCAAGGTATGAGCTATCAAGGGAGGGAAGAGGGACATAAGAAAGTTCTTTCTTTTCTCCCAAATGCTGCCACAATTCTTCGGCTAAATGGGGGGCGTAGGGCATCAAAAGTTGCACTGCCATCGTAACAGCCCTTTTGGGGTACTCAGAAAGCTGAGTAAATGCATTCACAAACTCCATCATTTTGGAAATTGCTGTATTAAAAAGCATCTTTTCTGTGTCGTGAGTCACCCCCTTAAGTAGACGATGCGCAAGCATCATTCCCTGTTGCTCACACTCAAAAGAGACAACTTCTTTCACTTTATTTGAAGTGGCAATTTCATAAAACCTGTTTAGAAATCGTTTACATCCACTCACTCCCCCTCTATTCCAAACCTTCTCTTTCTCAATCGGCCCCATGAACATTGAGTAAAGGCGAAGGGCATCAGCTCCAAACTCTTCGATCACCTCATCGGGTGAAACTCCATTGAGTTTTGATTTGGACATCTTCTCAATTTGACTGACCAGGATTTCTCCTGTCTCCCAGTGTGTATAGACTCCATTTTTTTCTACGACTTCTTCGGGGTTAACATAATGTCCACCCTTTTGTTTATAAGATCTGGCGACAAGCAATCCTTGATTGCAAAGTTTTTGGAAGGGTTCATCGGTGCTCACAAGTTTCAAATCATAGAAAACCTTGTGCCAAAAACGGGCATACAAAAGATGAAGAACTGCATGCTCAGCTCCTCCAATGTACAAATCAACGGGCATCCAGTAGGTTTCATTTCTCTCCGCCCATGCCTGATGTTGATTTTGTGGATCCAAAAAACGAAGATAATACCAACACGATCCTGCCCATTGGGGCATGGTATTGGTCTCTCGTTCAGCTTTTCGCCCTGTTTTGGGATCGATGACCTCTACCCAGTCTTTTTCATGAGCAAGGGGACTCTCTCCCGTTGAACTAGGCTTATAATTGGTAATTTGCGGGGGGAGCAAAGGAAGTTCATCGAGGGATAAAACTCGCTCAGTTCCATCATCAAAATGCAGGATGGGAACAGGTTCTCCCCAATATCTTTGACGAGAAAAAAGCCAATCTCGTAATTTATACGAAATAGTTCGTTTGCAAAATCCCTTTTTTTCCATAGCCTCCATAATTTGATCTTTTCCATAGGGCGAAGGTGATCCATCCAACTCCCGTGAATTCACATATTTCCCCTCCCCATTCCAAAGATCTGAATGCGTCATCAATTCTTTTTCCAATTCGGGTTCATTTGATGGAACAATCACTCGAACAATGGGAAGACGATATTTAATCGAAAACTGATGATCACGTTCATCATGGCTAGGAACAGCCATCACTGCCCCTGTTCCATATCCCATGAGCACGTAGTCACTGATCCAAATGGGTAATTTTTCTTTTGTCAATGGGTTGCTTGCATACCCTCCTGTAAACACCCCTGTTTTCTCTTTGGTGAGCTCGGTGCGTTCCAATTCCGACTTAGAAGCGATCTTTTTTTGATACGCTAAAACTTCATTTAAATAAGCATGCGTTGTCACCTTTTCGACCAACGGATGTTCGGGAGATAACACCAAATAGGTGACCCCATAAATGGTATCGGGGCGGGTGGTGAACACAGAAATTTTCTCGTCCTTCCCCACTAAGGGAAAATAAATTTCGGCCCCTTCACTTTTTCCAATCCAATTTCTCTGAAGTTTTTTTAAGCTTTCCGGCCAATCGAGCTTTTCGAGATCATCGAGCAGTCGTTCAGCATATTCCGTGATTTTAAGCATCCATTGTCTCAAAGGGCGTCGCTCCACGAGATGCCCTCCCTCTTTGGACCTTCCTTCTTCAATTTCCTCATTAGCCAAAACGGACCCCAATGCAGGGCAATAATTGACCAACATTTTGGCTTCATAGGCCAATCCTTTTTCATAAAGTCTGGTAAAAATCCACTGGGTCCACTTGTAAAACTCCGGGTCGGATGTCCTCAGCTCACGATCCCAATCATAACTGTATCCCAAAGAATTGAGTTGTTCCTTAAATTTTTTAATATTAGTTTCCGTAGTCACAGCTGGATGAGTTCCAGTTCGAATGGCATATTGTTCTGCAGGTAACCCAAAGCTGTCCCAACCCATGGGATGAAGAACATTACATCCCTTCTGTCGCATAGCCCGTGCCATAATATCAGTAGCGGTATACCCGATCAAATGACCTACATGAAGTCCAGCGCCCGAGGGGTAGGGAAACATGTCTAAAACATAATATTTAGGTTGATTATCTTGAACATCAACTTTAAAGATTTTTTTAGAATTCCAATGATTTTGCCATTTTTTTTCGATAGTCAAGTGATTGTAGCGGGTCATGGTATCCTCGTTTTTGTCAAAGGAGGATAACAGAGAGAGGGAAAACTAGGGAATAAAAAATCGATGATCGATTAAAAGGGAAGTTTCATATCAAATTCTTTCTTTAGATTATTCCACCCTTTCCATGCTACTATAGGCGACTCTAATCCCTCGCACAACTTACTAAAGCATCCAATCGACGAGAGATAAGAAATACATTTTTTCAAGTCATTCGCCACTTCTTGTAAACAAGGCCACTTCATGTAGTCCTCCAAACCGGGCTCCAAATTGAGTGGATTAGTTATTAAACAATGCATGGTAGCGTTCCAGGCTGCGGAGTCCTCTTTAAGAAGATCATTTAACTTATTCGGCGCATATTTGTGCAAGCAGCGCACAATAGAAAACAGCTTGCCTTTTATCTTCGTTTGCTTGAAAATTTCGTTGGGGCTGTTTACATTGTTCCATTCCATTTCATATTTTTTGAACATTTCAACTCCTAATCCTGGATCCTTATCAATCAAGATAAGCAATAATTGATTTGCTAAGTTTTCTTCTAATGAATTCAAATAATTAATTATCTTAATAAAATTATCTTCAATCTTCAGGTGAAAGAGTATGGCGATGACAAGTGTCTCTATGTCACGATCAAGACGCTCTTGATCAGAAGTAGGTAAAAGTACCCCTACTAAATCCTCATCCTCATCAAGGTTATCATCTTTAGAATTCACAAGATAAGAAAGTATATCGCAAAGAAAATCAAAATCGGCAAAGTCTTTTGCTATTTTTTCATTGTCTAAAACATCAATATGATCTGCGAGCGCTTTTACAAGCTTAACTTTATTATCACTATTAAATTTTTCCCCCTTAGAAAGTTTGGAAAAAATCACCTTAGCTAAAACTCCAGAAATTTGATGATCACAATCTAATAAAAACTTTAATTCTTCTTTTAATTGTGTTAAATCTCTTAGTGTAGCGTGCAATAAATTTGCCGTTTTAAGACTTTTGCCTGAAAGGGTGTCCTTTACATCTTCTTTTTCAAATATTTTTTTTTGTATTTCTTGCTTTTTATCTGAAAAATGTTGCTTAATTACTAAAAACATCAATACAAACCAGTCAAGTTCAACATCAGTCAACTTACAAAGAGCTTCAACCTCCTGATATCGACAGTCAAGACTCGGAGCCACTTTTTCCACGATTTGATAGAGTTTATTATCCGTAATTTTTCCAATGGAAAAAATGTTGAAAATAATAAGTTGAGCAAGATAGGCTGATACTGCTTTAATATCAAAACGCGGGGGGCTTTTCAAGTTTTCAACAGAAGACAATAGTTTTACAAGAAAATCAAGATTAAAATTTTTTTGATTATTAGACCTTGTATAAGCAACAATAGGCGAAAAGTCTGTCATGAAGCACATCCGCTCCGCCAGAATGTTCATCAATTGATGATCTGGATCTCTGCATTTCTCATCCATCAAAAATTTGCCAAAAATGGGTGCAGCAAGCCTGTCCAAAACAGTGTTCCGCTGGTGTGAATTTTTTAATTCATTAACTTTAAAGAATAAGCTTGCAAGAAATGTAAAATTATTTATTTTACAAAAAACTTCTTCATTTATAGCACATAGCCCCTGAATTTGTTTTGATAAATCTCCCATCACGTCATCATCGATAGAGAGATCTTGCTCGGAAAGCAAACATTTAGAAACAATCATTTTGGCAAGCAAATTTAGATCTGCGCATTTTTTTTCATTCTTAACTTTATTAAATAAACAAATAAGAAATTCTGCATCCATGTTCTCACAGTCTTCCTCAAGAAGAGAACCTAATGTTTGACTCAAAATTCTAGAATTTATTGTTTTAAAAATTAACGCCTCGTCTTTTTGTTCTGACCATAAAGTAAACAGGCGAGCTAAATCAAATTCAACAACAGCAAGCTGTTTTTCCTCGGAAGATTCTAAAGAAGAATTCTCTTCATCATCGACTGAACTCTCATCATTCATTGAGCTTTGTAAGTCTGATTCTATGAAGGGTTTTGCATTGTTTGTATTAGATGTGCAAGCGTCATGATTATTTTTCCGTGATGTTTCAAGTGACTGATACCTCTTCTTTATGTCACGAATGACACGACCGATTAGGATTGCATCTAAAATGCAAAATCCAACTCCGGCTCCTACAAGGAAAACACCTCCAATAAATACAGGTAAAGTGTTAAGTCCTGTCGCATACATCATACAGCCCCCACCACCAATCAAAATGACTGCGATGATTGTGACAAAAAACGCTAACGCGACTGCACGAATCACCCGATTCTGCATGTTTCTTTTCGACTCATCTGCCTTTGTGTTAATTTCAACAGGGAAATCTTGATTTTCAATTCTAGAACTAGACATATTTTTTCTTTTTTATTTTTAGTTATTAAATATTTCAATTTGTTCAGTTTAATTCTTACGGGTCAGGGAGTTTTCACTAAAAAGATTTAACACTCATTTCTATCCAAAAATATCATTGCCAATAAGCCTTTCAAATACC
>JAGRNW010000069.1 GCA_020440555.1 Chlamydiia bacterium
CCTGTTGCGCCCGCACCTCCTGTAGGACCTGTAGGACCTGTTGCTCCCGTAGAACCTGTGGGACCCGTCGCTCCTGTTGCTCCCGTTGAGCCTGTTGGACCAGTGACTCCAGGCAAACCATTTGGACCCGTCGGACCTGTAGGACCCGTTGGACCTACATCACCTGTTGCGCCCGCACCTCCTGTAGGACCTGTAGGACCTGTTGCTCCCGTAGAACCTGTGGGACCCGTCGCTCCTGTCGCCCCTGGATCCCCCTGTGGACCAGGCTCTGACGGACCTGTTGGACCGGTCGGGCCTGTTGCTCCCGTTGCCCCCCCGTTTGGACCAGTGGGACCAGTCGGCCCTGGCGGGCCCGGCTGAGGTTTACAACTACTTGTAATATATTGAAACTTCTTGGGCATCTCATGACTCGCTGCAAGCGGCGTCATTGAAATGATCAAAGATATAGAAAAAATCACTGAAAACCATTGACTTAAACGCATCATTTTCCATCCTTTTGATAAATTAAACTTTAAAATTATTCCATTTACGATCGAACATGTCTCTCGATTAAAGAATTAAGAATACATTAACCTAAATATTAAATTTTAAAAAGACATTTTTGCAAAAACTTAACAATAAGTTTGTAAAGAATTTACAGTTAATCGATTGAAAAGACTCTTATCTATTTTCTTGGATGATGCTGATAAAAAGCTTTCTGAAGCCTAGTATGTGTTAGATGAGTATATCTGTCAGTGGTAGCGATATTTGAATGACCCAAAATCTCTTGGATCACACGAAGTTCAGCCCCATGATCAAGGAGATGCGTAGCAAAGCTATGACGAAGGCTGTGAGGAGAGATCGATTTATTGATTCCTGTCCTTTTCACCAGCTTTTTCACGATCTGCCAGACTGCAATTCGATCCATTTTTTTTCCATTTTTCGACAGAAAGAGGTAACTAATTTTCTCCTTTTCAAACTGAGCTCGATCGCTCACGAGATAGTGATCGATCACAGCAATCGCCCTCCCTCCAATCGGAACAAGTCGTTCTTTCCCCCCTTTTCCTTTCACTTTTAAAAAGTGATCATCGACATCGTATATAGAAAGATTCACTAATTCTGAGACGCGGATCCCTGTCGCATAAAGAATTTCAAGGATCGCATGATCTCGCAGGCCACAGCGTCCTTCCGGAGGTTGGTCAAGAAGTCTAGTAACCTCTTGCTCAGTTAAAACAGAAGGAAGAACGAAAGAAAGTTTAGGAGAGTCGATCCCCACCAGGGGATTTTTTTCTATCACCCTCTCTCGAATCAGAAATCGATAGAAAACTTTTATTGACATCAAGGTACGAGCGATAGTGGCCGGGGCGTACCCTCCGTCTTTTAGCTGCACTAGAAATTCGATCACGCTGTCAACAGAGACAGGAATGTTTACGGTTGCGCCAACAAATCGTTTTACATCACGGAGATAAGCTTCAATCGTATGAGGAGAAAGCCCCTTTTCTGCATCAAGATAAAGAAGAAAATCGGCAATTATTGCATTCATTCTTTCAAACAAGCAACCAGTTCAGATAAAATCTCGTCCGCCTCTTGAGGAAAAATAGCTACCTCTTTGACTACGCTAATCTGTCCAGAACTTAGTATTTCAAAATAGAGAGTATGAGTTTTCTTATCTTTTTTACGCAAAACCATTTGTTTTTTTCTTTCAAGATACATAGCGAGAATAAATCGTTTTTTGAGGCTAGAAAGATCTTCTTCTTCACAATAATTTTTAAAGTATTCCAAGGCCTGAAAATCAGGAGGGGGGATTTTTGTCTTTTTTTTAGGGATTATCCACTTCCAAAAAATTTTTCCCTTGTTTGTTTTTTTTCCCCAACAGTCCTTGCAACAATCGATTCGATTAAGCTCATCATCAAGAAAGGAAACAATCTCATCTCCCTCATTAAAAGGAATCTGGTCAACATGACAGCAATTTGAGCGCCCGGGGAGGAAAATATCTAAATTTTCTTGCATAGACGATTCATTGTATACCTAACGAGAATGTTCTTCAAAGTCAAAACTCTTTTATCTATACTGGTGATATAAGCGAATTTTAAAAAACTAGGTGCCCTTATGTCTTTCCATCAACCTAACCAGAGAACAGAACACATGTCATTCCGTCAATATAAAGCCACACACGTTTTAAAAGGACTGGCTACCACCCCTTACGATTTGACGAAGGAAGGAAACCTCTCTCATGAACGGATAGAAAGGTATTCAGCTCAAGCCGGAGACTTCAAACTTCTTTTTGGGACCGAACGAATTAATGATGATGTCTTATATGCTCTTAAAGAGCTAGCCCAAGAAGCCCATCTTCTCGAAAAAATGGAAGCGATGCAACGGGGGGATGTCATCAATAAGATCGACCGCTATCCCTGCGAAAATCGAACGGTTCTACACACTGCGATGCGCGATCTGTTCCTACATGAAAATAAAGGAAAAAATGCTCAAAACGCCACCTCTAAAGCTCGAAAAGAATGCGATAAACTCAAAGATTTTCTTCTTAGAGTTGATGGAAAAAAGGGACAATTTGACCATTTGATTCAAGTGGGAATCGGTGGCTCAGATCTGGGACCTAGAGCACTCTATATGGCGTTAAAGGCTTATCAACTCCCCAATCGATCGATTCATTTTATCTCCAATGTTGATCCCGACGATGCAGCCGCTGTGCTAAAAAATCTTAATCTGTCTCGCACACTTGTGGTAGTTGTTTCTAAATCAGGATCCACTTTGGAAACTCTTACAAACGAGGAATTTGTCAGAGCTAAATTTAAAGCTGCAGGTCTCGATAGCAACAAACATTTGATTGCCGTCACCGGACAGGGCTCCCCCATGGATAACCGTGAAAGATACCTGGAAAGTTTCTACATCTGGGATTTCATCGGCGGGCGTTACTCTGCCACTTCTATGGTAGGCGCGGTCATGCTCTCATTTGCCCTCGGCTTTGATCAATATGTGAACATCCTTAAAGGAGCCCACGAGATGGATCATATTGCCCTCGAAAAAGATCTTCATCGCAACCTTCCTTTGATTTCGGCAATGATCGGCATATGGAACCGAAATTTCCTCCATTACCCAACAGTCGCTATTCTCCCTTACTCTCAGGCTTTGATCCGTTTTCCTGCGCATTTACAACAATGTGATATGGAATCAAACGGAAAAAGAGTCGACAAGCTAGGAAATCCTGTCGATTTTGATACTGGTCCTATTATTTGGGGAGAACCCGGAACCAATGGCCAGCACTCATTTTATCAGTGTATCCATCAGGGTACAAATGTTGTTCCAATCGAATTCATTGGTTTTAGAGAAAGTCAATATAATGAAGATTATATCATCAAAGGAACCTACTCGCAAGAAAAACTCCTTTCTAACCTCTTCGCTCAGTCTATCGGTTTAGCAAAAGGACAAAAAAGTGATAATCCCAATAAAGTTTTCCCAGGTAATCGTCCAAACAGAATTTTATTAGGTAAAAAACTCGATCCCTTCACAATGGGTAGCCTATTAGCCTATTATGAACACAAAATCGCTTTTCAAGGATTTTGTTGGAATATTAATTCGTTCGATCAAGAAGGGGTCCAACTTGGCAAGATATTGGCAAATCGAATTATCGATCGGTTTGCAGCCCACAGACAAGGGAAAAGAGGGGAGAAATTCCCCGAAGCTGAGGCCATGCTCCGTCACTTAGAAAGTTTGTAATTTTCCTCCAGCTGCTAAAAATCCAGCGATTTTTCTCCTACTTTGCGAAGACAGTCCTTCTTCAAAAATCATCATTGTATCGACCCCCTCCCAATGAGTAGTGATTTCTTCTTCATGAATCACCCGGAAGGGAACCTTCTTTTGTTCAAGTTTTTCAATCTCACGATCAAAACAGGCTTGGAATTTTTGGACAGCTGGGTGAACAATCGCAAGAGGGATTTTCCGAGACAGGTTTGGCATTGGCGGTGATCGCACAAAAAAAACATAGGGACTCCCCTGCTCTTCCCATCCAATCAACGGGCGAGCAAAAGGAAAACGAGCAACAATTCCTCCTTTCACCATCAGATGAAAGAATTCAAACCTAGCGGGAGAGAGCAAAGAAAAGGCTTCATAGGGGGATTGGATATCGGAAAGATCAAGGGCCAAAAAAGGCATCAATTCATCAGGCAACTCAGCTAAGGTCGTTCTGAGATCGGGCGGCGCTTTTCCCCGATAGAGGAGAAGTCCAAATGTACGATGGGCAAATTTAGGCCATATCTCTGCCACAAAATCATCAATTTCATCGGGAGAAACCTCCCACAATAATAAAAGGTCCCCCTTCGGTACCTCTTGCTCTTTTTTAACAATCAATGTATTAAAACCAGATTTATATTCCGTACAGATTCCGTCAAAGATTTTTGGAATAAAAGGTTTTTGATTCATCAAAAAAGTTTGAACAAATCCCGAAAATTCACAAGTGAAAAAAAGAGGAGATTTTTTAAAAGCGAGCTTTAGCATACCTTCTCCTTTTTACTAAACTGAAGGTAATGAATCATCCTCCCTTTTTCCCTCCACAAAGTTTCAAAATAAGAGCTCCCATAGTGAACAACATTAGAAGAATACTCAGAAAAATCAAAAGCCGCATGAGCCTCAAAACAGCTTCGCGTCTCTTCGAGATAAACCGCATCATCTGTGACAAAAGTAACTTTTCCAAAATCTTTAAGAACATTTTCAAGAAGACCAAGAAAATCAGGACACATCAGACGATGTTTAGCATGCTTATCTTTGGGCCAAGGATCTGGAAAGTTAATGAAGATTTCCGAAATGGAGCAGGGAGAAAGATAATGTTTAGTAAAATCTTCTCCTTTTCCACACACAATCAAAAGATTTTCGACACCTCGATTTTTCATTTTTGAATAAATTTTAGCCACACGATCAAACCGTTTCTCAACAGCAATCCATAATTTATCTGGATTTTGAAGGGCTCGATCAATCACCCAGTGTCCATTACCGCTGCAATATTCCATTTTCACTTCCCCTTCCAAACGAGGAAAATCGAAAAGATGATGACTGAAATAATATTCGGGAACAAACAGAACCTTATCGTGAAAATAAGGGCGCCGCTCCTTAAATGAAAAAGGATATTTTAAATCTTTTGGTTTCATCGCAAAGAAGATTATACCTCGCTGGAAAAATTCTTGCATCTTCATTCTATGATCGGTTATACCCGAACAATTTGAAGCATCGAGATCTCAGCTACACTAAAATCTCGATGCTTCAAATTGTTCAGGTATGGTCTCATCCAACTTAAAAAATGAGGTATTATCATGAGTTTCCCCTTCCCTATTTTAGCCGACGATCCCCACTTGGTTTCTTCTGCTGCCCACCTCGATCTAGTTGAGGTTTTCAGAGGCTCTCCTTTCATTTACACTATTTTAATGATCATCTCCCTTTTTTCTCTCATCCTCTGGCTCTATAGCGCATTCACCCTTAGGCTCTCGGGAATGATGCCTCAACACTTCCTCGATCAAATCCGTTCTTTACTTCTGGAAAAAAGATATGATGCAGCCCTGGTCACCTGTCAGAATGCCCACAATTTCACAGCTAGTGTGATCGCTTCGGGAATTTCCTCTCGTTCACATGGACATCAAGTGATGATGGAAGCCATACAAGCGGAAGGGCGCCGCTGTGGAGTGGGCCTGTGGCAAAGAATTTCTTTACTCAATGATGTGGCAATCATTGCACCGATGCTCGGGCTTCTTGGTACAGTATTAGGGCTTTTTTATGCTTTCTATGATGTCAATCGTTCTCCTGATACTCTAGCTTCTATTTTCGATGGCCTTGGAATCGCTGTAGGAACAACCGTTGCAGGACTTGTTGTGGCTATTTTGGCCATGGTTTTCTACGCAACACTGAAACTGAGAGTCGTTCGTCTTTTAAACACCATTGAAAATGAAGCTCTGGCCCTAGGACATCTTATTGACTCTGAGGAGGGAATTCGATGAGTTTTGTTCCAATAGATGAACTTAAGGATCGGGGAGGCCTTACACTTGCGCCAATGATCGATTTTCTCTTTTTAATGTTGGCCGTTTTCGCTTCACTTGCTGTTACTCGGGTTGCTATGAGTGACACTGAAATTAATCTTGTGAAGGCAAAAACTGAATCTTTAGGAGTGACAAAGCAAATCAACCTCGCTTCTTCTCAATTCAAAGTGATCAATCTTTCAATTTCAGATGAAGGACAATATAAATGGATCACGGAGATTAGAGACCATGAAATGGCTTCCTGCGGAGAAATTGCTGAAGAATTGCTTAGACAATACCATCGAGGCCTCCTTCCAGAAGATAAATCTAAAACCCAAATTTTTCTAAAAATTGATAAAAAAGCTCAGTGGGAGCCTATCTTAAAACTAATTTTATCCATTCAAGAGATTGGATTTGACATTCATCCAGTTTATGAACCCACTTTAGATTCTGATTAACTTCTAAATAACCCCCTATCCTGAGGTGGTCCCCATTTGTTGGACAGCCGAACGGCTAAAATAAGTTAAAGACAACCAAAAATTTCCAATAAAACCAAAGGCCTGCCCCCTCCCTCCGAGCGAATGGATCACAAGAAGCGAAAGGAACAGGACACCGAGAAGGAACTCTGTCATCAGAGTTTTCAAGCTTCAATAACTCCTACACTTTTTCACTCTTACCAGTTGTAGTAGTAGTAGGGTCGATAGTAGTAATATGGACGATAGTATGGACGATGATAGTACCCACGGTAGTATGGGCGATAATACCCCCTACCATAATAAGGCCGGCCGTAATACACTCCGAAACCAACACCAGACCGACTGATCTCTTGATCATTCACATCTTTATCTTCAGATTCTTTCTTATCAGAATCCAGCTTCTTCATGTCTTTACGTTCAACCTTATCTTTTTGAGATTCTAATTCATTTTGATCCATTGTGTGGTCTTTGTCAGTTGGCATCACGACAGATCCATAACTGGCCCCGACGGGAACCATAGCAAAAGCCGCTAAGAGCAAACTGTGCAGAAGGGCTTTTTTGATACTCATCATAACAACCCCCTTATAAGTGTTATTACTTATATTTTTAAAAAAACCACATAACCCCCCTTCAAACCTCCTTTTTACACATTCCCCTACATCTTTATAATTAGCATATTTTCATCAAAATGTCTATCAAAATCTATCAAAATCTATATAGAGTAGAGGAGCCGATCACTCGGACTCCCCCCTCGTTAGAACCCGCCGTGCCCAATTAAGGCAACGGGCTCAA